>NZ_MBPN01000111.1 GCF_001695625.1 Pseudomonas defluvii
GCCGACCAGCTGCAGTGGCAGTAAGCGACGCAGCTTAAACTCGCTGAAAAACTGTCTTGACCGATGGGTCCACTTTAGGCTTAGACCTGTGCTGGCAGGACGCAGCCGCGACAAAGTCGAAGCCTTGGCCCGAGAATTGGGGCTTGAAGCTCGGGTGTTTGGCCTTGAGGATGAAGTACGGCTACTTGCTCAAGTCAAAGGTCATGGCCTGGTTCTGCATTGCGCAGGGCCATTTTCAGCGACAGCCGCGCCAATGATGGAAGCCTGCTTGCGCGCCAATGCGCATTATTTGGACATTACCGGCGAGATTGCCGTTTTCGAGTATGCTCAATCCCTGAATGAACGTGCGCATGCGGCGGGTGTAGTCATTTGCCCAGGCGTCGGTTTCGATGTGGTGCCTACGGACTGTGTAGCCGCCGTACTGAAAAAAGCGATGCCGGACGCGACGCATCTGGCATTGGGATTTGATTCGCGCTCAAGCTTTTCGCCCGGTACTGCCAAGACTTCGATTGAAGGCATGGCACAAGGCGGTAGGGTTCGTCGTGACGGCAAAATCATCTCGGTGCCACTGGCCTACCGAGTGCGGCGTATCGACTTCGGTGCCGGAGAGAAACTCGCAATGACCATTCCCTGGGGCGATGTTTCTACTGCTTGGCACACCACCGGCATCGCCAACATCGAAGTGTTTATCCCGGGCTCCGCAGGCATGATCCGCGGCGCCCGGTTCGTTAACTGGATTCGTCCTTTGCTGGGGTTGTCGTTCGTGCAGCGACTGCTCAAGGCGCGAATAGGCAAAACGGTCGTCGGCCCGGATCAGGAAAAACGTGCAGATCAAGGCACCTACGTTTGGGGCGAGGCTCGTAACGCCCGTGGTGATTGCAAAACCGCCCGCGTGCATACCGCGAACGTCTACAGCCTGACTATCGACGCTGCATTGGCGGTGGTTAATTACCTGGTGCAAGTGCGTCCGACTGGCGGGGCTTACACGCCAGCACTGTTGTTGGGTGCTGAACTGGTGACGCACTTGCCAGGATCCGGCGAGATGAACGTCGACTGACCGGAAAAAAGATGTTGACCTTAAAGTTGGCTTCAATCTTAAGGTGGCCTCATATCCAGTTGAGGACTGCTCCATGAACGTGTTCGACATCCTGATGCTTCCCAATGGTTCGTCCATCAAGAACCGAATCGCCAAAGCTGCCATGGAAGAGAACATGGCGGACGCCGATCAGGCTCCTTCCGAAGAACTGATGCGTCTCTATCAAGCGTGGGCCGACGGTGGCGCTGGCTTGATCATCACCGGTAATGTCATGGTCGATGGCCGCGCCATGACTGGGCCGGGTGGCGTAGTGTTGCAGGATGATCAGCAACTGGAAAAATTCAAGCGCTGGGCGCGGATTGGTCGATCCGGCGGTGCGCAGTTCTGGTTGCAGATCAATCACCCAGGTCGGCAAATGCAGGCCAACCTTGGGCAAAAAACCTGGGCACCGTCGGCTGTTCCGCTGGATCTGGGCAAACTTTCCAAGCGTTTCGTCACTCCTCAAACGATGACCTCAAGCGTGATAGAAGAGGTCATTCAACGCTTTGCGAATACCGCACTCTTGGGCGAACAAGCCGGGTTTACAGGTGTAGAAATTCACGCCGCCCATGGTTATTTATTGAGCCAGTTCCTTTCGCCGCTGACCAATCAAAGGACGGACGAGTGGGGTGGCTCCCTGGAAAACCGGGCGCGCCTGTTGCTCGAAATCGTCAAGGCAGTCAGGGCCGTGGTTTCGGCTGAATTTGCGGTAGCCGTTAAACTCAATTCTGCCGATTTCCAGCGCGGAGGCTTCACTGCCGAGGATGCGAAAAAGGTCGTTGAGTTGCTTAACGGGCTTGGTGTGGACTTGGTGGAATTATCCGGCGGTAGTTACGAAGCTCCCGCCATGCAGGGGGAGGCGCGCGATGGCCGCACGCTGGCTCGCGAAGCCTATTTCGTCGAGTTCGCCCGTGATGTCCAAACGGTTGCCAGAATGCCGGTGATGGTCACCGGCGGTATACGTCGCCGCGCGGTGGCGGAAAACGTCGTGCAGAGCGGCGTTAACATGGTTGGGATCGGAACAGCGTTAGCCATCGATCCAAACTTGCCTCGGGACTGGCTGCAGGGCAAAAACAACGCCCCGCAATTGCCGCCGATTACCTGGAAAAATAAAGCCATCGCATCCTTAGCAAACATGGCAGTAGTAAAGTTTCAACTACGCAAGCTGAGTCGGGCGAAAAATCCCAATCCGAACGTTTCACCGCTGCGTGCGCTTATTCTGCAACAGATCGGTATGGCATTTCGCACTCGTCAATATCGGCGGTGGGTAGAAAAGCGTTTGATGTGAGCCGATACGTTTTTGATTTGAAGAGCTAGGTCTTGTCGTATCAGTCATTTAGTAAAACAGGAGCGTCCGCTATTGGCCGTTACCTGCCTTCCGCAAAGGGCAGGTTTGGGTCAAGGCCTGCTGGTCATGGATGAGCGCTACCCGACCCTTAGCAGAAGCTCACAGGTTCTCTATGAATGACCGGTAGTTGTTTGCTCTTCTGCACTTTCAACTGCAGACCCGCGCGCTTCACCCTCCAACTGCACATATTCAATGCGGTTCCGTCCATTGTTTTTAGCCGCATATAGCTGCTGGTCTACGGCGTTGATGAAGTCTGTAGGCTTTTCCCACTCACCTGGCACCACCGAGCCCGTGCCTATGCTGACCGTGACGCGGTGGCCATGCGGCGATAGCGCATGCACGATGGACTGCTTCTGAATCAACCGCTGGCAGCGCTCAGCAACTCTACGCGCCACCTCGGCATCGGCTTCGGGCAGCAGCACGACAAACTCTTCGCCTCCGTAGCGAGCCACAAGATCGCGAGGGCCATCCAACGCCAAACTCAGCGTCTGGGCAATCGCTATCAAACATTTGTCGCCTTGAATATGGCCGTACAAATCGTTGTACTGCTTGAAAAAATCGACGTCAAACAACAGCAGAGACAGTGGCTGGCGCTCGCGGCGCGCGCGTTCCCACTCCAACTCGAAACAGCTATCGAAGCGGCGGCGGTTGGCGATACTCGTCAAACCGTCCTTGAACGAAAGCACCTCTAGCTCTTTCTGCAAGCTCAGCAGTTGGTCCTCGGTCTTCTTGCGTTCGCTGATGTCAAACATGAAGCCGATCAGTGCTTCGACCTCGCCCCTGTCATTGCGCACCACGTGCACAACGTCGCGAATCCACACATAGCCGTTGTCCTTGGTCAGCGCTCGGTAGTCCGCCTCATGGTCCACGCCAGCCTGGGATTGTGTTACGCAGAAATTCACCACATATTCGCGATCTTCTGGATGCATGCGCATAGCCCAGTCTTCCACGCTCACCCAACTTTCAGGGCTCCAGCCCAGCAATGCTTCGATCTGAGGGCCGATATAGGCGAATTTCATCGAGGCCCAATCAATCTTCCAAGGAATCGCCTTGGTCGACTCCAGCAAGGTTCTGTATACCTCACTGTCATTAACGAACTCGCTTGCATCGGACATACGCAATAGCCCTCAGAACCGTATCAGTAAGTCACTTTAGCCTGAAGCAGTCAGTCGTGGAAATTTACTCAGCGACTGTTGCTGACCGTGAGCTGACCTCCGGGAAAGGCCGCTTCGGGTCGAACCCCACCTAACGTATGCCGTTCATGCTTCATCCCGACGTGCACAAGGTGTCTGAAAACCGTCCAACGGAAATCGAGCATTTCCCTGCGGGTATGCGCGGTAAGTCCGCATTTCCCAGCGTTCACCCCATCGTTCGAACAGACGATGTGGCGAGCATTGCAACAGCTCAGAGTGCCTTCGTGTATTCGTCCCCCTGGCCATTGCAGGGAAATGCCATCAACGGAGCAAACATGGGAATACTTGAGGGCCGAGTCGCTATCGTCACCGGTGGCGCCGCAGGAATTGGCCGCGGAATAACAGAGGCTTATGCCCGCGCGGGTGCTTCAGTGCTGATGGCTGATATCGACGTTGCGGCGGGCGATGAGGTTATCGACTACCTGGCAGCCGAGCTTCAGGGGCGGGTGAGCTTCATGCAGGTGGATGTGACCGACAAAGCGCAGGTGCACGCGATGGTGGCCCAGGCTGTCAGCCAATTTGGCCGTCTGGATATCCTGGTCAATAATGCCTGGCGTGGTTCGGGGTTTGCTCGTTTAGAGGAGCAGACTGACGAAAATATGCGTGGTGCCTTTGACATGGCATTGATGGCGGCGTTTTGGGCCATGCAGGCCTCGCTACCGGAGTTCCGGCGTTTGGGAGCGGGGCGTGTCATCAATCTGTGCTCGCTCAACGGCGTCAATGCACACATGTATAGCGCTGATTACAATGCGGGCAAGGAGGCGCTGCGTACGCTGACCCGTACAGCCGCACGAGAGTGGGCTGAGTATCAAGTGTGTTGCAACGTCATCTGTCCTGGGGCCGCCAGCGATGCCTATCAACGCTTTGCGCGCAGCAATCCTGAAAATGCGGCAGCAATGGCCAACGCCAATCCCATGGGGCGAATAGGTGATCCGCTGACCGATATTGCCCCTGTGGCACTTTTTCTCGCCAGCGACGACAGTCGCTATCTCACCGGCAATACCCTGTTTGTCGATGGTGGCGCACATATCAATGGCGTCCATTGGGCGCCGAAACTGCCTTGATACGAGACGAACACGGAGTGATCTGCTGGATGGCCCCTGGCTATTTGCCCCTACGACCGATCAGCGATGCGCTCTCACCGGCATTCGCGACTAGAATCTCACTGCCGACCCTTGTCTAGCCAGGTCCGGTTTCAGCCGTGCAACGTCAGGTCGCTAGCGTTATTTCCGTCTATGGGATACCGGTATGGCAAATCTGCAAGACAAAACCGAATCCGAAGAGGATCTGGCCCAGATGGTAATAGGGCGGGGCCCCTGCACCTACCTGTTGTTGCTGTTGCTTGGATTGATCCTCCTGTTTCCTTTTCTCGAGGAGGGGATACTGGCCCGCACGTTGCTCGGCATTCTGTTTTCAATCGTGCTGCTGGTGGGCGCCTCTGCCACTCGGCAGACTCGGTGGGGGTTGATCCTCAAGCTGGGCCTGGCGTTGCTTGGGGTTGGCCTTCAATGGACGGCGTTGTGGGCTGAGAGTGTCACGACTCTTGTCTTTGCCGCCGTATGTTATGCGGCGTCGCTTGCCGTCTCGTTTAGCGGCGTGCTCCGCTACATTCTCAAGCGCGGGCCCATTACAGCCGACAAGCTGCATGGGGCGCTTGCAGGTTACATCATGCTGGCCTTCGTCTGGTCCTTCGTCTATGGCCTGGTCGAGGTATCCAGCGCGGGTTCCTTCGGCCCCGACCAACTCGACTTCATGCAGCCCGGCTCGTTCTTCAAGCTGATCTATTTCAGCCTCACGACGCTCACGACCACCGGCTATGGTGATGTCATCCCGTTGACCGACCACGCCCGCTCACTGGTGATGGTCGAAGAATTTTCAGGCGTCTTTTACGTCGGTGTTGTCATCGCGCGGCTTGCCGGCCTTTATCCGTCGAATCAGATCAGGTGACGCTCGATTTTGACTGAGTTGTCCCTGATTGAAGAGACACATGCCAGGCGACCCTGTGAAGGCAAAGCGTGCATGTCCTGAGGGTCAGAGCCCTCCGCCGAAGCGGTACTGCCAGACGATGCCAATGGCATCGTATTCGCTGCCCGTACGGGTATGCCCGCCATTACTCGCGTTCAGCTTTAGCGAATGTTTGCGGTTCAATGGCAGCGTGAGGGTGCATCCGTAGCGTGTATTTTCCTGAAAGTCATGGTTGCCGACCCCATCGACTGAGCTACTCCCGCCCGCGAAATAGGTTGTATCCAGCGACGCCCAAACACCATTGCTAAAGGCATAGATAAGATGCCCTTGTACTTGGTAGATCGGGTTCTGTGACAGCGTGTGGTCGCCGAGGAACTCGTTATTGTCGGTGTAAAAGGTGCCCGCGCCGGATAACTCCAGGGTCACTGGTCCCAGGCGTTTGGAAATCCCAAGCTCGGGTTTGAACGACCAGCGGTTGTTGCCCAGGTTCACCAGTTTGTTCGCGTCGTATTGCCCCAGAGGCACTGTGATCGCCAGGCTGGCGCCGATAATGACATCTTGTTGATAGCGGGGGAATTCAGCCAGGGACATCGCCGGGGCGCCATACAGGTTGACCGAGAAGCGGAATCTTGGATCGATCAAACCCGTGACATTGCGCTCCCTGGGTTCACCGTTGAACAGGGCAGAGCCGCTCAGTTTTGCCTCAGGCACGACGATGTCGAACTTCCCCGAGCGGCCCCAGACGTCGAGGGACCTGGCAAAGGCAAACACGACTGTCTTGATGTTGAGCTTGGCATCCTGGAGCGGAACTGAGGGGTTGGCCGTCACGCTGCCATGGAGATCGCTGTAGCCCATCAGCAGGAAATTGATACCGACCGGCGTATTGGCGTAAGACCTGGGTTCGAGATCCTCTGCGACTGCGCCGGGGGCTACTATGACGAGCGAGGCGGATGCGAATCGAACCAGCCCGACGACGCAGCGTTTGTGTTTCATCCACATTTGCTTCCTGTCAGGCCCTGAAGTGCTATGTATTGTTGTAGCGCATCTGGATTTGTTTGGCACTGACCGCTGCTAACCGTTTTTCAAGGAAGGGATATAACGCATGATGGATGAATACAACCTGGCACTTATCGTCGGTGCAGTACTGAGTGTGCTGGCGGCTGTCTCGCATGTGGGGGTGATTGTTGCGGGGCCAGCGGGATACCGGCTTTTCGGCGCGGGCGACCGCTTTGTTCGGGCCGCCGAGGCGGGGAGGGTTTTTCCGGCAGTCGTAACGCTCGGAATCGCGGTGGTGCTGGTGATTTGGGCGTTCTATGCCTTGTCTGGTGCACAGGTGATTGAGCCATTACCGCTGCTACGCCCAGTACTCAGCGCTGTAACACTCATCTACTTGCTGCGCGGTGTAGTGGGGCCTTTCTTCCTGATCAATACCGGCAGGAGTACTCGATTCATTGTTATCAGTTCGGCTGTCTGTACCGGCTTCGGTCTTGCCCACGGCATAGGGCTGCTCCAAATGTGGGGACGGCTTGCATAGCCATTCGGCAGTTTGGGCCTTGTCGGGTGAGCGCGCACCGAGCGTGCCAACAGCTACTTAACGTGCTGATCGCCGAGGATGTCGGTAGGGGAGTCGATATCCAGCAGGACACCTGAATCGTCAACCTCTACCGGAATACAGGCATCTGTATTGTCGAGGATGACGTGTCTGCCGCCCTGATCGCCTTGCAGATGAGCAAGCGCTTGCCAAAAGCGCCGACCAAACACCACGGGATGCCCCCGCTGTCCTTGATGGAAGGGCAGGACGATATGGTCGGTGCTGGACAAAGTGCGCAGTTGCTTCAGCGTCTGCGCGTCGACCCATGGCATGTCACCGAGCAGAACCGCTACGGCCTTTGCTCCTGAATGTCTTGAGAAAGGTGCCGATCAGCGCGGTACCGATGAACCCGGCACTACGGTAGCCAGTGCGTTGCCGCCAGTGAGGATCGCCAGGGCCTTGGGCACCTGCGACGCTGGTACCAGGCGCATGGCTGTGGCGGCGGACATGGACCAGAAACCACCAATGGCCACACCGATCAGCGCTCTGCCGAAAATAAAGGTCAGGTAATTGGGGGCGAAGGCAATGACGGTACCGGACAGGATCATCAACAGCGCCATTGAGGCCAGCACTCGCTTGCGGTCAAGGTGTCCGGCCAACGAGGCGATGCACAAGCTGGTCAGCAAGGCGAACGCACCGGAAACGGCGATGGCCTGGCCGGCCTGGCCCTCGCTGACCAGCAGCTCAGTGGCGATCGGGGTCAGCAGGCTGACCGGCATGAACTCGGAGGCGACCAAGGCGAAGGCGGCGAGCGCCATCGCCATTACAGCGCCCCAGGCCGCGGTGCCCTCGGGTTGGGCGTTGGCGAGCGAGGTGGGTAGGGTTTTCATGGTGCTCCTGCAAGGGCAAGGCTTTGAAGGCACTTGTGCGTGAGGCCAGCCCCCATCCAGCGATGAGGGCTCTCCTTCGTATGCGACAAGTCCCCAAGGGGACGAAGTGGCCTACTCTAGGTGCTGCTCGACTAGCAGGTAACCCGCATAAAGCGCATGTACCTATGCAAGAAATTGATTAATCAAACCGGCAGGGTGGGGCGCTTCACTCCAGACGCAGTGCCGCGATCAATAGTGACCACACCCAGGCGCGCCTCCAGCGTACGCACGGCGTGGCTGACGGCGGTCTGGGACAGGCCCAGGCGTGCGGCTGCCTTGGTGAAGCTCCGTTCCCGCGCCACCGCAAAAAATACGGTCAGGCCGGCAAAAGCGTCGCGTAGGGTCTTGTGTTCCATGGGCTGGCAAACCTCGAATAACCGCATCTGTAGCAGGCTTGGCAACGTACTCGCTCATGGAACACCTGAAAAGCCCTCTAGCTTATGGCGCGCTTCATAGAGGATTGGCAGGCATTTGCATCCCCGCAACCATCTCTCGTGCAGCCTCGATGAATACCGTCGAAGCCCCATTGACCTGGCACGTGACGATCAGCCCCTCACCGATCACGAAAAGCTGCATCGCAGCCACAGACGGTTGCTTGAGCTGTGCCTCGGTACAGATCGTTTCCAGGTAGGCGAGCACCTGTTGCTTATGTTGCTTTGCCAGTTGGTGAGGTGTTTCGCGCTGGTCACTGTATTCAGCAGCGGCGTTGATAAAGGCACAGCCAAAAAAGTCTGGCCCTTGCGCCCAAGCGGCAATGAAGTCGATGTAGGCCAGTGGTCGCAGCGGGCCAGGCGCTGCCTCTAGCGCTGCCTTCATCTGCGCCATGAATTCGGTATGGCGAAGCTGTAGCGCGGCGTCGATCAGGTGTTCTTTGCTCGGGAAATGCCGATACAGCGTTTTCTTGGTGACCCCGGCCACCTGGCTCAGTTGCTCTACGCCGGAGGCGTGGTAGCCCTGGCGGTAAAACAAGCGCAAGGCCGACGCGGTGATGGTCTGGGATGTGCTCATGTGTTCTGGCCTCCTGGGGTACTGGGCACAGTGTACACCGATCGGTTGACATGCATGTATACCGATCGGTATCTTTTGCACGATCTCAAGCCTTTCTGGAGTTGCTACGATGCCCATCGGCCCCATCCTCAAATCGAGTGCGCCCCCCGCGCCTTCGCTGCATTTCAGCCTGTTGTCATTCATTGGTGCGGTTATCGCGATTGGCGCCACAGGCTGGCTTAGCCATGTGTCTGGAGCTCCCTGGTTGATGGCGTCCTTTGGTGCAAGCTGTGTACTCGCCTTCGGGTTGCCGGAGTCACCCTTGGCCCAGCCGCGCAGCATCATCGGCGGGCACCTGGTATCGACACTTGTCGGGTTGCTGATACTGCACACGCTGGGGAGTTCGTGGTGGGCCGGTGCGCTGGCCGTGGGCCTGGCGCTGGTAGCGATGCAACACACGCGCACATTGCATGCTCCGGCAGGCGGGAACCCATTGGTGGTGTTGGCGGCCGGTGCGCCTTTCAGTTTTCTGCTCACGCCGGTATTGGCCGGCTCAATCGTGATCGTTGCCGTTGCCTGGTGCTTGAATAACGCCCGTTGCCGTTCCAGTTATCCGAAGTACTGGCTATAGGCTGACGGTGCTCAGTTGCGAGGTTCGCTGCTGTCGGTCGAGGCCGGGTGGAGGCCTTGCCTTTCGGCGACAGCTCGCAGTGTTCTCAGGGTAATCATCGGGGCGTCGATGAGGTACTGATTGGCCAGCCATGAAGGAATATCCCCTGCAGGGTCGGCCTGCAGTTGGTAGGTCACCTCCGTTTCACTGTCGCTTTTGGGCACCATTTGCCATAGGCCACTCAGCTTGCGCACCCGGGTCTGGCCCGGTACCCCAGGCACCATGCCAGGCACGGCGCTGAGGTGGCGTATGACTGCGCCGTCGTCGGTACGCTCAGTGTGTACCTTGAGTACGATGTCGCGGGTATTGGCCGGCCATGGCAGGGCGGTGGTGAGGTAGACCCAGGTGTCATCGCCTTCGACTTTCAACAGGCGCATGTCTGCGCAGGCGTATAGCCATTTGCAGGCGACCCGCAGGTTTTCCTGCAGGTCGCTGAGGGTGGCCACGCTGGCCTTGATCAGCGCTACGCCACGAAAGCGCTGGTAGGGAGAGCCCGGCACGTTGCTCAGGTAGACCTGGATGCCGTCCTCGTTCGCGGCCAGTTGCCAGTCCTCGGCGCTGACCAGCGTTGGGCGGCACAGGCCCAACGTGAGCAACAGGCCCGCGGCCATCGCTGGGAGTAGGTTCATGGTCAGACTCCCTGGGTACTGGCACGTTGAGCTGCTCCGCTACTGTGAGTCTCCGGTTCTAGGGTTGGGCATACACCTTGAAGAGTTTTTTGGCCGTCTCGCCTGCGCCTCCCAGGTACTTGTCGTAGGCCTGTTCGATTTCGCCGGAACGGTACATCTCGCTGAGTGTGGTATCGACCAGCAAGCGGAAGTTTTCATCGCCGCGCTCCACCATCAATGAGACGGGGGCGAATTCAAAGATACGGTCCAGTATCTTCAGCTTTGTGCTCGGGTAATCGGCGGCGACATGGGTTTTGAGCGACATCCGTTCAGAGAAGAATGCATCGGCCTTGCCATCGGCGACCAGTTTTATCCCTTCTTCGTTGTCCTTGACCGTGATCAGCGTGGCAACTACGCCGAGCAAGCGCATTCTCTCGCGGATCCATGCCTCGGAGACACCGCCACCGGTGGTGACGAAGGTCTGGTTGGCGAGACCACGGTTGACGGTCGCGCGCCAGGTCGGCCCGCTGTGGGCCACCTTGCCATTGAGCACATTGAGTAACGCCTCATTGGCGTTGTCACGCACGACGACGGAAAGCCCGGCCGTGTAGACCGGTATTGAGTAGCTCACGGTTTTGCGCCGTTCCAGTGTCGCCGGTGTTGGCGTACAGAGGATGTCGATCTTGCCCGAGCCGACGGCGCTGGTGGCCTCGGAGATGTTGATGGGCTGGTAGTGCACTTGCAGCGAGGTCAGCCCCAGTTCGGCCTTGACCTTGTCGGCGATTTTCAGGCATAGGTCGATGGCGTAACCGCCGACCTTGTCGCCCTCCATGCTGCTGAACGGTGCGTAGTCTGGCAGGTAGCCCAGGTTAAAGGTGTTGTTGGCGCGAACGCGCTCCAGGGTGTTTGCGCTGGCCACGACCGGCATCAGCGCAAGCAGGCAGGTCATCAGCAGGCTTGCGGGTTTGGTCAACTGTACGTTCATATCCTGTTCCCCGTGTTCAGATGTCTTTGCAGTCCTGACAGCAACGCCTAAGGATTGCCGGCCCTGGCCTGGGCGGTTTGAGGCTCATTGACAAAACGTTTGGCGAGGAAGCCGTAGAGCAGGTAACCGACGGCCAGCACCAGAGTGCCACCGAACACGGCGTCTCTCCCGCAGGCATAGAGGGCATACAACGAATAGGCCACTGCAACCAGCAGCACAGCGGTATTGCGTGTGTTGACTGCTGATGAAGCCTTGGCCTTGTACATCATGACCAGCAGCCCGGTGAGCGCTGTCACGTAGGGAATCAGGTTGGTCACTGCCGCCAGGTTGACCAGTTTGCTGAACTGGGCACTGGCATTGGGCGAAATGGTCGACAGGGCCATGAGGGTCTGCAGTACGCCGCAGACGATCATGCCGATGATCGGTGCATTCCGTGCACTGACCTTGCTGAACAGTTTCGGGAACATGCTCTGGTCGGCGGTCATCTTGGCCGTTTGCGCCAGGGTGAACTGCCACCCCAATAGCGAGCCCACGCACGCCATCACTGCCAGCGCCATGATGATGTTGCCGACCGCTGGGTTGAAAATGTGCGCATAGACGAGTGCGAAAGGCGCTGACGCGTTGGCCAGTTCAGCGTTGGGGATGATGCCCTGGATGACGGTAGTCGACAGCACATACACCACCGCAGCCCCCAGTGTGCCGAACAGGCAGGCCAGCGGTACTGTGCGTTTGGGGTCTTCTACCGCATCGGAGGCCTGCGCGGCCGACTCCATGCCCAGAAATGCCCACAGGGTCAAGGGAATGGCTTTGCTCACTGCCTCGGAGATCGGCAGGCTGTTAGGGTTCCAGGCCGCAGCCAGCACGTCAGGCTTGAACCAGAACCAGCCGATGATGCACAGGCCTGCCACCGGGATGATCACGCCCCAGACGGTGACTGCACCGATCTTGCCGGTGATGCTGGGCCCGCCAAAGTTGGCCAGGGTGGTCAACCAGAGCAGGCCCACGGTACCGATGAACAACGGAATGGCGCCGCTGCCCAGCCAGGGTACGAATGAGGTCATGTAACCCACTGCGGAAATGGCGACGGCGACGTTGGCGATGGCCAGCGACAGGAAGTACAGGTACGAACAGAGGAAGAACCCGGACTTTGCGTGCGCCTCTTCGGTATAGGCAGACAATCCGCCTGATCGTGCGCAGAAAATGCCACATTGGGAAAAGCAGTAGGCGATGGCCATGGACCCAACGGCGGTCACTAGCCATGACAACAGTGATACTGCGCCGAGTTGGGCCATGCTTGTGGGCAGCATGATGATGCCGGAGCCCATCATGTTGACCGTTACCAGAGTGGTCAGCCCCACGAGGCTCATTTTCTTGCTTGAATCAGCCATCTGAAAACTCCTTACGCTCTCAAAAGCACTGACCCTGATTCCGGCGGTTTACTGCAAGCCGCAGGGGAGGGGGCTAAACACTATTGTTTGACCACATACACCTTGTAGGTTGGCCGCCCCTGGCCATCACGCTCGATTTCGATGCCATGGTTGTCATGCTCGAAACCCGGAAAGTGACCATCGAACAGCTCCATTGCCAACAAGTAATCGACGACGGCCTTTTTGTCGGCACCGGCTTTCTCTCCCGGCATCATCAGCGGGATGCCC
The DNA here is from genome assembly GCF_001695625.1 of Pseudomonas defluvii. Taxonomy (GTDB): domain Bacteria; phylum Pseudomonadota; class Gammaproteobacteria; order Pseudomonadales; family Pseudomonadaceae; genus Aquipseudomonas; species Aquipseudomonas defluvii. The sequence continues at coordinate 12,947 of NZ_MBPN01000111.1, forward strand.
GGTGGATAGGGAACGATCTGCACCGCGACCGTTCGATCAAGCATGTCGCGTACGGCAATCTGCTCTATTTCGCCACGAACCAGCCTGGCGTAGGTGGCGCGGGGGGAGGCGACCGGGTCAGGTAGCAGGGTGTAGGCAGCATCCATGTTGTGCAGCATTTTCGAGGCAAGCATGTCCTGGTGCATCTGCTCGGCAAGGTCCTTCAGGCCCATGTCGCGATAGCGATCACCATGGCTGGCGACCAGGTCGGGCAGTACCTGTTCCAGCGGCGAATTGTTGTCGTAGTGCCTCTTGAATTCCATCAGGCCAGCGACCAACGTGCCCCATTTACCTTTGGTCACGCCGATGCTGAACAGCAGCAGTATCGAGTACGGTTCCGTCTTTTCCACCACGGTTCCACGACTGGCGAGGAAGGTCGAGACCAAGGGGGCCGGGATACCGCTGGGCTCCATTGTGCCTTCGAGTGTCTGGCCGGGTGTAAGCACCGTGACCTTGATCGGGTCAAGCATGCAGTAGTCGTCACCCAGGTCGCCGAACCCGTGCCAACTGGCCGTTGGTTTGAGCACCCAGGCATCGCCTCGGTGCAGCGCATGGGGGGCGATCTCGGCAAAGGGCACGCCGTTGACCTCATCCGGTTGCCAGACGCCAAACCACCAGTCGCTGGGGTCGCGCTCACGCAGTTCGTTGCTCAGGCGCACCATGGCCTGGCGGAAGGCAATGGCCTCGCTGATCGATTCGTCGGTGAGGTACTCGCCGGCATCGTCCATCATCTTCGACGAGACATCGATCGACGCGATAATGCTGTATTGCGGCGACGTCGAGGTGTGCATCATGAAGGCTTCGTTGAACAGTGCCGGCTTCACCGGCACCTTGCCTGAGCGGATGTGGATCATCGACGCCTGTGACAGCGCGGCCAGCAGTTTGTGGGTCGAGTGGGTGACGGTGACTGTCGCATCATCGGCATGGCGCTCGCCACGGTGCATGCCATAGCGCCCTTCATAGAGTGTGTTGAAACGCGCGTAGGCGAACCAGGCTTCATCGTAGTGGATGCGGTCGACACTCTGGCTCAGCTCTCGGGTGGTGACCTGCACGTTGTAGCACAGGCCGTCGTAGGTCGAGTTGGTCAGCACGGCCAATACCGGGCGTGCCTGCTTGTGGGTTGCCAAGGGGCTGTCGGCGAGTTTCTGGGCCACGGCTGCCGGTGTCAGTTCGCTGCGCGGTACAGGGCCGATCAGGCCGCGTGCATTACGGCGTGGGCGCAAGTACAGCGGTACCGCACCGGACATGTTCAGCGCATAGTTCAGCGATTTATGGCAATTACGGTCGACCAGTACTGCATCGCCGTCGGTCACGGCAGAGTGCAAGACCATCTGGTTGCTCGCTGAACTGCCGCCCATCGAGAAGAAGGTGTAGTCGGCACCAAACACCCGCGCGGCGTATTTTTCTGCTTCGTCCACCGGGCCGGAATGGTCGTTGAGCGAGCCTAGCTCGCCAACCGAGACGCTGAGGTCTGAACGCAGCATTTGCTCGCCATAGAATTCGAGAAAGCTACGTCCGACGGCGGTCTTCATGAACGCCGTGCCGCCGGTATGGCCCGGGGTATGCCAGGAGTACTCATGGGTGCCGGCAAAATTGACCAGAGCACCGAAGAACGGCGGCAGAATGCTGTCGAGGTAGCGACGGGCAGCCGTTTCGATGCGTCCGGCGATGAATTGAGGGCTGTCTTCAGGTTGCCAGATAATCCCGTCGATGTGCTCGACGAATGTTAGAGGAATCTGGCCTTGGGTCGCTTGGCTCAGGCCCAGCATGATCGGCAACTGTGCGGTGCGTCGCCGGATCAGGCGAATAAGTTGCAGTGCCTGCTCAGGTGCAGCTTCGCATAGCCCCCAGCCGATAATTGCGCAGCTATAAGCCGAGTTGGCACTGATGGCGATCTCTGCCTCATCGAGCGACCCCACCAGCTCCACCCCGAGCTCATGTTCATGCAGCGCATCAGCAATGGCGTGGGCGCTGCGCACGATGATGCTGTCGTCGTGCCCCTTGGCATTGATCACGATCAGGACGGGGAAGCGTTGAACCATGTCGGTGGGTAAGCGCGTTTGCGATTGACTCATCGGGATGGCTCCTTGAGGGTGGATAGCGTGTCTAGCGTCAAGTCTTGAGCACGTAGCCGTAAGCGCGAGTGCGTCCACCGTCCTGTTTCAACAATACTCCGCACCCTACTTCCCCAGGCACTACACAGAGCACGCCAGGCGGATAGGTAAGGCGCCTTAGGCGGCGATGTGACCGTCGATGTCTGCCACGTGCCGTTGAGCACCTCGGCCGTACAGTTGTTGCGCAAGTAGCGCTGGGCCTTCATGGGGCCGCAGGTCGCCCAGATTCCGACTCAAAGCCGCCGTGTTATTGGTTATAGATCATATTGGTGGGTAGGTAATATTTTGTCGAAATGATGAATAGCGAGGCTGCACGCTGTCGATTTCATCCACAGAACTTCACGGTCACTTGCCAGCCACGTCGGGAGTCGATAGGGTCAACGTTATGAGTCAATCACGTGTTACCTCGACAACCACTACCACGACCGCCAGAGGCGGGGCGTGAGTGGTGTCGTGAGCCAGTAAGCGTACGAACCCTAGAGGCCCCGTCAGCGATGGACAGGGTCTTTTTTTTTGCCCTTGTGTCGCTGGCTCAATGTAAGGAAACGCAGCATGCATGCACT
>NZ_MBPN01000112.1 GCF_001695625.1 Pseudomonas defluvii
CCGATGGTGCCGCCGGTATAGAGGACAAGAAGGTTCTTTACTGCGCGCATGGGAAGCGTCCAGGCAGATGGAAAATGCGGTGTGAAAGATCGCGGGAGCGGTGGCAGGGAAGGCCGCCCCGGCATAGGGCGGCCTTCAGGTGGTCACTCAGCGTTGCGCCGGTGCCAGTTGGGGTTCAGCGTGCGCCGGGCTTTCGGCGTGTTGGCCGACGGGCCAGGCTTGCGGGTCCAGGTCGAGGTCGGCGAAGCGTGCGGCGTCGAACACCGGTTGTGCGATACCAGCACGGCGCTGCTCGTCATAGTCGCGCATGACCCGCAGGCCGACCTTGAACAGCATGGTCAGGGCGGCCAGGTTGACGAAGGCCAGGCAGGTCATGGTGATGTCGGCAAAGGCGAAGACGGTGGAGAGGTCTTGCACCGACCCCCACAGGATCAGCAGTACCACCAGGCCACGGTAGGCCATCAGCACCATGCGGTTGCGGCTGAGGAACTGCAGGCTGGTTTCGCCCAGGTAGTAGTTGTAGAGGATGCAGGTGAAGACGAACAGCGACAGCGCAACGCTGACGAACAGACGCCCCCAGTCACCGACTACCGCAGCCAGCGAGTTCTGGGTCAGGGCAATTCCGTCACCTTCAAAACCGGGTGTGTAGAAACCCGACAGCAGGATCAGCAGGGCGGTGCAGGTGCAGATCACGAAGGTGTCGAGGAACACGCTGAAGGCTTGTACCACGCCTTGTGCGGCTGGGTGGCGCACCGCGGCAACAGCGGCGACGTTAGGCGCACTGCCCAGGCCCGCTTCGTTGGCGAAAACCCCGCGCTTCACGCCCATGACGATGGCGCTGCCCAGCAGGCCGCCGAATGCCGGGTCGAGGCCAAAGGCGCTCTTGATGATGGTTTCCAGCATGGCCGGCACGTGCTCGATCTGGGTGATGATCACGTACAGGGTGACACCGATGTAGGCCAGGGTCTTGACCGGTACCAGCAGGTCGGACACCGAGGCGATACGTTTGATGCCGCCGATGAACACCACGCAGAGCAAGGCTGCCAGGGCAAAGCCGGTCTGCTGTGGTTCAAAGCCAAACGCGTTTTGCAGCGAGTGGGTAACGGTATAGGACTGCAGGCCGTTGAAGGTGAAGCCATAGGTCACCAGCAGCAACACGGCAAACACCACTGCCATCCAGCGCAGTTTCAGACCATGCTGGATGTAGTACGCCGGGCCGCCACGGTACAGGCCGTCTCCGTCGCTGCGTTTGTAGACCTGGGCCAGGGTGCATTCAAAAAAGCTGCTGGACATACCGACCAGTGCAGTAACCCACATCCAGAACACCGCGCCTGGGCCGCCGAGGGTAACGGCAATGCCGACACCGGCGATGTTCCCGGCACCGACACGGCCGGCAAGGCTCAGCATCAGGGCCTGGAACGAACTCAGTTGGCCTGCCTGGCCGCGCAGCGATTCCTTGAACACACTGAACATGTGGCCGAAATGACGGAACTGGACGAAACGAGAGCGCAAGGTGAAGTAGCTACCCAGTCCGACGATCAGCACGATGAGGAGTTTCCCCGAAAGGAAATCGTTGAGCGCTTCGAGCATGAAGAGACCTCGATTCTTATTGTTTAAGTGAAAGACAAACGACCGCAACAGTGCGGTGCAGGCATGGCGCGCATGGTTGGCCAAGAAAAGCCTGGTTACAATTTCGCGGGTTGATCTGAAATGATGCGACTTGATGCTAAACTGGCGCCGCTAGCATCAATCGGAAGTGCATCAATGAGTGAAAACCTGGGCGTAAACCTCAAACTGGCTTGCAGCCACTACCGCTCTATCTCGGAGGTTTGCCGCCAGCTGTCGATCAACCGTGGACAGTTCAACAAGTACCTCAGCGGCCAGAGCCAACCGACGCCTTACAACCTCAAGCGCATCGGCGACTTTTTCGGTGTCGAGGATTACGAGCTGGGTTTGCCGCCAGAGCAGTTCGCCCGTCTCATCGGCGCGCGCGTTACCGTACTGCCTGGCGCCGGTCAGGAGGACCCGCTGGTCGAGTTGCTGCGTCCTTTGCGTGATCACGGCGGTAACTTGTCGCGTTACTGCGGTTACTACTTCGAGTACTCCAACTGCATGTCGGTGCCGGGCTCGATCCTGCTGTCACTGGTGCACTTGCGTGAAGAGCGGGGCACCTTCCTGTTCGAACGCCAGGAGCGTCAGGAACGCACCAGCAGCATCGACGTACAGGCCGAAGACTGGGTGCGTTGCCGCTACCTGGGGGCAGCGTTCCAACTGCAGGATCGCCTGTTTCTGGTCGACTACGAGTCGTTGACGGTCAACGAGATGAGCCAGACCATCCTCATCCCCAGCTTCAAGAGCCGCATCACCCGCCTCAATGGGCTGAAGACCGGAGTCTCCAGTGGTGACCGGCGCACCCCGACCTGCACCCGAGTGGTGTGGGAGTACCTGGGGCCGGAAATCAACCGGATCAATGCTTACCGTCAGGTCCGCTTGTACCGGCCGGATGATCCGCGCATCGATGATGATGTGCGTGCGCGCCTGGAGGTCGGGCCCATCCGTAACGGTTTGTTCGAGATTGCCTGAGCGTCGTCAGTAGCCGGTCATCTCCAGGTAACCACGCCCGGTATTGCTGCCCAGCAGTTGCACCGGGCCTTCCCAGTAGGCAACGGTAGTACCCATCCAGGCATGGGGTTGCAGGGCCGCGACCTGTACGTCCAGGTTGTGCGTGGCGACTTGCAAGCGCCAGCGAGTGGGGAGCTGCTTGCCGTTGTCCTGGCGCGTCCAGGCTTGCGGGTCGAGCTGGATTTGCTCGCTTCGCAACGGCTCGGCGTGGCCGTCGGGGCTGATCCAGGTACCTGCTCGATAGGGCTGGCCGTCGCGTTGGCGCACCTGGAACAGCATCAGCTTGGCGCCGTTTTCCAGGTGCAGGGAGAACCAGTCCCACCCCTGTTGTGTGTTGCTCAGCGGCTGGCTGCTCCATTCCCGGTCGAGCCAGGCGCGTCCCGTGACCGGGTAGCGTTGGCCATGGCGCTCAACCTCGCCACTGACCTGATAAAACGGTTGGCTGTAGTAGTACGACGCTTGGCCCTGGCCAGACTTTTCGCTGTAGCCGCGGTCGCCATGCAGCACCAGCGGCCCTTGGCTGATCAGTTGCAGGCGATAGCTGAAGCCGTTGCCGGTAGCGCGCATCTGCAACTGGTCAAGCCCTTGGCCTGCCGTGCTGGCCAGTGACCAGTCGTCGATCCAGGCACGGAAGGGGTACGCGTCGACACCCGCCTGGCCGATGCCGCCACGGGCAAGGGTCTGGCTGAACTGATGGCTGGACGCGCTGCTCAGCGCGGCGTGCCCCAGCCACACGGTCGGGCTGGACCAGCCGGCTACCTCGGCACCTGGGCGCAAGGCGGAGCGGAACAGGGTCCATTGCACGCCCCAGTCATGTCCTTGCTCGTCGGTGAGATTGGCCGTGACGTACCACCACTCGATGCGGTAGCCCGCATGGGCGCCGTGGTCAGCAGGAAAACTCAGCGCTTGTCCACGCACTACCGGTGTGTAGGTCGCAGTTGCCTGGCCAAGCCCGGCAAAGCCCTCAGTCGCTGGCGGGGCCTTGTCGCACCCGCTCAGCAGCAGGGCACAGGCGATGATCCGGACCTTACGCTTCATCGGCGAATTGCCTCAACAGGTCAGCCGGTTGGCTACGCAGCAGTTGCCATAACGGCCCGATGGCCGCCAACAGGCTGGTCAGCAGGCCCAGTACAACCAACTGCAGCAGTTGTGATGGAAACACCTGCAACGGCAGCCGCCAGCCAAAGGCCTGCACATTGACCACAGCAACCAGGCACCAGGCCAGTAACAGCCCCAAGGGGATTGCCAGCAACACCGTCAGGCCGGCCAGCATCAAGGTTTGCCCCAGGCTCAACCAGGCCAGCGTGCGCCGCTCGACACCCAGCGCCCACAGCGGGGCCAACTGCCCGAGGCGGCTCTGACCAAGGGTCAGCAGGCTGATGAACAGCGCCACTCCGGCGACCGTCAGGGTCAGGCTGTTCAGCGCAGCGGTGGCGACGAAAGTGCGCTCGAAAACCTCGCGGGACCAGCGTTTGAGGGACGCCTGATCGGTCAGCTGGTTGCTGTCCAGGGCAAACTGTTGTTGCAGCTGCGCCATCAGTGGCGCTACCTGCTGTGCGGCCAGGCGCACGCTCAGGGCGTAGAAATCCGCCTCGGGCCAGTAGCGTTGTAACCAATCGGCACTGACCAGCAGGTGCCCCTTCGGGTTGCCATAGTCGGCATACACCCCGACAACCCTGAGGCTGGGCGCTGCAGCCGGGGCAGGCAGTGACAGGCGATCACCCAGGCTCAGGTGAAGGTGGCGGGCCAGTTGTTCGCTGAGCATCACGCCCTGGCCGGTGGCCAGTTGTCGCCAGGCGTCATCCTGTTGCTCAAGTAGCGTCCAGTGCTGCGGGTAGTAAGGGTGATCGCTGATGCCAAAGAGCTGGGCGGGCCAACCCTGCAGGCGCAGTTCTACGCGCCATCGCGGCAGCACGGCTTCGACCTGCGGCTGGGCAGTCAGCCAGTCATTGATCGCCTGCGCTTGTGCAGTATCGCGTGGGCTCAGGTAAAGCTCGGCTGCAAGACGCTGGTCGAGCCAGCTCATGAAGGTCTTGCGAAAGCCTTCGGTCATGCTGCCCACGCCCACACTGGCGCTCAAGGCCAACAGCAGTGCCATCAGGGCAAGGGCCAGCGCCGGTAGCTGTTGGCGGCTGTCGGCGATGAACCAGTGCGCCAGCGGCCGCTGACAGTAGCGTGCGAGCAGCAGCAACGCTGCGTCGAGCAAGGCCGGCAGCAGCAGAGCGGCGGCCAGCAACAAGCCGGTGATCATCACAAAGGCGATACGCAGGCTGTCACCGAACCGCCAGCAAGCCAAGGCCAGCAGCACCAGGCCAACGGCCAACAGGACTTGGCGGCGCAACCAGAGGCGTTGTGCCGCCTGCCAGGCGTGTGGTTGTGCCAGGGCCAGCAGTGGCAGGCGTGCTGCGCGCAATAGGCTGTTTGCTCCGGCCAAGAGCGCACCGAGCAGGCTGATGGTCAGGCCTGTCAACCACCATGTGGGTGACAGGCTCAGTTGCCCGGCCACCTGAACACCGTAGAGGCCACGCAGGCTGGCGGCAACGTCATCCAGCAGCAAGGCCGCCAGCAGGTAACCGCTGAGCACGCCGGCCAGACCGCCCAGCATGGCAAACAGGCCAAGCTCAAGTGCCAGTGCGCTGACCAGTGCGGCCAGGCTTACGCCGCAGGCGCGCAAGGTGCGTAACAGGCTGCGGCGTTGCTCCAGGGCCAGGCCAATGGCGGCGTGCACGATAAACAGGCCGACCAGGAACGCCAGCAGGCCAAGGGCGCTGAGGTTCAGATGGAAACTCTCGGTCAGGCGCTGCAAGTCCTGTGCGTCGCTTGAAGTGTGCAGTTGCAACGTGCCAGCCAGGTTGGCCGGCAGGCGCGGTGCGCTATCGGCGAAGGCCGCTGGCATCAGCAGCCGTGAAACCTGCCCTGGCGCTTTCAGCAGTGTTTGCGCGTAGCCAATATCGACAACGATCACCCCAGGGGCCAATTGCGCCTGCACGTGCAGGGGCGGCAGGTATTGGCCATCTTCGGTCTGCACCTGGGCGCCCGGTTTCAGGCCAAGGCGTTGCAAGGTGTCTGGGCCGACCCAGGCTTGCCCGGGCGGGCCAATGAAGCCGCCAAGGTCGAGTCCTTCGTTGGCTTGCCCGGCGATGGCTGACCCCTGGGGCAGGGTTAGCGGTTCGATGCCGATCAGCCGCACGTTAAGCGCGGCATCACCCACAAGGTTCAGGCGGCCTTCGAGCAGCGGCGAAACGGGCCAGCCCTCACGGCGCAGCGCAACATAGACCGCTTGGCCGATGTGCGGGCCTTGGCGTGGTGCCCAATATGCCTGCGCCACGCCGCCGAGTACGGCGCTGGCCCGGGCGTAGTCGGCCCGTGCCTGGGTATTGAGTGCCTGTACGCCGGCCCACAGTGCGGTAGCCAGCCAGAGCCCGGTGAAAATGCTGAAGCACTGCAGCGGGTGGCGCCGCCAGTGGCTGAGCAGGGCCTGGAGGCTGATCCTCAGGCTGCTCATTACACCGCCTGGGGCTTGACACGGCCCAGGTGCAGATAGCATTGCCGGGACAGTCGGGCAGCCAGGCGTGGGCTGTGGGTGACCATCAACAGGCTGCTGCCGGCCTCACCGACCAGCCGCAGGAGCAGCTCGAGTACTGTGTCGCTGCTAGCTTCGTCGAGGCTGCCCGTCGGTTCGTCGGCCAGCATCAGCGAGGGCTTTGCTGCCAGCGCGCGGCCAATGGCCAGGCGTTGCTGTTGGCCACCGGAAAGTTGTTCGGGGTAACGCTCAAGCAAGGGGCGCAGCCCCAGTTGTTCGGCCAGGTAGGTGGCCCAGGCGGGGTCGTGACGCTCTGCCAGGCGCGCTTGAAAGGTCAGGTTCGCGGCCACATCAAGGCTGCTGATCAAGTTGTACTGTTGGAATACCAGGCCAATGCCGAGCCGTCGCCAGCGTGCCAGCTCCGCTTCCCGACGCCCTTGAAGCGGTGTGCCATCGATCAGAATGTGCCCGCTGTCTGCCCGTTCCAGGCCTGCGATCAGGTGCAGCAGGGTGCTCTTGCCGCTGCCGGACTCGCCCATCAAGGCCATGCTCGTCCCGTTGGGCAGGTGCAGGTCTACGCCCCGCAGAACCGGCAGTGTGCCTTGGGCGGTGGTGAAGGACTTGTACAGGTTTTCGACCTTTAGCATGGGTAGCACACTTGCACGGGGAGCACCTGAGTAGGGTAGGCCATCCGCTGGATGCTATCGAGGCGTCCACCTCAAACCCCGATCCGCCTAGCCGCTGGGCAGCTCCACCTCCGGGCTAAGGGTACCCAGCCAGGCCACCAGGCCAAGAACGATCACCGCTACCGATAGCTCCAGGACCATGCTGCGCCGCAAGGCGTTGATAGCGCTTTGGTAATGGCCGGTTTGTAGCGAGGTTTCCAGCAGTGGGCTCAACTGGAAGCGATTCAGTGCGGCAAACACCAGCATGCCAGCAAACAGTATGAGTTTGAGCGACAGCAACCCACCGTATGTGCTGTTTGTCAGCGGTTCCAACGTCATCCCGACGATCAGCAGGTAGTTGACGACGCCGGTGAGCACCAGCACAACCACGATCAATGTCCCTGTGACTTCAAAACCCCTGAGCGCCTGGGCCAGTGCCCGCAGTTGCTGGTTTGCTGTGGGGTGATTGGCCTTTAGCAACCAGGCAAAGGCGAACAATGCTCCCAGCCAGCCACCTGCGGCCAGCAGGTGCGCAATATCGCTGGTGAAATGCAGGTAGCGCCTGTAGCCATCGTCCATGGCACCGTGTCCGCTCCAGGCCAGGGTTGCCAGGGCCACTGCGCCACACAGCATCACCAGCCACTGACCCACGGGTGAGTCGCGCCCTACGCCGAGGGCTACGAGGGTCGCGAGGGTTAGCGCGCCGATGCGCAGCCACCACATGTGCCCGACATCGGTTTCCATCAGTACCATCTGCAGCATGTGCGGGTGCAGTTCAGTGAAATCTGAGGCGCCACTCATCGTTTTCGTCAGTTGCAGTATGCCGAGGGCCGACAACAGCACACCCAACACGGCGCCAGTGGCAAGCAGTGCGCTGAAGCGCGCTGCCGAGCTTTCGGCCACAACCTGCGTCGCAGGGCTGTACAGGCGAAAGGCTGCCAGCCCAAAGAGCAGCATCAGGTCGATGCAGAGCACTAGACGCAAGGCGATGTTGAGCAGGTCATCCATGCTCTCAGTTCACCGTGAAGGTAACAGCGCCGGTAATAGGGTGGGTGTCGGAAGATACGGCTCGCCATTCGACCTTGTAGGTGCCCGCACTGAGTGGCGCTGCCGGCGTGATGAGCATGGCTTTCGGGTCACTGCTGCCACTGACCGCGGCTTTGACGGCCATCGGGGCGTGCGCCATACCCTGCATGCCGGTCATCATCAGTTTCGCGCCTGAGAATTGCGTCACCAGGTTCTCGGAAAAGTGCAGTTCGATTTTCGCCGGTGAGGCGACAGTGGCGCCCTCTGCCGGGCTGGAGGAGAGCAGCTTGGGATGCGCTTGAGCGCTGAGGCTGAGGAACAGACCGGCGCTGAGTGCGGCAGCGACGCTGAGTGTTTTCAGAGGGGACATGCAAGGCTCCTGACGGCCTGGGCCGTGGTTGGGTTAGTGTGTGGTGGGCTTCAAGGGGGGGGCCGCTGTTCAGAACCACATGCGCACGCCCATCACCAAGCGTGCCTCGCTGCGGTCTTCACCGTCGTCAAGGGCGTAATCGGCGGTCTTGCCATACGTACGATTCCAGGTAACGCCAATGTAAGGTGCAAACTCTCGACGGATTTCATAGCGCAGCCTCAGGCCTACCTCGGTATTGGCCAATCCGGAGCCTGTAGCCCGTTGCGGGTCGTTTTTGCCGTAGAGGTTCAGTTCAGCCGTTGGCTGCAGGATCAGGCGGTTGGTGAGCAATACGTCGTACTCACCTTCAAGTCGAGCGGCCGTTTGACCGTTCTCGCCCACGTAGGCGGTTGCCCTCGTTTCGAGGTCATACAGGGGCATGCCTTGCACCCCCAGTGCTGCCCAGGTCTGGGGATCTCCTGGCTTGAAGTCCTGACGTATCCCGCTGACGACGTCCCACCAAGGGCCGATGGCATGCGCCCAAAGCGCCTGCAGTTCTGCCTTTTCGGTGACACCGTTGCTGCGCTCACCTTCGGAGCGTACCCACAAACGGTTCAGGTCGGTGCCAATCCAGCCGTTCACATCCCAATTGAGTACGGCGCCATTGTCCGCGTCCTGCCATTCGAGCTTATCGATCAGCACCTTTGAGTTGATCGCGTCATCATGCATTTGATGGCCGCCCGCGCTCTCGAAGACGGCTGCGCGATCAGCGTCGGTGAGCACCGGAATCGGTGTGCGACTTTCCTGCGTTGGACTTGGGGCCATGCCCTGCATAGGGCTGTAATCCATACCCTGCATCTGGGAAGGATCCATGCCTTGCACCGACTGTTCCTGCGCCACCGCCACAGGGAGGTGCAATAGCCCCAGGCTGAAAGCCACGAGGCTTGCGCGCAACGGTTTCGCGGTTTTTTCGATGTTCATGCCGTTCTCCTACTCATCTACCCGTACTTCGCGGAACATGCCCATTTCCATGTGGTACATGAGATGGCAGTGATAGGCCCATCGACCCAGTGCATCGGCGGTGACGCGGTAACTGCGCTTGGTGCCGGGTGGCATGTCTATCGTATGTTTGCGAACCATGAAATTGCCGTTTTCATCTTCCAGATCGCTCCACATGCCGTGCAGGTGTATCGGGTGCGTCATCATGGTGTCGTTGACCAGGACAATACGGATTCGCTCCCCGTACTTGAGCCGAATCGGCCCGGCATCGGCGAACTTGATGCCGTCGAACGACCACGAGAACTTCTCCATGTGGCCGGTCAGGTGCAAGGTGATCGTGCGGCTCGGTTCGCGGCCATCGGGGTCCTGGAAGGTGCTCTTCAGGTCAGCGTAGGTCAGTACGCGTCGGCCATTGTTTCTCAGGCCCATGCCGGGATCACTGAGCTTGGGGGCCGGGGCCATGGTTTGCATGTCTACCAGTGGATTATCGGTTTCAGAGGCTGGGTGGTGCTCCATGCCACTCATCGCGCTCATGTCATGCATGCTGTGCTCAGGCGTTGTGCCTGGCTGGCCATGGTCCATGCTCTGCATGCCATCCATGGTTTGCAGGCCGTCCATGCTCTGCATTCCATCCATGCTCTGCATAGCCCCTTGGTCCATGTTGGTCATATCGCCATGGTCCATGCTCCCATGGTCCATACCGCCCATGCCCATGTCGCTCATGCTGATCTGCGGCCGTGGGTCGAGCGTTGGCACAGGAGCGCTCAGCCCTTCGCGTACGGCGAGTGTGCCCCTGGCAAAGCCGGTGCGGTCCATTGATTGGGCAAAGAGGGTATAGGCCTCCAGGGTCGGTTCGACGAGCACGTCATAGGTTTCGGCCACGGCAATACGTAACTCATCGACACTTACCGGCGTGACGTATTGGCCGTCTGCTGCGACGACGGTCATTTTCAGGCCGGGAATGCGCAGGTCGAAGTAGCTCATGGCCGAGCCGTTGATAATCCGCAGCCGTAGCCGCTCACCCGGTTTGAACAGGCCGGTCCAGTTAGCGTCGGGAGCGTGTCCATTGAGCAGGTAGGTATAGGTGGCTGCACTGATGTCGGCAAGATCGGTGGGGTTCATCTTCATCTGTGCCCACATCTTTCGATCGGCTACAGTGGCGGCCCAGCCGTTCTTGCCGACATCATCAATGAAGTCACCGACGGTACGCTTGTGGTAGTTGTAGTAGTCAGACTGCTTCTTCAGCTTTTTCATGACATGCGTCGGGTTTTCGTCTGTCCAGTCCGACAACATCACCACATAGTCGCGGTCGTAGCTGAATGGCTCGGGTTCCTTCGCGTCTATGACCAGCGGCCCATAGACACCAACCTGTTCCTGAAAGCCGGAATGGCTGTGGTACCAGTAGGTGCCGTTCTGTTTGACCTTGAACTGGTACACATACACACCACCCGGCTCGATACCGTGGAAGCTCAGGCCGGGTACGCCGTCCATGTTCACCGGCAGGATGATTCCGTGCCAATGAATCGAGGTGTTTTCTTTCAGACGGTTCCTGACTCGCAGGGTGACCGTATCACCTTCACGCCAGCGCAGTAGCGGCCCTGGCAGGCTGCCATTGATCGTCATGGCGGTACGTGGCGTACCGGTGAAGTTAACGCCCATTTCACCAATGGACAGATCGAAGTCGTTGCCGGTCAGTACATTCGGCTGGCCAGGGCTGGCAATCGCCCATACTGGCGTGCGCCACAGGCCGCAGCCTGCCAGCAATCCGCCTGCGGCCAGGGCTTTGACAAAGGTGCGTCTGGAGGTCGTGGAAGACATGCCTGTGGTGTCCCGTCAGTCAGAATCTCTCGATTGGAGAGAACGTGTTATCTCAGGGCGGGAGGCATTTTTGCGGATGCCAGGCGCCATGGACATTACGATGCCACAGCGCAATCGGGCAGGTGATTACATTTCAGTCAGGTTGGCTGACTCAGGGCTGGGTACCCCTTCGCCCCCTGATCGCTCTCGAGGATATCCGAGAAGCGGCCAATGGCCTCGACCACCTGTTTGGCACCCACGTGAATCGCCTGCATGGCAGCGCCTGCTTCCTCTGCGAGTGCCAGGCCTTGTTCAGCCTTGAGGGTGCTGTCGTGCATGCTTTTGACTGCTTGCTGGGCAAGCGCCTGACTGCGCGCCACTACCTCGCCGATTTCAAGGGTGGAGGTACTGGTGCGTGTCGCCAGGTTGCGTACTTCGTCGGCCACCACTGCAAAACCGCGGCCTTGTTCACCGGCACGTGCCGCTTCGATGGCTGCATTGAGCGCCAACAGGTTGGTTTGCTCGGCAATGGCGCGAATGGCGCCAACAATGCTGCCAATTTCTTCGGACAGCTGACTCAGCGCATTGATGTTGCCAGCGGCCTCCCGAAGTTCCTCGGCAATGTCCTGTACCCGGCTGACCGCCTGGGCAACCACGGCCGTGCCCTGACTGGCGTGCTCATTGGTTTCACGCGAGGTTTCGAAGGCCAGCATCGCCGCCTGCGACTCGGACCGGCGCTGCTCGATTCTCTCGCTGATGTCGCTCGCCAGTTTCATGACCCCGTACAACTTGCCGTCGACGTCGTAGAGCGGGTTATAGGTAGCCTGTAGCCAGACGTGTCGGCCTTGCCTGGCTACGCGCTGGAACAGCCCCGAACGCGGTTCACCTCGGCACAGGCCTAGCCAGAAATCTTTATAGGCGGCGCCGTGCACTTCACTGGGCAGGCAGAAGGTGCTGTGGTGTTTGCCACGAATCTCTTCCAGGCGGTATCCCATGGCGTTCAGGAAGTTATCGTTGGCGTTCACCACCTTGCCCTGCAGGTCGAACTCGATCACTGCCATCGAGCGATTCACCGCATCCATTACGCTGGCGTGCATCTGGTTGCGCAGCGTACGTTCGGTGATGTCGGAGGCCACTTTGATGACTTTTTCAACCTGGCCATTGGCGCCTCGAACCGGCAGGTAAGTGGCCTCCAGCCAGACCGCTCGCCCCGTGCTCGACAGGCGCTGGAACTCACCACTGACAGGCTCGCCTTGTTGCAGGCGGCGCCAGAGTGCCGCGTATTGCGGGCTGTTGGCATACTCACTGGTGCAGAACAGGCGGTGATGGCGGCCCATGAGGGCGCTCAGGGAGTACCCCATCAGGGTGAGGAACAACGGGTTCGCATCGATAATTTCACCGCTAGTGCTGAATTCGATGATTGCCATCGACTCGCGCAGGGCGTCGTGTTCGGCGTCCCGCTCGGCCAGGCGCTGCTGGCAGGCATCCAAGGCGTTTTTCAGAAGGGTGGATTTACGTGTGAACATGCCGGGAGTTCCAGAGAGAAGCGTAGCGTGAGAGTCGCAGAAGGCAATTTGATACTGTCGTACCATTGTGCACCAAAATACTTGTACATAAGTAATTTTATGTACAAGTATTTTGGGGTGAGGTGCCTGGCTGCACCAGGCAATCATGTGGTGAGTGACGCCCGTGCCATGTGCTGGCCCAATCGCTGCACCAAGCATTTGCGTGGGCCACTGGTATTCAATCTGAAAGGTTTTCACTCGTAAATTGAGCTTTAGGCGTAGGCTTGAAAGGGGTGTTGCGCGCGCAGGTGTTCTGCTTTTCTAGCCAGTTACAGGGCTCTGCCGAGAGGGAGGCGTGTATGCGCAACGAATCGCGTGAGCCGGGTGAACCCGTCAAGCGCCTGTTTTTCGCCTTGCCTTGTGCGCAGGCACAACGTCGAGCCATTGCTCAATGGCGCGGTGCTCTCCACGTGGACAGCGGGCGCCCGGTGCCGGTCGACAATTTCCACGTCACGTTGTTATTTCTTGGTGCCGTTGCGGTAACGCAGGTTCCTGCCCTCTGTGCGGCGGCGGCGACTGTTGCGCGAGCAGGCCAGCACTTGACAGTGCCACTTGATCGCCTGGAGGTGTGGCGTCAGTCCCGTGTGCTCTTGCTGACTTCCGTGCAGACGCCGCTGCTGCTGCGTCAACTGGTCTATGCCCTGCGGGAAGCCATGTTGCCGTTGGGCTTCACTGAGTTGCCCAAGGATTTCCGGCCGCACCTGACACTGATGCGCGACTACCGTACTGCCGTCCCGGAAAGCAGTGCGCCGCCGGACTTTCATTTGAATGCCGGCCATTTCACGTTGTTCGAGTCCCATAAAGGCCAATATCGAGCGGTGGGCGAGTGGCGTTTAGGCGGCTAGCTCAGGGTACTGCCACGGCCTTGGTGTTGCCTCGCAGCCACTCGCCGGGTGATCTGCCGAACTGCTGACCGAAAGCCGCAATGAATGCTGACAACGACTCGTAACCGCACGCCAGCGCCACATCGGTCACGCGGTCGCCACGCTCCAGTGCCGGTAGCGCACTCAGCATACGCAGGCGCTGACGCCAGGCGCGGAAGGTCAGGCCCGTCTCGCGTCGGAACACTCGGCTGAGGGTTTTCTCCGAAACGCCCAGTGGCAGAGCCCAGGCCGCGAGCCCGGTTGCATCGTCGGGGTGCTCCTGCAAGCGCTGGCACAAACCACGCAGTCGTTTATCGCCGGGCAGCGGTAAACGCATGTCTTGCTCAGGCGCGCTGGCGAGTTGATCCAGCAATACCTGCACCAGACGACCATCGGCGCCGTGTTGTTCGTAGTCCACCGGTAGGGCGCTGAAGGTGGAGATCAGTTCGCGTAGCAGCGGGTTGATGCCCAGTACGCGGCAGTCGGTGGTACGCCTGCAGTTGGCAGCCTGGTCCAGGTACAGGCTGCGAATACAGGTGCCCGACGTGCAGGTCACCCGATGCACGATGTTGGCGGGTATCCATACCGCGCGGTGTGGCGGTACGACGTAGAACGCGTGTTCGGTATGCACTTCCAACACGCCACTGATGGCATGGGACAACTGCGCCCACGGGTGGCGATGGGCGTAGCCGAGCGCAATGTTGGGTAATGCGTGTGCATGGCCGTACACCGGACGCGGCAGCCGCTTGAGCGCGGCGAGTCGTTGCGTGGGGCGTGTGGCGGGTTGTCCGTTTGGCGACACTGGCAGCGTTCTGGCGTTAGTCGGAATGGGCCACAGACCGTATCGTCTCGCCCGGCAAGCTTCAAGCCTAACCTCATTTGCCAGGACGTCCGATGAAGTCGTTACGTGTGTTGTTCGATAATTTCACCCTTGCGCTGCTCGCAGTGATCCTCGTCGCCACGCTGTTGCCATGCGAGGGGCAGGGCGCCTTGGTGTTTGGCGTGTTGACCAACCTGGCCATCGCCCTGCTGTTCTTTCTGCACGGGGCCAAGCTTTCCCGCGCGGCGGTCGTGGCCGGGGCAGGGCACTGGCGTCTGCACCTGCTGGTGTTTGGGTGCACCTTCGTGATGTTCCCGCTGCTGGGGCTGGCACTCAAACCGCTGTTCCTGCCCCTGGTTGGCGATGAGCTTTACCTGGGCGTGCTGTACCTGTGTGCTTTGCCAGCGACGGTGCAGTCGGCCATCGCCTTTACCGCACTGGCCCGTGGCAATATTCCGGCGGCAATCTGCAGCGCCGCCGCGTCGAGCTTGCTGGGTATCGTACTGACGCCTGTGCTAGTGGTGCTGTTGATGGGGGTGGAGGGCGAGGGTGCTTCCAGCCTCGATGCGCTGCTGAAGATCGTTCTGCAACTGCTGGTGCCCTTCGTGGCCGGGCAACTGGCCCGACGCTGGATTGGCGCCTGGGTCATGCGTAACGCTACGTGGCTGAAAACCGTGGACCAGGGCTCGATTTTGCTGGTGGTCTATACCGCCTTCAGCGATGCGGTGGTCAGCGGGCTCTGGCAGTCCGTCGCGTTCTCACGACTGTTGGGCCTGACGGTGGCGTGTTGCGTGCTGCTGGCCTTAGTGCTGTGGTGTACCCAGGCATTGGGCCGTTGGCTGGGCTTCAACCTGGAGGATCGCATCACCATCCTCTTTGCCGGCTCAAAGAAAAGCATGGCCACCGGTGTGCCCATGGCTCAGGTTTTGTTTGCCGGGGGTGGCATTGGCGCGGTAATCCTGCCGCTGATGATCTTTCACCAGATCCAGTTGATGGTCTGCGCGGTCTTGGCGCAACGTTATGCGCGTCGTGCGGGTTGATACTGGGCGAGTCGTTGATTTCAGAACGGTCCTACAGCCAGTCGGTAGGTGGATCTGCTAGCGTCCAAGCTTTTCGGGCTATCGGCCCATGGGGATACTGCTGTGCTCTGCCTGCCCATTGTTCGCTTGCTGTTTCCCGCTGCGGTTCTGCTGTTGCTGACCGGCTGCCAGGCCCAATCCCTGCCATTGCCCAAGAGCGAAAAACTCTCCGCAGAAAAAGTCGC
>NZ_MBPN01000113.1 GCF_001695625.1 Pseudomonas defluvii
ATGAAAGAGGAAGATTTCGGCCTCGCTTACTGAGTGAGTGGCTGAACTGAAAAACCGCCTGCCCTGACCGGCAGGCGGTTTTTTTTGTGTGGACGAACAGGAGGGAAGCCTTAAACCCCATCTCGCGCTGCCGTTAAATGAAAGTGCAGGTAAACATTCATCTATTCATGTGCGTTGCCGATGCACTAGAGGCACAATGCCATTGTTGATCTGCCGGGTCGGAGATTCCCTTGTTTCGTTTATCTGCTGTACGCCTCAGTCACTTTCTGCCATCACTGTTCCTTCTGCTCTGCGGACTGGCGGCGGCCTATGTGCGGGACCTGAGTGTTTTCTTCACATCGCTGTTCAATGTGCTGCCAACCTTGGTGTTGCTGCTTGGCGGTGCCTACTGCGCGGTTTACCGACGTCAGCGTGAGCTGTTTCTGATGGTCACGGTCTATATCGCCTACTTCCTGCTGGATACTCAGACTGACTTTTATCGAGACAATGGGCGGGTCCGTGAGGATGCGGCCGTTGTCTTCCATTTAGTGTGCCTGTTACTGCCCTTGCTGTTCGGGCTGTTTGGCGCCTGGCAGGAGCGTACGCACCTGTTCCAGGATATGGTGGCGCGCTTTGCCGTGTTGCTGGCTTTTGGCAGTGTCGCCCTGGGGCTGGAGCAGAGCTTCCCGCAGCCCTTGCTGGCGTGGCTGGCGGAGATTCGTTGGCCATCGTTGCATGGCCAATGGATGAGCCTGATCCAGATGGCGTACCCGGTGTTCCTGATCGCCTTCGGCTTGCTGGTGGTGCAGTACCTGCGTCAGCCACGACCGCTGCATGCGGCGCAGATCATTGGCCTGATCGGCATTTTCTGGATGCTGCCAAAGACGTTCATCTTGCCGTTTACCCTCAACATCATGTGCAGTCAGGTGATGTTGATGATTGCCGCAGCGGTGTCCCATGAAGCCTATCAGATGGCCTTCCGCGACGAGTTGACCGGGCTACCGGGGCGTCGCGCATTGAATGAGCGGATGCAGCGGTTGGGCCGTACCTATGTGCTGGCGATGACAGACGTCGACCACTTCAAGAAATTCAACGACACCCACGGTCACGATGTCGGGGACCAGGTGCTGCGTCTGGTGGCCAGCAAGTTGTCCAAGGTCACTGGTGGTGGTCGTGCCTACCGCTATGGCGGGGAGGAGTTTTGCCTGGTATTTGCCGGCAAGAGCATCGAGGAGTGCATGCCACACCTGGAAGCCGTGCGCGAGGTGATCGCCAACTACAATATCTTGCTGCGTAATCCGGATAGCCGCCCGCAGGACGATACTCAGGGGCGCCAGCGCCGTGGTGCTGCTGCGGCCGCCAGTGTGTCGGTGACCATCAGTATCGGTGTCGCCGAGCGTCAGATGGAGCATCGCTCGCCTGACGAAGTGCTCAAATCGGCCGACCAGGCGCTCTACAGCGCCAAAGGCGCGGGCCGTAACTGCGTGGTCGCCTACGGTTTGCAAAACAAGCGAGGGGCCGTTCGTACAGCGTGACCGGATATGACTATCCGGTCAAAAGATGGCCCTATGTCTCGCAAAAGTTGTTCAGGTACACTGGTTTTCTAACTGAGTATCGGTCCCTCGGGACTGCCCCTGACTGGTTCTGTGAGAGGTTGCCATGGCTGACTATAAAGCGCCCTTGCGCGATATGCGCTTCGTCCTCAATGAAGTCTTCGAGGTTGCCAGGCTCTGGGCTCAACTGCCCGGCCTGGCCGATATCGTTGACGAAGAGACGGCCATGGCCGTTCTCGAGGAGGCCGGCAAGGTCACCAGCAAAAGCATCGCGCCGCTGAACCGTGGTGCCGACGAAGAGGGCTGCCGTTGGGATAATGGCGTCGTCACTACACCAGCAGGTTTTATCGATGCGTATCGCACCTATGCCGAAGGTGGTTGGGTGGGCGTAGGCGGTGATCCCGCATTCGGCGGCATGGGCATGCCCAAGGTGATTTCTGCCCAGGTCGAAGAGATGGTCAACGCTTCCAGCCTGTCCTTCGGCCTGTACCCAATGCTGACTGCCGGTGCCTGTCTGTCGATCAATGCCCACGCCAGTGAAGCACTCAAGGCCACCTACCTGCCAAACATGTATGCCGGCGTCTGGGCCGGCTCGATGTGCCTGACCGAGCCCCATGCCGGCACTGACCTGGGCATCATCCGCACCCGTGCAGAACCTCAGGCCGATGGCAGTTACAGGGTCAGTGGTACGAAGATCTTCATCACGGGCGGCGAGCACGACCTGACCGAGAACATCATCCACCTGGTGTTGGCTAAACTGCCGGACGCACCGGCTGGGCCGAAAGGCATTTCGTTGTTTCTGGTGCCCAAGTTCCTGGTCAATGCCGACGGCAGCCTCGGCGCACGCAACCCGGTCAATTGCGGCTCCATCGAGCACAAGATGGGCATTCAGGCTTCTGCCACCTGCGTGATGAACTTTGACGACGCGGTAGGGTACCTGGTCGGTGAGCCCAACAAGGGCCTGGCCGCCATGTTCACCATGATGAATTACGAGCGCCTGGGCGTCGGTATTCAGGGCCTGGCATCGGCAGAGCGTTCTTATCAGAACGCGATTGAATACGCCCGCGACCGTCTGCAGAGCCGTGCGCCGACCGGTCCGCAAGCGAAAGATAAGGTCGCAGACCCAATCATCGTTCACCCTGATGTGCGGCGCATGCTGCTGACCATGAAGGCCTTTAACGAGGGTGGCCGCGCCTTCTCCAGTTATGTGGCGATGCAACTGGATACTGCCAAGTACAGCGAAGACCCGGTTGTGCGCAAGCGTGCCGAGGACCTGGTGGCCTTGCTGACGCCGGTGGCCAAGGCGTTCCTCACGGACCTCGGCCTGGAAACGACGGTGCATGGTCAGCAGGTGTTCGGTGGCCACGGCTATATCCGAGAGTGGGGCCAGGAGCAACTGGTGCGCGATGTGCGCATCACGCAGATCTACGAGGGCACCAACGGCATTCAGGCGCTGGACCTGATCGGGCGCAAGGTCGTGGGCAGCGGCGGGGCGTATTACGCGTTGTTCGCGGATGAGGTCCGCCAGTTCATCGCCTCGGCAGACGCCGGGCTGGACGAATTCAGTAAACCGCTGGCAGCAGCCTTGGGTTGCCTCGACGAACTGACCGCCTGGGTACTGGACCGCGCCAAGAGCAACCCGAACGAGATCGGTGCCGCGTCGGTGGAGTATCTGCAGACCTTCGGTTACGTCGCTTATGCCTACATGTGGGCGCTGATGGCACGTACGGCGCTGGCCAAGCAGGGGCAGGACGATTTCTATGCCAGCAAACTGGGGACCGCACGGTTCTACTTTGCCCGATTGCTGCCACGCATCCACTCGTTGAGCGCAGCCGTGAAGGCCGGTAGCGAGTCGCTTTATCTGCTCAATGCCGAGCAGTTTTAAGCTTCGCTGCGTCGTGTAGGAAAAGGCTTACACGACGTGGTGACTTTTCGCCTCTATCTAAAGATTGGATCCATCGCTAATCTTTACCACATGGACGTCGCGCAGGACGCGCAATGTACAGAACAGGGACACGCAGGATTCCTGCCAGGATGGCGGGTGAAATGGATGTCAGGGAAACAGTCTGCAAACCCCGCCTCGGCGGGGTTTTCTTATGCCCGCAATTAAATCAGCCCAGCACGTCCAGCGGCGATACGCCGATGTGCCGTGGGTCGATCTCTTCTTCCAGTAGCGTACGCAGCAACTCGATCGAGGCTTGCTGGCGCTGCGCATCCCGGAACACCAAGCCCACTTTCAGCGGCACCCGTGGCTCGCTCAACGGCTTCCAGAGCAGTTCCTGATCATCCGTCACCTCTTGGGCCCGGCCGGGCAAGACGGTAGCCAGCGACGTGTGTGGCAGGCTGTCTAGAATCCCGCCCATGTTGTTCATTTCCGCCTGAACCTGCGGGCGCCGGCCAAGGTTGGCCAGCTGCGACTGCCAGATCTGCCGCACCTGAAACTCTTCGCCCAGCAGCAGCATCGGTAACTCGGCGGCCTGTTTCAGCGAGACTTTCTTGAATTCGCGCAACGGGTGGGTATTGGGGATCACCAATTGCAGTTCGTCTTCATAGAGCATCAAGCCGTGCAGGCCCGGCTGGCGCGGCGGCAGGTAGCTGATGCCGATATCCAGTGTGCCGTTTAGCAGGCGTCGCTCGATTTCCATACCTGACAGTTCGTAGATCTGTACCACCAGGTGTGGCTGCGCCTTGCGTACCCGGTCGAGCAGCTGTGGTACCAGGCTTGGGCGTACGGTCTGCAGTACCCCGATGGCCAAGGTACGCAATGACTGCCCCTTGAAGTTACGCAGGGCGTCACTCGCCCGTTGCAGGCCGTCGAGCAGGGGCAGTGCGTGGTTGTACAGGGTGTGTGCTGCCAGGGTCGGCAGCAGTCGCTTGTTGCCGCGTTCGAACAGGCTGACATCCAGGCTGTGTTCGAGTTGGCGGATCTGTTGCGACAGCGCCGGCTGGGACAGTGACAGGCGTTCGGCAGCCCGGCCGACATGACCTTCTTCGTAGACCGCGACGAAATAACGCAGTTGGCGAAAATCCATAAGAGATACTTATCAAAAAAGCTCGAAAAACGAAATGGCTGTTAGCCTGCAAGAAGCCTAGTCTATCCCGTATTCACAAGGTTTACAGGGCCATAGGGCGCGATGAATACCGTGTATGTGGATGGTGTTTACATAGGCAAGGCTAAAAACATCGGTCATGGCTTATTGACCGACATTGATAAGGAACAGGTTGCAAGAAGGCTGTGGTTGTGGCCACAGGGACTGGGCAGCGATGAACACGGCGACCCACGCTTCCATACCGGCCCTGAACGGGCCTTGCATCACTACCCCGCCGAGCACTACGCCTATTGGCGCAAACGTTATCCACAGATCGACTGGTGTGCACCGGCATTTGGCGAAAACCTGTCGACCCACGGCATGAGCGAAGAATCCGTTTGCCTGGGCGACATGTTTCGATGGGGGGGCGCGCTGTTGCAGATCAGCCAGCCGCGCTCGCCCTGTTATCGGCTCAGCCACCGCTGGGGCCTGCTGGACTTGCCTGAACAGGCTCAGCAAACGGGCCGTTGCGGCTGGTTCTACCGGGTGCTCAAGCCGGGTTTTGTCAGCGCCGAAGATCCTTTTGAGTTGATTCAGCGTAGCTACCCAGGCCTCACCGTAGCCTGGGCGTTACATGCTTTTTTCCGTGAACCCCTGGAGCATGCAGGTTTGAAAAAGCTGGTGGATTGTCCGGCCCTGTCGTCACGCTGGCGCGACATCGCGATGAGGCGTCTACGTACCGGCCAGGTCGAAGACTGGACATCGCGTCTGCTCGGCTTGCCACTGGAAGGGTTGCGCGCATGAACCTGTTCAACCTGCGTCGTTCGCCGGCCCCCCTTGAGGAGCACGAGCCTGCTCCGGTGACCACTGCACCGGTCGAGTCGTTGTCGCGTGAATGCCTGATGCCAGTGGCAGAGCGCCCGGCACAAGTCTTCGTCCGGGGTCAGGGTTCCTGGCTGTGGGACAGTGATGGGCGGGCGTACCTCGATTTTACTCAGGGCTGTGCGGTCAACAGCCTTGGGCATAGCCCCAAAGCACTGGTTCAGGCATTGGGTGCCCAGGCTCAGGCGCTGATCAATCCGGGGGCAGGGTTTCATAACCGTGGCTTGTTGCAACTGGTCAATCGCCTGTGTGAAAGCACCGGCAGTGATCAGGCCTATCTGCTCAACAGTGGCGCCGAAGCCTGCGAAGGTGCGATCAAACTGGCACGCAAGTGGGGCCAACTGCATCGTAACGGTGCCTACCACATCATCACGGCCAGCCAGAGCTGCCATGGGCGTACGTTGGGTGCGTTGTCGGCCTCCGACCCGTCGCCGTGCAACCGCTGCGAGCCTGGCGTGCCAGGTTTCAGCAAGGTGCCCTACAACGACCTTGCAGCCCTGCATGCCGCCGTCGACTCGCGCACGGTTGCGATCATGCTGGAGCCGATCCAGGGCGAGGCTGGCGTCATTCCGGCGACCCAGGACTACCTGCAGGGTGTCGAGCGTCTGTGCCGCGAGCTGGGCATCCTGCTGATCCTTGATGAGGTTCAAACCGGTATTGGTCGCTGCGGCGCTTTGCTTGCCGAGCAAACCTACGGCGTACGCGCCGATATTCTGACTCTGGGCAAAGGCTTGGGCGGTGGTGTGCCGCTGGCCGCGTTGCTGGCACGTGGCACGGCCTGTTGCGCCGAGCCGGGCGAGTTGGAGGGAAGTCATCATGGCAATGCGCTGATGAGCGCTGCTGGCCTAGCGGTGCTGCAAACGGTATTGGAGTCGGGGTTCTTCGATCATGTGCAGGAGGCCGGCCGGCACCTGCGCGATGGTTTGGGGCGTCTGACTGCACGCTACGGCCAGGGTGAAGTGCGCGGCCAGGGCTTGCTCTGGGGGCTGGAGCTGGCGGACGACTCGGCGGCTGCGGTGGTCAAGGCTGCGCTGCAGGAAGGCCTGCTGTTGAACGCACCGCAGGCGAACGTGCTGCGTTTTTCGCCGGCGTTGACCGTGAGCAAAGGCAACATTGATGAAATGCTGTTGCGCCTGGCGCGGGCATTCGCCCGGGTCCATACCGCGCAACTGAACCGTCGTCGCGAGGTGAGTGCCTGAGATGCGTGTACTTGTCCTGCAGCATTCGCCCGCCCAGCGTCATGGGCCACTGAACCGCTGGCTGCTGCAAAACGCCGAAGCGGTGCATATCTGTCACCTCTATGCCCATGCCCGCATGCCACGGCTGGACAGTTTCGATCTATTGATCGACCTGGGGCCCGAGCAACCGCAGGAGCCTTGGCGTGACGCCGAGCGACGCCTGCTGGAAAAGGCCTTGAACGCTGGCAAACAAGTGCTGGTAGCCGACCAACTGGACCACCTGATCCTTTCTGGCAACGTTCTGCACTAACGAATTTTACGAACCGTCTCGCGTTCCTGCGCATCGCCCTGGGCCTGATCATTTTGGCTCGGGGCGTTTTTTTATCTGCCGTCAGTTGCTCAAAGGCACGCCTGGGGTCCTAAGGTGCGCTGAGGACTTTGCGGTAGAACTTCCATTCTTCCTCCAGCGCATGGGCGAGGTTGGCTGCGGTGCGAAAACCGTGGCGTTCATTGGCATAGAAGTGCCCTTCGGCGTGAATACCACGGCGTTTCAGGGCGTCGAGCATGCTGCGCGTTTGCTCGGGGACGACCACCGCATCCAGTTCGCCCTGGAAGAAGATCACTGGCACTTTGATTTGTGCGGCATGCAGCAGCGGTGTGCGCTGTCGGTAGCGCTCGATGTCCCGCACGGGGTCGCCGATCAGCCAGTCGAGGTAGTCGCCTTCAAACTTGTGCGTGGCGCGGGTCAGGGCCAGCGGATCACTGACCCCGTAGAGGCTCGCGCCAGCACGGAACACGTTGTGAAAGGCCAGCGCACACAGGGTGGTGTAACCACCGGCGCTACCGCCTCGGATAAAGGCCTGGGTTGGGTCCACCAGGCCTTGCCCGGCCAGGTAGCTGACTACGGCACAGGCATCTTCCACGTCGACTTCGCCCCAGCGCCCGCACAGCGCCTGACGATAGGCCCGGCCATAGCCACTGCTGCCTCGATAGTTGAGGTCGGCGACGGCAAAGCCGCGTTGGGTCCAGTATTGAACACGCGGGTCGAGCACCGGGTAGCATGCGGATGTCGGGCCACCGTGGATGAACACCACCAGCGGTGGGCGCGACGTCCCGTTCATGGCCGGGTAGAAAAAACCATGGGCAATACCATCACCGCTGGGGTAACGGAGGGTTTGCGGCCGGCTGATGCGTTCGGCCGGTAACGGAAGTACGCCGCCACTCAACACCTGAACATGGTGCGTCCGTCGGTGGATGGCGATGACAGCCGGTGGGTGGGTGGCCGACGACGCGATGGCATACAGGTGGGTGTTGTCCAGGTCCAGGCAGCGAAAACGGGTGAACGCGCCGCTGAAGTCTTCTAGCGTGCCGTCGAGATGGCGCACGCCCAGGCGGCTGAAACCGTCTTCGAACCAACTGGCCAGATAACGTCCACGGTCCAGGGGGCGCCAGGTGCTGGCGCCCAGTTGCCAAGGGGCGCCAGCGTGGTCGGCCGCCGTGGCGGGGAGTGCCTGCCAACCCTGTTCGGTTTCACCCCAGGGCTGCCAGAAACCTTCACGGTCTGACAGGCAATACAGGCGGCCATTGCTGTCGAAGCGCGGTTGCTGCAGGGATTCCTGTTCGTCGCCGTCACCCGCAATGCACTGCGCCGGGCTCCAGCGGCCATCGGCCTGACGCTGGCAGCACAGCAGGCGGGTGGCGGTCCAGGGTTGGTCGGGGCGGTTCCACTCGATCCAGGCCAGGCGGGCCCCATCCTCGCTTACGGTCGCAGATGCATAGAAGTCCGCACCTTCGGCCAGTACCTCCCGTGAGCCCCGGCCAATGGCGACCAAGCGGTGTTCGACCTGATCCGGCGTGTGCGTTTCCTCAACGGCCACGACCTTGCCGTCTGCCCAGCACAAATCACCGTAACGACGATGGCCGTGGGTCAGCGGCTGCGGCTGGCTGCCATCGAGGCTTTGCCGATACAGCTGCTGGTCTGTTTCGTTGACGAACACCAGGCCGTTGGCCGTGAGGCAGAATGCACCGCCGCCATACTCGTAGACCCGGCTGCGTACGCTGAAACCATCGGGCGTCAGGCAGCGGCTGCGGCCCTTGTGCCAATGCCAGATCCGGCAAGCACCGTCCTGGGGACGAAAGGCATTCCAGAACAACCCGTGCGGGCCGACCTTGAGTTCGGCATAGTCGGCGCCTGCGGCTACCGCCTGTTCGGCGCTGAAGCGATCAGCCGCGAGCGATGACACGGGAGTTTCGATCATTGCGGAACGTCATCTGGTCGATGGAGAGGTTGGCGTGTTCAGCGTCTTTCCGGGCGTTGAGGATGATCCCGTGGTCGGCCGATTTGGCGCAGACCGGGTCAGCCTTGCTGGCGTCGCCGGTGAGCATGAAGGCCTGGCAGCGGCAGCCGCCGAAGTCTTTTTCTTTCTCGTCGCAGGAGCGGCACGGCTCAGGCATCCAGTCATAACCGCGGTAGCGGTTGAAGCCGAACGAGTCGTACCAGATGTGCTGCATGCTGTGTTCGCGCACGTTGGGAAACTGCACGGGCAGTTGCCGTGCGCCATGGCAAGGCAGTGCAGTGCCGTCCGGGGTGACGGTGAGGAATACGCTGCCCCAGCCGTTCATGCAGGCTTTCGGGCGCTCCTCGTAGTAGTCCGGGGTGACGAAGATCAGTTTGCAGGGGTTGCCGGCAGCCTTGAGCGTTTCGCGGTACTCGTTGGTGATGCGTTCGGCGCGCTCCAGTTGGGCGCGGGTCGGCAGCAGGCCGACCCGGTTCAAGTGCGCCCAGCCATAGAACTGGCAGGTGGCAAGCTCGACGAAGTCCGCTTCCAGGGCAATGCACAGCTCGATGATGCGGTCGATCCTGTCGATGTTGTGCCGGTGGGTCACGAAGTTCAGCACCATCGGGTAACCGTGGGCTTTTACCGCGCGGGCCATTTCCAGCTTCTGCGCAAAGGCTTTCTTCGAGCCGGCCAACAGGTTGTTCACCTCTTCGTCGCTGGCCTGGAAGCTGATCTGGATATGGTCCAGCCCGGCGTGCTTGAAGTCGGCAATCTTCTGTTCGGTCAGGCCAATACCCGAGGTGATCAGGTTGGTGTAGTAGCCCAGGCGGCGGCCTTCGCCGATCAGTTCGGCGAGGTCCTGACGAACCAGCGGTTCTCCACCGGAGAAGCCCAGTTGTGCGGCGCCCATTTCCCGTGCTTCACGCATCACCTTGAACCACTGCTCGGTGTTCAGCTCCTGGCCCTGGGCAGCGAAGTCCAGTGGGTTGGAGCAGTACGGGCACTGCAGTGGGCAACGGTAGGTCAGCTCGGCCAGCAACCACAGCGGCAGACCGACCTCAGGGGTAGCGGGTACCTCAGGCAAGCTCGATCCAGTGTTCGACACGGGCGACCTCCATGAATTGCTCGATGTCATCCCCAAGTTCAGGTACGCCGGGAAACTGCTCGTCCAGGTGGGCGATGATCGCGGCGACCGTGCGCTGACCATCAATCAACCGGCCGATGGCCGAGGCGCTTTCGTTGAGCTTGATCATGCCCTCCGGGTAGAGCAGCACATGGGCTTTCTGTGCCGGCTCGAACTGGAAGCGGTAACCCGGGCGCCAGCGCGGGGTCAGGTTGCGATCGAAGCTCATAGGGCAATCCCCTTGTGCCAGACCCGTTCACGGGTGACGGTGTGATAGGGCGGGCGGTTCAGTTCGTAGGCCATGCTCATGGCATCGAGCATGCTCCAGAGAATGTCCAGCTTGAACTGGAGAATCTCCAGCATGCGCTGTTGGCCTTCCACTGTAGTGTAGTGCTGCAAGGTGATACTCAGGCCATGTTCGACATCGCGACGGGCCTGGCTCAGGCGTGTTCGGAAGTACGCGTAACCGGCAGGGTCGATCCACGGGTAGTGTTGCGGCCAGCTGTCCAGGCGCGACTGATGGATCTGTGGCGCGAACAGTTCGGTCAGGGAGCTGCTGGCGGCTTCCTGCCAGCAGGCTCGTCGGGCAAAGTTGACATAGGCGTCCACCGCAAAGCGTACACCGGGCAGCACCAGCTCTTGAGAGCGTAGTTGCTCGGGATCAAGGCCAACGGCCTGGCCCAGGCGCAGCCAGGCTTCGATACCGCCATCTTCACCAGGTGCGCCGTCATGGTCGAGCAGGCGTTGAATCCACTCGCGGCGGATCTCGCGGTCCGGGCAGTTGGCCAGGATCGCGGCATCCTTCATCGGGATATTCACCTGATAGTAGAAGCGGTTGGCAACCCAGCCCTGGATCTGCTCGCGGCTGGCCCGGCCTTCATACATGGCCACGTGATAAGGGTGATGAATGTGGTAGTAGGCACCCTTGGCCCGCAGGGCTTGTTCAAACTCGGCGGGGGACAGCGCTTTGGCGTCGTTCATGTCAGCTCCTACAACTCGATGCTCATGCCGTCGAAGGCGACTTCGACACCGCGGCGGTTCAGTTCAGCGCGTTCGGCCGAGTCTTCATCCAGGATCGGGTTGGTATTGTTGATGTGGATAAGCACCTTGCGCTGCGTCGGCAGGTGTTCCAGCACTTCAAGCATGCCACCTGCGCCGTTCTGGGCCAGGTGGCCCATTTCCCGACCTGTACGGGTGCCGACACCACGTCGCTGCATCTCATCATCGTCCCATAGGGTTCCGTCGACCAGCAGGCAGTCGGCGCTGGCCATCTTCTCCATCAACCTGTCATCGACTTGCCCAAGGCCTGGGGCATAGAACAAGGTACCGCCAGTGCGCAGGTCTTCGACCATCAGCCCGAGGTTGTCACCTGGGTGTGGGTCGAAGCGGTGTGGCGAGTAAGGCGGTGCGGCGCTGCGCAGCGGGAACGGGCTGAAGCGCAGGTTAGGGCAGGCGTCTATAACGAAGCTGCCTTCCAGTTCGATACGGTTCCAGACCAGCCCACCGTTCCAGTGGCTGAGCATATTGAACAGCGGAAAGCCGGTGCTCAGGTCCTGATGGACCATGTCGGTGCACCAGACCTGATGGGGGCAGCCTTCGCGCAGGCTGAGCAGGCCCGTGGTGTGATCAATCTGGCTGTCGAGCAGGACGATCGCGTTGATGCCCGTGTCGCGCAGTGCCCGTGCCGGCTGCATCGGGGTAAAGCTTTGCAGTTGGGCGCGGATGTCAGGCGAAGCATTGCAGAGTACCCAGTGGACGCCGTCATCGGACAAGGCGATCGACGACTGGGTTCGCGCCGTGGCGCGCAGGGTGCCATCGCGAAAGCCCTTGCAGTTGTCACAGTTGCAGTTCCACTGGGGGAAACCGCCACCGGCGGCGGAACCGAGAATCTGGATGTACATGGCCACTCCTGCCGCGTCTGAAAATGAAAACGCCCCGGCTGACCGAGGCGTTGTACTGACAGCAAACTCAGCGGTTTGCGAAGTACATGGTCACTTCAAAGCCGATACGCAGATCAGTGTATGCAGGTTTGGTCCACATGGGATTACTCCTTCCGGATAGGTCTGGGGGTTGGTGGCTACTTATTTAGTCCACCCTCGCAATGAAGGGGATTCGGTGGCCAAGATTGCGCTATCTTACTAAAAAATACGGAGCTGAAAGGTTAAATCTTAGATAAATGCCGTTACCGCGGGCGTAAAAATCAGCATGCATCCTGCCAGGCGGCGGACGGCGCTGGGCCGTTGGCCAAGCATAGCCAACCCTGGTTAACCCGGCGCACCGCCTCGGCGGCGGCTTCGAGTGTTGCCAGGTCTACAGCCCTGATGCGTGCCTGCAACGGCTTCAGTGTCTGCTGGGGATGCCCGGCCAGTTGCGCTTGCCAGGCCCACTCGGCCACATCGCTGTTGCTCATGCTCGGTTCAGCGAACTGCGCCGCCAGGGCCTGACGTTGTGCTTCCAGCTCGCTGGCGTGAGTGTTGAGCCAGACTCCTAGCCCATCAATGAAGGTGTTGATGTGCATGAGGATTTGCCTATGGCTGACCGACGGTGACTGCACGCCGAACAGAAGGCCAGCATGGCCTTGAACCTGACGGAAGGCACTGAACACGGCATAACCCAATTGCAGCTCGACCCGCAGACGCTGGTAGAAAGGCCCCTGGATCAGGTGTGCCAGCAGGCGTCCTGCAGCCTCATCGGCCACCGGGCAGAACAACAACAGGGCTTGCTCTGCGCTGTCATCCGTCGAGTGGTACCACTGCCTGCCGCGAATGAGGCGCGGCGTGGTGTGGCTGCCAGCACTGCCGGGAATCGCCAGTGGTTGCCGTTCGGTTGCCGCAAAGCCGGTGGCCAGCCCTTGCCAGCGTGCGCTGCTCCACACGGCCTGAAGCTCTGCGTCGGTGGCTGTTTGCACCTGCGGGGTTGTGTTCCCTCCCCCCAGAACAACCTCCGGCAATTGCCGTAGCAGTTGGCGGATGGGTATCAGTGTCGGTTCCCGGGCTGGGGTCGTGGCCGTCTGCCAGGTACTCGCTGGAGGGCTGCGCAGCACCGCCAGGGCTTGCGTGACAACAGCATTGACGGCACTGGGTGCGCCAGCGCAGCGCAACTGCCAGTAGTGTGCGCAGGCGCTGAATTCCAGTTCTACACAGGCTTGTGCCGCCCGTTCGATAAGCCTTTGCAAGGCACCGTTGAGCCGTGCATAGAGGTTATCGTGGCTGCGTGAGTCGAGTTGCCAGCGCAGGTACAGGATGCCGGTCTGGCGTGTGCTTGGCAGGACGGGGTTGTAGACCATGTGGGGGGTGCCCGACGACGCCCGAGTCGCGGCATCAGCGTTCACCAGGAATGGGTTGGGCTCGGGCAGCTGCCAGGGCATGACGGTTTCGAGACGCGGGCATGTGCGAGCCAGTAGCTGGTTGAGCAGGGCGCTCAGCGCTGCACTGTCCGGTGTCCCGGGTGGGTTGCCCGTGCTGTCTTGACGTGCCAGTTGCAGGGCGCCGGCACGCCCTTGCTGGCAGGCCAGGAGTCGGGCGTACTCCTCCAGCAGCGGCGTCCGGTCGGCGCTGTTGAAAAAAGCCAGCCAATCAAAAAACAGCCGTTCAACGTCACTGCGATGCTGCTCATCCGTCAGGGTGAACTGCACATGCAGCAGGGCCTGCTGCGCATACTGATACAGCGTTTTGAAACTGAGCCCCGTTATCCAGCCTTTTTCGCGCAACAGTGCGAGCAGGCTGCCGGGTTGGCTGTCCGTCAGCCACGTGCTGAGGAATGCGATTGCGTCCTCGCTACCGGTAGGCAAGCGTTCACAGGCGAACAACAGGTTCAGCAGGTCTGCCGGTTGGGCCGGTGCGCCGCACAGTTGCAGAGGTGTGACGGGTGCCTGGGCTGTCTTCAGCCCGGGATCGAAGGCCTGGCTACATGCTTCGGCCATTGCCAACAACTCGGTCAGTGGTTGTGGCCCGGCCAGGCTCAAGGTTATTTGCCCTGCCTGGTAGTAGCGTTTGTGGAAGTCCTGCAGTGCCCGTTGAAAGGCGGCCTGCTGTACACCCAGGCTGTAGCGGTTACCGGCATGGAAGGCCCGAAGTGGATGGCCTGCCGATACGCACTGAAGCAGGGTGAATTGTGCCTGCGAGGCGTGGTCGCGGGACCAGGCAATGAACTCGGCGTGCAGCACTTCGCGTTCGCGCAACTGCGCGGCGTGGTCGTCCAGGCGGGGCTGGGCAAGCATGTCGCACAGCCGCTCCAGGGCACCGCTGAATGCCGCGACCGGGACTTCGAAAAAAAACTCAGTGGCCCGTTCCCGCGTGCTTGCATTGACCTGGCCACCGTGGCGTTGCACATAGCGCATCAGGCCGTCTTCAGCCGGGAAGCGGCTGTTGCCGAGAAAAAACAGGTGTTCAAGGAAGTGCGCCAGCCCCGGCCATGCCATTGGAGCATCGTGGCTACCGGCAGCGACATGCACTGCGGCGGCGCAGCGCTTCAGGTGTGGCGCATGGCGCAGTGTGAGCTGCAGGCCGTTGGCCAAGGTATGGTGTGCAAACGTGGCAGGCATGACGGCTCCAGCAAAACGCGAACCGTCATGCTAGCGGATAACTCAGTCTTTGCGCGGGTCGCCGTACAGCTCGGGGCGCAGGTCGTGCAGATAGGGGGTGTTGGTCCGGCCCTGTACGACCTGTTGGCGATCCAGGTCGCTGACCAGCAAGCAGGCCTCGCGTCCAGCCATGGCCAGGATGCTGCCATCCGGGCCGACGATACTGCTTTGCCCACAGTACTGGATCGCGTCCTCGGCACCGCAGTAGTTGGCGTAAACCAGATAACACTGGTTTTCGTAGGCGCGGGCGCGCACGGTGACCTGGGCGACAAAGTCGTAGGGCACCATGTTCGCGGTCGGCACCAGTATCAGTTCGGCGCCGGCCAGGGCCAGACGTCGGGCGTTCTCCGGGAACTCGATGTCGTAGCAGATCAACAGACCAAGCTTCCAGCCGTTGAGCTGAACCACCGGGAAGTGGTCCGGGCCCGGGCTGAACATCGCCCGGTCAAGGCCGCCGAACAGGTGCGTCTTGCGGTAGTTGCACAGGCTGCTGCCGTGGGCGTCGATCAGCTGTACTGCGTTGTACAGCCGACCATCATCGGCCCGCTCAGGGTAGCCATAGGCGATGGCAATGCGGTTGCTTTGGGCGATCTCCACCACGGCCATGGCCGAGGGGCCGTCCTCGGCCTCGGCCAGCCGTGCTACAGCGTCGGCGCCGATGTTATAGCCCGTCAGGAACATCTCCGGGCACACCAGCAGTTCGG
>NZ_MBPN01000114.1 GCF_001695625.1 Pseudomonas defluvii
CTCAAGGGCGCCTGATCCGTCGGTATCCCGCGCAGCCAGGCAGTGGTTTGCGCGTCCCTGCAGGGGCCAGCAATGCCGGCCCCTGCAGAACATGACGGGTACTTAGCCTTCTTCAGGCCAAAAACGCAGTGGCTTGCCTTGTGCTGGCCAGAACCGTACCTGTTCGATTGGCGAGATGTCCCAGCGTTCGACCTCTCCCAATGCCTGCAGGAAACGTTGCTCCTGTTCCATCAGTGCCGGTGCGCAGCGCTTGCGGGTGCTGCCAATTTTACCGAAGCTCAGTTTGTTTCCGTCCAGCTGATACGGCGCGAACCAGTGGTTGCAGCCCGCATTGCCATACGCCCGGCCATCGGCTGCCAAGGTCAGCGTCAGGTGGCTGTAGTCCATCAGTGGCCGTTCGCCAATCCATTCCAGTATGTAGCTTTGCTCCTGCTCCAGCTTCATTGGCTCGGCAGCGCAGCCGACCAGGCCTGCGGCTGCCAGGGCCGATAACAGAAGTTGTTTCACTGCGCCTGCCCCCGGCATTTCGGGCACGTATGTTTGTCGCCCTGGGTGGTCCAACCCAGTTCGGCAATACGCGCCACGGCGGCGGGTTGTTGGGCCTTGTTGCCCAGCTTGGCGTCTACCGCGAACTCGAAGTCGAGGCTGGCCTGGCAGCTGTCGCAGTTGACTTGCCACTGATGGATCGCCAGTTCGCCGAAGACCGGGCCACTGGCCACGGCTACCCATTGACCGGGCGGGTTGATCAGGTGGCGTACTTTTTCCACGGTCAGGCGCATTGACAGGCTCTTGCTGCCCTTGAGGGTCACCAGCAAGACATCGTCATTGTGGATTGAGCCACCATTGCCAGTGACCTGGTAGCGACCTGGTGCCAGAGAGCGGCATTCGATCAGGGTGTGTTGCGGATTAAACAGGTTGTAGCGGAAATCGTGTTCGACCATGGGTCCTCCAAATCTGCCGCGTATCCTAGCATCAACCTTCGACCAGATTCTGCGGATTCCCGACCGCCCAGCGGGCAATGTTTTCCAAGGTGGTCTGGGCAATGGCGGCCAGGGCTTCATGAGTAAGGAACGCCTGGTGGGCGGTGATGATCACGTTGGGGTAGGTCAGCAGCCGCGCCAGCACATCATCCTGTAGAGGTTGGTCGGAGCGATCTTCAAAGAACAGCTGTGCTTCTTCCTCGTAGACGTCCAGGCCCAGGTAGCCGAGTTGGCCGCTTTTCAGGGCATCACTCAGAGCTGGGGTGTCCACCAGCGCGCCACGGCCGGTGTTGATCAACATCGACCCGCGTTGCATCAACGCCAGGCTCCGCTGATTGATCAGGTGGCGGGTTTGCTCGGTCAAGGGGCAATGCAGGCTGACGATGCGTGCCTGAGCCAACAACTCCGGCAACGGCAGGTAGCGTGCGCCAAGGTCCTGCATTTGAGGGTTGGGGAAGGGGTCGTAGGCCAGTAGCTGGCAGCCGAAGCCGGCCATGATCCGTGCAAAGGCCAAGCCTATCTGGCCGGTACCGATCACCCCGACGGTTTTGCCGTAGAGGTCGAAGCCTGTCAGCCCATGCAGGCTGAAGTCGCCTTCGCGGGTGCGGTTATAGGCCCGGTGCAGGCGTCGATTGAGGGCCAGAATCAAGGCCACGGCGTGTTCGGCGACGGCGTGCGGTGAATAGGCCGGTACGCGCACCACGCTCAGCCCCAGGCGTTTGGCGGCCTTCAGGTCAATATGGTTATAGCCGGCCGAGCGCAAGGCGATCAGCCGCGTGCCACCGGCCGCCAGATGCTCCAGCACCGGTGCTGATAAATCATCGTTGATGAAGGCGCAGACAATCTCATGGCCTGCCGCCAGCATGGCGGTAGCCTCGGTCAGGCGCGCAGCCTGGAAGTTCAGGGTCAGCCCTTCAATGGCGGGCGCGGCACGGAAACTCTCCTGGTCGTATGTCTGGCTGCTGAAAAATAGTGCGCGCATGGCAAAGCTCCTTGGCATCGAATGCCGCCAGTTTAAACAACCGCCACGCCGCTGGCTTTGCCTCAGGTCAGGCGCTTAGCCGCGCCTGGGCGCTGAGCCGGGCAAGGGCGCGATCCAGTTCGTCGAGGGCCTGTTGGGCTTGCGGCGCATTTTGTTTAAGTAACGTCTCGCAGCGCTGGCAGGCGGCGCGCAGTTGCGGCACACCACAATAGCGGGTGGCGCCATTGAGACGGTGAACCCGTTCGATCAGCGCGGTGCGGTCACTCGCATGGCGTGCGGTACGGATGGCATCGCGGTCGGCGTCCAGTGAGGCCAGCAGCATTGCCAGCATGTCAGCCGCCAGGTCCGGTTTACCTGCGGCCAGACGCAGGCCTTCTTCCGGGTCGAGTACTTTGAGTTCGGCACTGTCGACCGGGCGCTCGCTGAAACGTTCCACAGGCGGCTTGGCCAGTGAGAGCCCCGTCCATTTCAGCAGGACCTGGGCCAATTGCCGCTCACTGACTGGCTTGGTCAGGTAGTCGTCCATACCGCTGTGCAGCAAGGCGAGTTTTTCGTTGGCCATCGCGTGGGCGGTCAGTGCCACGATCGGTAGCGCTGCGCTATCGCTTGCGGTTTCCCAGAGACGTATTTGTTCGGTGCATTCGCGTCCGTCCATGCCCGGCATCTGTACGTCCATCAGAACGAGGTCGAAGCAGTCCTCCTGTACCGCCTTGATCGCCGCGCTGCCGCTATCGACGGCCTCTACCGAGGCGCCAAGGTCTTCCAACAGTGTTTGTACCAGGAGCAGGTTGGCAGGGTTGTCGTCGACACACAGCACTTTGGGTTGGCGCTGCCCCGGCACTTGACGCGTCAGTTCTGCCTCACTTCGTCGTGGTTCGGTCAAATCCAGCAGAGCGCGGCGCAGTTTGCGGGTACAGGTTGGTTTGACTTGCAATTGGCTGTGCGGGTTCGGCAGGCAGGCTTGAAACGCGCGTTGCTCGGTGGTCGGGCACAGCACCATGGTCTGGCAACCCTGTTTTTCGAGGGTTTGCACGTGCTGACCAAGTCGCTCAGGGGACAGGTTGGCAAGGCTTACGCCGAGCACCGCCAACTCAAATGGCTGGCCGGCCAGGCGAGCCGCATCCATGCCATTGAGCAACTGATCGAGCGTGTTGAACACCGTAATGCTCAGCCCGCAGTCCTGCAGTTGGTGCTGCAGGGCCTGGCACGCCAGGGGGTGCGGGTCGATTATGGCGGTGCGGCGTCCCTGCAGCGACGATGGCGGCAGGTCTTCAGCATCATCCAGGGCTTTAGGCAAGCGTAGGCTGACCCAGAACTGAGAGCCTTCGCCCGGGGTACTGTCGACACCAATTTCGCCGCCCATCTGTTCAATCAGTCGCTTGGAAATCACCAGCCCCAGCCCCGTTCCGCCTGGCTGGCGGGAGAGGGAGTTATCGGCTTGGCTGAATGCCTGGAACAGGGCGCGCACGTCTTGCGGCGACAGCCCGATGCCTGTGTCCTGAACGCTGATGCGCAGGTGGACACTGTCCTCCTGATCATCGTCGTCATCCTCTAGCATCACTCGTGCGACGATGGTGCCCTCACGCGTGAACTTGATGGCGTTGCTGACCAGGTTAGTGATGATCTGCTTCAGTCGCAGCGGGTCACCAACCAGCGACAATGGGGTGTCGCGGTAAATCACGCTGACCAGTTCAAGCTGCTTGGCGTGGGCCGAAGGGGCGAGAATGGTCAGGGTTTCCTGAATGACGTCGCGCAGGTTGAACGGAATACTGTCGAGCACCAGTTTCCCAGCCTCGATTTTCGAGAAGTCGAGAATCTCGTTGATGATGCCCAGCAGGTTGTCGGCAGACTTCTCAATGGTGCCCAGGTACTCAAGCTGGCGCGGGCTCAGCTCGCTTTTCTGCAGCAGGTGGGTAAAACCGAGGATGCCATTGAGCGGGGTGCGGATCTCATGGCTCATGTTGGCCAGAAACTCTGACTTGATCCGGCTGGCTTCCAGGGCTTCCTTACGCGCCATATCCAGTTCGATGTTCTGGATCTCGATGGTTTCCAGGTTCTGACGAACATCCTCTGTTGCCTGGTCGATGCTGTGCTGCAGTTCTTCATGGGCGTTTTGCAGGGTTTGGGCCATGCGGTTGATGCCGTCGGCCAGCTCATCCAGTTCGTAACTCCCCAGCCTAGGTAGGCGTTGCTCTAGGTTGCCGTCCTTGAGCTGGTTCACCGCATGCTTGATCTGCCCTAGAGGGCCGTTAATGGTCCGGCTTATGCGCAAGGCAACCAGGGCGGTTACAACCAGGCCGATGAAAATCAGCAGCATGCTGGCAAAGAGGCTGCGGTAGCCCCGTAGGAGTGTGCCGTCATGGGACAGTTCGACTTCCACCCAGCCGAGCAGGCGGTGGGATTCGCCGGGAATCAATTCGCCCGCCAGATCGCGATGGCGGCCAAATACCGGTAGCAGATAGCGCGTCGCATCGCTGCCGCTGCGCTGCAACAACTGGGTTGTGTCGCCACTGGGTGCCTGGTTGAGCATGCTCGGTCCGGCATGGGCAAGGCTGCTGCGGTCGGGCGCAAGAAAACCTACCGCACGTACATCTGCTTGTTCCAGGGCCTGGGCGGCGATGCGCTCCAGTTGTGCGGGGTTGTTGCTGACCAGTGCCGGTGCCACCAAAGGGGCCAGTTGCTCAGCAATCATCTTGCCGCGTTGCAGCAGTTGGGTCTGCAACTCGTTTTGCTGCAGCCAGGTGAAATAGCCACCCAGTACCAGCGCCATCAGGCTGGTCGGCAAGAGCGCGAGCAACAGCACACGGCTTCTGATACCCAATCTATTCAGCACGCCACTCTCCTGTGCTTAGGCAGTTGCTGTAAGACGCCGTAAGATCCAAGTGGCGGCCCAAGTCGGAAAATTACCGCGACTACTGAAGCAATGCACTCATTTGTATCTACTTTTATCTTTTTGTAGGAATTTTCCTAGATGTTTGTCGGTAATTGGTTGCTTGATACGTATGTAATCTGAATAATCATGTTATTGAGAATTACTAGCGTCTACCGATGAGTCCCGTAACTACGCCTGTCCCCAACATTCTTGCAATCGAAGACGACCCGGTCCTGGGTAGCTACCTGCATGAACAGATGCAACGCAGTGGCTTTCGGGTGACCTGGTGCCGGGATGGTGGTGAGGGGTTGGCGCTGGCAACGCGTGAGCCGTTCGATGTCGTGTTGATGGACATCCTGTTGCCGGGCTTGAATGGCCTGGATGCCTTGTCGCAGTTGCGTGCTTGCAGTTCGACACCGGTCATTCTGATGTCCGCCCTGGGCGCGGAGGCCGACCGTATCAGTGGCTTTCAGCGAGGCGCGGACGATTACTTGCCCAAGCCCTTCAGCATTGCTGAGTTGCGGGTGCGGGTCGAAGCGATCCTGCGCCGGGTTGCACTGGAGCGACGCTACCAGCAACCCGAGCCGATGCTTTCAGGCGGATTGCTGTTCGATGAGCGGATCACTGATGTGTGTTTCGAGCAGCGCTGGGCCGGGCTGACCCCCAGTGAATACCGTCTGCTGGAAACCCTTCAGCGCAATGTCGAAGAGGTACTGAGCAAGCCGTTCCTCTACCAGCAGGTGCTGCAGCGCGGTTATTCCCGGCACGATCGTAGCCTGGATATGCATGTGAGCCAGATTCGCCGCAAACTGAAGAGTATTGGTTACCAGGAGCGGCAAGTGCTGACTGTTTGGGGCAAAGGCTACCGGCTCAGCGCTGTCGAGGCCGGTTAAGTGCCCGGTCGTTATTCACTGTTCTGGAAGCTGGCCGTTCTGCTGGTGGGCTTCTGCCTGTTGATGATCGCGTTGAGCTGGACCTGGGGCCGTCAAATGGAGACCCGCACAGCCTTTCTCTCAAGCACCGCACGGGCAACGCTCGAAGCGTATGCAGCAGAGGCCGAACAGGCCTGGCGACGGGGCGCAGAGGCGGCGGTCGATGCTTGGCTGGCAGGTATGCGTCGCCGTGAAGGTGTCTGGGTCGGGGTCATTGGCCATGATTTACAATCCCTTGGCAGCCTGCCTTTGAGTGACGCCGAAAGCCAGCACCTGACCGCCCTGCGCGGCGTGGATTGGCCGATCAGTCGCCGCGCCACGCAGCCCCCTTGGATCAAGCTGCCTTTTCCCCTGGACGCCACTCAGGGCAGTCTGGTCATCGAGTTGCCGCAGCGATTGATGCCCCAGCGCCATGTCACGCTGCTCTGGGCCGTGGTTATCAACGGGCTGATTCCTGGTCTGTTGACGTTACTGTTCTGTGTCGGGCTTTACCGCATGTTGATCATGCCGTTGAACCAACTGCGTCACCAGGCCAACGCCTGGCGGGCCAATCAGCTTTCAGCGCGGGTAGCCAGTACGACTACCAGCCGGCGTGATGAGCTCGGCGAACTGGGGCGTGCATTCGATGATATGGCCCAACGGCTACAACGTACCGTTATGTTGCAGCAGCAGTTGCTGCGAGACTTGTCTCATGAGTTGCGTACGCCCCTCAGTCGGTTGCGTGTTGCCTGTGACTCGGAGGTTGATGAGCGGGGCTTGCGTGAGCGCTTGAGCCGCGAGGTCGACGGCATGCAGCGGCTGGTTGAAGATGCGCTGCAACTGGCATGGCTTGATGCTGAGCAAAGCCCTCTGACCAGAGAGCCGATCCAGGTTCAGGCACTGTGGGAGATGCTGGTCGAGGATGCCTGCTTTGAAAGTGGCTGGTCGGCGGATCAACTGCAGTGCTCGCTGGACGGCTCCTGCTGGGTGCTGGGTAACCTCAACAGTCTGGCCCAGGCATTGGAAAACATTCTGCGCAATGCCATTCGGCATTCACCTGCCGAAGGTGTGATTCGTCTGGGTGGGCGCCGTAGCGGCAGCCTGTGGGTCCTCTGGATAGACGATCAGGGGGGCGGCGTTGCCAAGGGCGAACTGGAACGTATTTTCGATCCTTTCGCCCGGTTGGATGGTTCACGCCCCGGTGATGGCGGCTTTGGCCTGGGATTAAGCATCGCCCGCAATGCGCTGACGCGCCAAGGCGGGCAGCTATGGGCGCAGAATACTGATGAAGGCCTGCGGCTGCTGATGCAATTGCCTGCTGCAACCGAGCTTATAGCTCAAGGCTATAAGGAGCATACATTGCGTGATATGGGCGCACGCCGTTTGCCGGTATGATGAATACCCCCGCAGTCTGGATTGCGAATACGCCATGACCTTGCAGTACCCTACGATCGCCGATTGCGTCGGCAACACGCCCTTGGTTCGCCTGCAGCGCATTGCTGGCGATACGAGCAACACCCTCCTGCTCAAGCTTGAAGGCAATAACCCGGCAGGTTCGGTCAAGGACCGGCCAGCGTTGTCGATGATTACCCGTGCCGAACTGCGCGGGCAGATCAAGCCGGGTGACACCCTGATCGAAGCGACCTCGGGTAATACCGGGATTGCCCTGGCCATGGCAGCGGCGATCAAGGGCTACAAGATGATTCTGATCATGCCGGACAACTCCAGCGCCGAGCGCAAGGCGGCCATGACCGCCTACGGTGCCGAGCTGATCCTGGTCAGTAAGGAAGAGGGCATGGAAGGTGCCCGTGATCTGGCCGGGCGGCTGCAGGCCGAAGGCCGTGGCCAGGTGCTCGACCAGTTCGGCAATGGTGACAACCCTGAAGCCCATTACGTCAGCACTGGCCCGGAAATCTGGCGCCAGACCCAGGGCACCATTACCCATTTCATCAGCTCCATGGGTACCACCGGTACCATCATGGGCTGCTCGCGCTACCTGAAGGAGCAGAACCCGGCGGTGCAGATCGTCGGCCTGCAGCCGATGGAAGGTTCTGCTATTCCTGGCATTCGCCGTTGGCCGCACGAGTACCTGCCGAAAATCTTCGAGGCCGAGCGCGTTGACCGTGTGGTCGATATGTCCCAGGCCGAGGCAGAAGACACCACCCGCCGTCTGGCCCGTGAAGAAGGTATTTTCTGTGGCGTGTCCTCTGGCGGTGCCGTGGCGGCCATGTTGCGCCTGTCTCGCGAGGTAGAGAACGCGGTCATGGTGGCGATCATTTGCGACCGTGGCGACCGTTACCTGTCGACCGGCATTTTTGACGCTGGTAACTGATGTCCAAGAATAAACGTAATAGCGGCCTGCGCTTTCAGCCGGCCGGCGGCAGCCGTACCCCACAGGTTCCTGTTGGCAAGAAGCAGCGCCTGACACTCGAACGCTTGTCCGGCGACGGCCGTGGCATCGCATTTGTTGAGGGGCGTACCTGGTTTGTCAGCGGTGCGCTGGCGGGTGAAGAGGTCGAAGCGCGGGTGCTCAGCGCCCATGGCAAGGTGGTCGAGGCACGTCTGGAGCGTGTATTCAGCGCCAGCCCGCTGCGGCGTACGGCCCCTTGCGCGCATGCGGCCCGTTGCGGTGGCTGCAACCTGCAGCACCTGCCCCATGCCGAGCAGTTGGCGCTCAAGCAGCGCCTGCTCGCGGAACAGTTGCAGCGTGTAGCTGGCGTTGAGCCTGAGCACTGGGCGCCGCCGCTGAGTGGGCCTGAGTTCGGCTACCGGCGGCGTGCGCGCGTTGCAGTGCGTTGGGATGCCCGCGCCAAACACCTGGAGGTTGGTTTCCGTGCCGAGGCCAGTCAGGATATCGTTGCGATCGATGAATGTCCGGTACTGGTCGACGCCCTGCAGCCGATCATGCAGCAGTTGCCTGCCGTGTTGCGCGGCTTGCGCAAACCTCAAGTGATCGGCCATGTCGAATTGTTCAGCGGTACGGCGCTGGCGCTGTTGCTGCGCCATACCGCTCCGCTGACGGAGGGCGATCTACAGCAACTGCAGGCGTTCTGTAACGACGCTGGCGTGCAACTCTGGTTGCAGGGAGAGGGTGAGCCGACCGCGGTTGATCCGAGCCAGGCGTTGGGTTTTGTTCTTGAGCCGCGGGGCCTGGAGCTGGCCTACCGCCCAGGTGACTTCGTTCAGGTCAATGCCCAGGTCAATACCGCGATGATCGAACAGGCACTGGCCTGGTTGGCACCGCAGAATGACGAGCGTGTGCTTGACCTGTTCTGCGGCCTGGGTAACTTCGCTTTGCCACTCGCCCGACAAGCCCGCGAAGTCGTGGCGGTGGAAGGGGTGCAGACCATGGTCGAGCGTGCCGCGGAAAACGCCCGCAGTAATAATTTGCATAACGTGCGCTTTTTTCAGGCCGATTTGTCCCAACCTCTGGCAGGCATGGAGTGGGCCAGTGAGGGCTTTTCTGCGGTACTCTTGGATCCACCACGGGACGGTGCGCTTGAGGTGGTCAGAAATATTGCGAACCTGGGTGCCAAGCGTCTGGTCTATGTTTCGTGTAACCCGGCCACTCTGGCGCGCGATACCCAAGCGTTGCTCGGGCAGGGTTACCGGTTAAAGTGTGCCGGGATACTCGACATGTTTCCTCAGACGGCCCATGTCGAGGCCATGGCGTTATTCGAGGCGGGCTAGCGTAGCAAGCCCGTTCGGCGGTTGCCCCTTGGATCCGGCAGGGGCAACGCCTGTGATTTCAAGCGCATTACGTATGCGCGGTAGGGAAAGGTAAACAAAGATGGTACAGGTGAGAGTGCACCAGCCGGTCAACACCGACGGTAGTATCAATCTCGAGGCATGGCTGGATCATGTGGTCAGCGTCGATACGGCGCTGGACCGGGAAGCCCTCAAGGCCGCCTGTGAGTTCACCCAGGATGTCGAGAAAAAGGGCAACCCGGCCAAGCATTCCTGGGCCGACGGTACGTCGAGTTTTCAGGCCGGGCTTGAGATCGCGGAAATTCTCGCTGATCTGAAGCTTGATCAGGATTCTCTGGTGGCCGCGGTCATCTATCGCTCTGTGCGCGAAGGCAAGGTAACCCTGGCCGAGGTGGGCCAGCGCTTTGGTCAGGTCGTGTCCAAGCTGATCGATGGTGTGCTGCGTATGGCGGCCATCACCGATAGCCTCAATCCGCGTCATTCCTTGGTACTTGGCTCTCAGGCGCAGGTTGAAAACCTGCGCAGGATGCTCGTGGCCATGGTTGACGATGTGCGCGTGGCCCTGATCAAGCTGGCTGAGCGCACGTGTGCGATCCGTGCGGTGAAGAGTGCCGACGACGAGAAGCGCCACCGGGTCGCCCGCGAAGTGTTCGATATCTACGCGCCGTTGGCGCATCGCCTGGGTATCGGGCATATCAAGTGGGAGCTGGAAGACCTGTCCTTCCGCTACCTGGAGCCTGAACAGTACAAGCAGATCGCCAAGTTGCTGCATGAGCGCCGGCTGGATCGTGAGCGCTTCATTTCTGATGTCATGAACCAGTTGCAGAACGAACTGCTGGCCACCGGGGTCAAGGCTGACATCAGTGGCCGTGCCAAGCATATCTATTCGATCTGGCGCAAAATGCAGCGCAAGGGCCTGGAGTTCAGCCAGATCTACGACGTGCGGGCGGTGCGCGTGCTGGTTCCGGAAATGCGCGACTGTTACACCGCGCTGGGTATCGTGCATACCCTTTGGCGGCACATTCCCAAGGAGTTCGACGACTACATCGCCAACCCCAAGGAGAACGGTTACCGCTCCCTGCATACTGCGGTTATCGGCCCAGAGGGCAAGGTACTGGAGGTTCAGATCCGTACCCACGCCATGCATGAAGAGGCCGAGCTCGGCGTCTGTGCGCATTGGCGCTACAAGGGCACGGATGTCAAATCCAGCTCCAACCACTATGAAGAGAAAATTTCCTGGCTGCGTCAGGTCCTCGAGTGGCATGAAGAGCTGGGCGATATTGGTGGCCTGGCTGAACAGTTGCGGGTCGACATCGAGCCGGATCGGGTCTATGTCTTTACCCCGGACGGGCATGCCATTGACCTGCCCAAGGGCGCGACCCCGCTCGACTTCGCCTACCGCGTGCATACTGAAATTGGCCACAACTGCCGCGGCGCCAAGATCAATGGGCGGATCGTACCCCTCAACTACAGCCTGCAGACCGGTGAGCAGGTCGAAATCATCACCAGCAAGCACGGTAATCCGAGCCGTGACTGGCTGAACACGAACCTGGGCTATGTCACCACCTCGCGGGCACGGGCCAAGATCGTACACTGGTTCAAGCTGCAGGCTCGTGATCAGAACGTTGCCGCAGGCAAGACCTTGCTTGAGCGTGAGCTCACGCGGCTCGGTCTGCCCCAGGTGGACTTTGAGCGCCTGGCGGAAAAAGCCAACGTCAAGACCGCCGAGGATATGTTTGCCTCGTTGGGCGCCGGCGACTTGCGCCTGGCCCATTTGGTCAACGCCGCACAGCAACTGGTGGAACCGGAGCGTGTTGAGCAACTGGAGTTCATCACCCGCAAGGCGACCGGTATCAAACCGGGCAAGCGCGGTGATATCCAGATCCAGGGCGTGGGTAACCTGCTGACGCAGATGGCGGGTTGCTGCCAGCCGCTGCCGGGGGATGCCATC
This sequence comes from Pseudomonas defluvii, assembly GCF_001695625.1. GTDB lineage: Bacteria > Pseudomonadota > Gammaproteobacteria > Pseudomonadales > Pseudomonadaceae > Aquipseudomonas > Aquipseudomonas defluvii. Next base: position 11,405 of record NZ_MBPN01000114.1, read on the forward strand.
GTTGGCTATATCACCCAGGGCCGCGGCGTGACCATCCACCGTCAGGATTGCGCTTCGGCGTTGCAGTTGGCCGGGCGTGAGCCGGAGCGGATCATCCAGGTAAGCTGGGGGCCGGTACCGGTGCAGACGTATCCGGTGGATATCGTCATCCGTGCCTATGATCGTCCGGGCTTGCTGCGTGACGTCTCTCAAGTGCTACTTAACGAGAAGATCAACGTGCTGGCGGTCAACACCCGCTCGAACAAGGAAGACAACACTGCGCTGATGTCGCTGACCATCGAAATCCCGGGGCTTGATGCACTAGGACGTTTGTTGGGGCGTATTTCGCAGTTGCCGAACATCATCGAGACGCGGCGTAATCGTACTTCCTGAGGTGCTTTCGCCTGCACTGCCAGTTTCCCCGGGAGCTGCAGTGCGGGCGATGATGCCAGGCCCTCCGACACAGAGAACCCAAGATGTACACCCTAGACGACTTGCTTCATCTCATGGCGCGCCTGCGTGATCCGCAGTACGGTTGCCCGTGGGACCTCAAGCAGACCTACGCGAGCATTGTTCCCTACACGCTTGAAGAAGCCTACGAGGTGGCTGATGCCATCGAACGCAGTGATTTCGAGCACCTGCAAGGTGAGTTGGGCGATCTGCTGTTTCAGGTGGTGTATTACAGCCAATTGGCCCGGGAGGAGGGGCGCTTCGAGTTTGAGGCTGTAGTCGATAGCATCACTCGCAAACTGATTCGTCGTCATCCCCATGTGTTTCCAACGGGGGAGCTGTATGCGCCGCTGGATACGCCGCGCCTCGATGAAGGCCAGGTCAAGCAGCGCTGGGAAGAAATCAAGGCTCAGGAGCGCGCCGAGAAGGCCGAGCCTGAGCAGTTGTCGCTGCTCGATGACGTGCCGGCAGCCTTGCCGGCCTTGTCGCGAGCGGCCAAGCTGCAAAAACGTGCGGCTCAGGTCGGCTTTGACTGGCCTGATGCCTTGCCTGTGTTGGACAAGGTCCGTGAGGAGCTCGATGAAGTGCTCCAGGCCATGGCCGACAATGACCCGGCGGCATTGGCCGACGAGGTGGGCGACTTGTTGTTTGCCGCCGTCAATCTGGCGCGGCATGTGAAAGTCGATCCGGAAACCGCGCTGCGTGGCGCCAATGGCAAGTTCGAAAGACGCTTCCGTTTTATCGAACAGGCATTGCGCGATATGGGCCGTCCGATCGAAGATTGCACCCTCGAAGACTTGGACGCGCTCTGGGGCGAGGCCAAACGTCAGGAAAAGAACCTGTCCAGCTGCGGCTGAACTGTTGCATAAGTGAGTAAGCATCCATGAGTCTTTCCCTTCGTGACCAATTGCTCAAGGCCGGTCTGGTCAACCAGAAGCAGGTCAAGCAGGTCACCAAAGAGCAGAAGAAGCAAAAACGCCTGGAGCATAAAGGCCAGGTAGAAGTTGATGACACCCAGCAGCGTCTGGCCAAGGAAGCCATGGCCGAGAAGGCCAAGCGCGACCAGGAGCTGAACCGTCAGCAGCAGGAGAAGGCCGAGCAGAAGGCCCGTGCTGCTCAGGTCAAGCAACTGATTGAAGTGTCGCGCTTGCCCAAGCTGAACACTGAGGACTACTACAACTTCGTGGACGACAAGAAGGTCAAGCGCCTGTCGGTCAACGCCCTGATGCGGAGCAAGCTGAGCAGTGGCTCGTTGGCTATCGTTCATCACGGTGGAGGTTACGAAGTGATTCCACGTGAAGCTGCGCTGAAGATCCAGGAGCGCGATCCCAAGCGTATTGTCCTGCTCAACACTCAGGTTGAGGAGCCGGATGCCGATGATCCGTACGCGGCCTATCAGATCCCTGATGATCTGATGTGGTAAAGTGACAAACCCCGCTTCGGCGGGGTTTGTCGTTATTGGCGCTGATACTAAAAACCCCGCACAGCGTGGGGTTTCAGGTGTGCTGTCGGGCTTCAGTTGCCTTTGACAGGTTTTCCGTCGACCGTACCGTCCTGCAGTATGATCACGTATTCCTTACCGTCGGTTTCAACCTGGCGCAGTTGCACCAGCAGGTAGTCCCAGTCCTTGGCGAACCACAGTTCAGTGATGCGCTTGCTCTGGCTTGGGTCGCGTACGCGCTCGACCTTGATGGCGTCAACCTGGCCGGCCTTGGTCGAGACTTTCTCGGTGCCCAGGACGCGGAAGTCGTAGGTGTCGATCTCGTCGCCATCGACCACTTGGTAGCTGATGCTTTTCTTGCCAGCGGCAACGTCATGTTGCAGTGCAAGCTGATACGAGGACTTGTCCAGCACGCCACGGTTGAGTGGCAGCTTTACGGCATCTCCACGGTCGGTGCCGGTGATCATGTTGCTTGACCAGTCGAAGTCCAGATCAACTTTTTTCGCCTTGCCCAAGCCGCCACGTTCGAAGTGGTAGGTTTGTGGCAGCAGGGTGTCCTTGTCCATGCGCAAGGTGCTTTGCTCGGTCAGGCTCGCGATCATCATCGCGGCCTTGAAGTTGAGGCTCCAGGTACCGTTGGCATTCTTGACCAGGCTGCGCTCGGCGGTGCCGCTCATGGGCAGCTGTTTCCAGTCGGCGGTGTAGCTGGCCGAGTAGGGCTTCAGCTCGGCTGCCTGAAGCGGTAACGCAAGCACGGCGAGGGCGAAAAGCAGGGCGCGACGCATAAAATCTCCTAGGGTCGAATCAAGTGGCCGCTGGCCGCCAGAGGCTGGCCATCCATTAACGCACCGGTTTCGCCCAAGCGTAAACGACCTTCAGCGAACCAGCGAACAGCCAGCGGGTAAATCTGATGTTCCTGGCGGTGAACCCTTTGTGCCAGGCTTTCTGGCGTGTCGTCCAACTCTACCGGTATTACTGCTTGTACGACCAGTGGTCCGCCGTCGAGTTCCTCGGTGACGAAGTGGACACTGCAGCCATGTTCGCGATCGCCAGCTTCCAGCGCGCGTTGATGGGTGTGCAGGCCCTTGTACTTGGGCAGTAGGGAGGGGTGGATGTTCAACAGCCGGCCCTGATAGTGGCGGACGAATCCGGCACTGAGAATGCGCATGAACCCGGCCAGTACGACCAGTTGCGGTGAGTAGCCGTCGATCAGCTCGATCAACGCCGCATCGAACGCCTCGCGGCCATCGAAGGCCTTGTGGTCGAGTACGGCGGTGTCGATGCCTGCATCGCGGGCGCGTTGCAGGCCGTAGGCATCGGCGCGGTTGGAAATCACCGCGCGGATCCGCACCGGGTTGC
>NZ_MBPN01000115.1 GCF_001695625.1 Pseudomonas defluvii
TGATTAGCTCAGCCGGGAGAGCATCTGCCTTACAAGCAGAGGGTCGGCGGTTCGATCCCGTCATCACCCACCACTTCTCAGTGTTAGCGCAGCGGTAGTTCAGTCGGTTAGAATACCGGCCTGTCACGCCGGGGGTCGCGGGTTCGAGTCCCGTCCGCTGCGCCATATTCAAGCTTCCAGGGCCCACTGAACACCCGGAAGCCACAAAGAAAGCGACCTTAGGGTCGCTTTTTTTGTTTCTCATTCCCGCTACTCAGGAAGAGTCCCATGATGCAGGATGCAAGCACCCCCCGTACGCCCTTGCTGGGTATCGACCTGGGTACCACCAACAGCCTGATTGCCGTCTGGCAGGGCGGGCGAGCGCAGTTGATCCCCAACGCCCTTGGCGAATGGCTTACCCCGTCCGCAGTCAGCATCGATGAGGATGGCAGTATTCTGGTCGGCCAGGCGGCTCGCTCACGGCTGACCACGCACCCGGAACGTAGCGCAGCAGCGTTCAAACGCTTTATGGGCAGTGAAAAACGTCTGGAGCTTGCCGGCCAGACCTTCAGCCCTGAAGAGTTGTCTGCACTGGTGCTCGGTGCGCTCAAACAGGACGCGGAAGCCTGGCTGGGTTGCCCGGTAAGCGAGGCGGTGATTTCGGTGCCGGCTTACTTCAGCGATGAACAGCGTAAACGCACCTGTTTTGCTGCCGAGCTGGCTGGGCTCAAGGTACAGCGCCTGATCAACGAGCCTACCGCTGCCGCCATGGCCTATGGTCTGCATGAGCAGAAATTCGAGCGCACGCTGATTTTCGACCTGGGTGGCGGCACCTTCGATGTGACCGTACTGGAGTACGCCTTGCCGCTGATCGAGGTGCATGCCTCTACTGGCGACAACTACCTGGGTGGCGAGGATTTTACCCATGCACTGCTGCAGGCTTGTCTCAAGGACCTGCAACTGGCGACCGACAGCGTTGAGCCGCAAGCCCTGGCTTCGCTGTACGACGCTCTGGAGCAGATCAAGCGCAAGCTCAGTGAAGGCCCGCAGCACGTGCAGTGGCGTTGTGCCGGTGAGCTGCGCGAGTGGTCGTTGGATGAAGCGCGTGCGCAAAAGATCTGGGAACCCTTGCTGACGCGCCTGCGCGCCCCGGTGGAGCAGGCGTTGCGTGATGCCCGGCTGAACCCGCGTGATCTCGATAGCCTGGTGCTGGTGGGAGGTGCCACGCGTATGCCGGTGGTCCAGCAGATGGTTGCCACCTTGTTTGGGCGTTTACCTTACCGGCACCTGGACCCCGACACCATCGTTGCCTTGGGGGCGGCCAGCCAGGCCGCGTGCAGGGCACGTGACCAGGCCATCGAAGAGCTGATCCTGACCGATGTCTGCCCCTATACACTGGGTGTTGCAGCCATGCGCGGTGAAAGCCGGCGCCAAGCATTTGTGCCGATCATCGAGCGTAATACAGTCATTCCAACCTCGCGGGTCGAGCGCTTTCAGAGCACCCATCCCGAACAGAAAACCGTGCGCATCGAGGTCTATCAGGGTGAGCGACCCTGGGTGAGCGATAACATCTTCATCGATGCATTCGATATCGAGTTGCCGCAGGCCGGCCGGATTCAGTCCATGGATGTGCGTTTCAGTTACGACATCAATGGCCTGTTGGAAGTGGATGTTGCCTTGGAGGACGGCGAGCGCCACAGTCATGTGATCGACCGCAGCCCCGCGGGGCTCGACGACGCCGCCCGGGCGGCCAGCCATGGTCGCCTGGCGGCGTTGAAGATTCACCCGCGCGATGCGCTGCCCAACCGTGCACTGCTGGCGCGTCTGGAGCGTGCCTGGATGCAGTGCCTGGGTGAGCAGCGTGATCAGGTCGGTCAGTGGCTTGAAGCCTTTACTGCAGTGCTGGGTAACCAGCATGCGCAGGACATCAACAGCACTCGCCAGCGGCTGAATACAGCGCTGGACGAGCAGGGCCTCTGAGCCGCTAAGCGTTCAGGCGCCGCAGGGCGGCTTGCAGGCCGCCTTCCAGTGCATGCTTTTCGCCACCGGGTGGTACACCGTAACGGTTCGGCAGGCTGTCGCCGGGCAAGACCAGCAGCACCAGCGGCAGGAACGGCAGCACGATGGTCAGGGCCATGCCAATCAGCAGCATGGCTACGCCAAACCCGATGTCATGCAGCCGCCGCAGGATGATGCTCAGTTGCACCAGCACGGTAACGGCCACGATCCCTAGCGCCACCTGCGCGTTGCCGCTGGCGAGGCTCAGAAAAACAGCTAATCCCTGGCACATCAGGCTCTGTTGGGCGCAGGCAACACGCCCCAGGCGGCTGTTCAGGCTCAGCATGTTCCATTCTGATACCGGTTGGCTGCCCGATCTGGCCAGCATCAGGCGCTCGCTCCAGGACAACAGCGCCGCCAAGGCCAGGCGCAGGCCTGGTCCATGGCGCGGATCATCCTTGGCCTGCTGCAGTTGGCGCAGAACCTTGGTGCGCGGCACGCCGGTACGGTTCTCCACCAGCACCAGCCTGCGCAGGGTATCGACGCCGAGATAGAAGGCGCTGCTGTCGATGCCTTGCTGCTCTTCGAGGATCTCCCGGGGTGGGCGTACCGGTTCGCCCTTGATCAAACCGTCACGGAATGACTCGAACCAGGCATCTGAGCAGGCGATCCCGGCGATATTGTTCAGCAGTACACGGTGCTGCTCGGCATCCAGGGTCGGGTCCTGATAGAGCACGCCACAGAGCAACATCAAGCCCAGCAGATCATCGCTGAAGGTGTCGTAATCGCTCACGACGCAGTCGTACAGGCGTGTGCTGCTCAGCAGCCTGGCACTGCCCAGCGCCTGAGGCACGGTGAGCAGGTTCAGTGCGACGTCGTTCTGCACTGGCTCCTCTTCTGACAGCCAGCCCAGCAAGCCATTGAAGTGGCCTTCCTGTTGATGCACGCGCTGCAACAGCGGCAGTACGCGCGACAGTGGATGCCCGGTGTCGGCACGCATGCTGTGAAGCAGTGCAGGGGAAATCAGTGTCAGCCAGCGCAGCGGGTCGGACATCAGGGCAATGAAGAACAGCGCTTGCCGGTGCCATTCCCACAGCTGTTCACCGTCAGGTTGGGGCGGCAATACAACGCCCTCGCGATTGAGGACTGCGAGCATCTTTACCCCAAACGGTAGCGAGGCAATGAGCTCCTGTTCAAAGGCGCTGTCCAGGCGCGTCCATTGCGCTGCAGTAAAGGCCTTGAGCCGGCGCAGCCAATGTTGGGTGACGTCCAGTGCCAGGTCCTGACCCAATAGCGGGTTCAGTTGCACGCTGTCATCCGGGGCGTTGATAAAGGCTGTCAACGCCTGTGGAATGGGAGCGTGCTGCAGCCAGTACAGGTGTTGTTCGGCCTGGTACTTGAGGCCTTCCAGCACCAGTGAATCAAGCACATCGTTACTGTCGGGTTCGGCCAGCAGGCGTTCCAGCAGGGCGGTGTCGCCACGGTGCAATGCCCAGGCCTGGCGATACAGGTTCGTTAACACCGCATCGCCAGGCTCATCGAGCAGTAACGCCAGCAATGGCAGTTCATCGCCGTCCAGGCGCCAGTTCACATAAGCCCCGGCAAGGCCCCCGAGGTTCTGGCGACCCGCATTGAGCCAGCGGGTCAACGTCTCCGGGCGCTGCGCCGGGCTGCCCCAGGCCTGGGCTGGGGCACTCAGGTTGCTCGGCCAGTCGCGGAAATGCTCGCGGCGGTCGAAAGCTTGAATCAACAGCGGCAGGCGCTGTGGCTGAAGTTTGCCGCACAGTTCGAGCAGCCACTGTGCGGCCTGCGGATGTTGGTGCTCGCGCCACAAGCGCAACCAGCTGCTCAGGGCTTGCTCTTCCAGGCCAAGGGCACTGCACTGACGGGCCAGCAGGTACAGCCAGTCGACATCATCCGGTGCGTGCCGATGTTTTTCCGCACACAGTGCGTAGAGGGTCTTGCTCGCAACATCGGCCTGGGTGAGTTGTACCAGCAGACGTTGCAGCCAGGCGTCGTCGTTCGGCAGCGGCAGGCAGGTAGGCTGGTTGACGAAGTCGCGGAGCTCGTCCAGCGGCCGTTCCTGATAGAGGTGTTCCAGGGTGTTCAGGTACCAGAGGGTTTCGATCTGTGCCGGTGGTGGCCAGGACGAGATCGTTGCGGTATCGAAGAGGTCCGGCTGCGCGATGCGTTCGATAAACGCTTCGACCTGCTCGACGTTATCGATACGCAGCAGGTTGCCCTGCCAGTCCAGCCGCTCGGCCAACAGGCGTGCGCAATTGTTGGAGATCGGCCCGCTGTCGATCAGCCGCTCCAGCAGGCTCCAGCGCAGCGCTTCGACAACCTCAAGGGAGACGCTGTCGAAGCGTTCGATATAGCTCCGCCAGGCGGCCGGGTCGAAACGTCGTGCGCCGTCGCTGAACAGTTCGTCGAATGCGTCCAGCAGCTCGCGGGCCGGGCTTTGCTCATCGTCGGCGTCTGCGGTTTCGACGCTACGGGCTTCCTTCAGTGCGGCCTCGTAGGCTTCACGCAAGGCCTGAAAACCTTGTGGGTCGGTTTCCGGATGATGCTCTGGCAGGCGCGTACGGTAGGCGCTGCGGATGGCATCCTGGTCGCGGGTAGGCTCGATGCCCAGGGATATCCAGCAGCTCATGACCAGTTGAACTCCGCAAGCGAATCAGGTTTTTGTGGCAGGGTCAGGGGCAGGTCCCAAGGCAGTTCGGCAAACAGTTCGGCGGCGTCCTGAGCGAGGGCCCGAGCGCTACAGCGGCTCCAGTAGGCGTAGCCTTCGCGGTCCAGGGCGTGGCCGAGCTCGTCGTCTGCGCTGTCCAGGCAGCACCAGTACATGCGGCCGGTCATGTAGCCGCCCAGGTAGGTGCTCCAGCTGTTGTAGTAATGACGTGCCCTCAAGGCCAGTCGGCTGTGTAGCCAGAGGCTTTCATCAAGGTTGATCCAGCCGCTGCGCAGGCCATTGCGCAGCAGGAAACCCATGCGCCCCAGATCCCAGGCACGAATGCCGCCGTGGCCGCATTCGCTGAAGGTCCGACTGGCAAACTCATGCAGCGCGCGTTGCCGTGGCGCCAGGCCGTCGAGCAGGGTCGACCATTCACTGGGCAGGCAACGCTGCCAGTTCCAGTAGGCCTCGAGCATCCCGCTGGCATGGCCACGGTCGGCCATGTAGAGCATCTCGAGCAACTGCTCGCGATTGCTGATGCCCCAGCCGTCCTGCAGGTCCATCTCGATGTAGTCTGGGGCGGTGTAACTGGAACCGTTGAGGGCTGCCATGGGGGCAGAAAGGGCGTACAGCCAGCGCTGTTCTATTTCTTCCATGAAAAATGCTCCTGAGTCGGCGAGGGAGTGGAGAGCGCCGGCATTCATCGGCGCGAATTGTAGAGACACGGCGGATCAGCGGCAAACCATCAGCGCTGGTGTCTGCTGCTGGGTGGCATTAGTTGTACGCACCAGGGCTGGTTCAAAGCAGTCGCCGCCTGCGCGGCAGGCCGTTACACTGCCTGGCATGAACCTTGACACCCGTATCAAATACCGCCATCTGCTGTGCTTTCTCGAAATCGCCCGGCAGGGCAGTTTCGCCAAGGCTGCCGATGTCCTGGCCATCAGCCAGCCTGCAACCTCCAAAACCCTCAAGGAGCTGGAGGACTTGCTGCAGGCGCGCTTGTTCGAGCGAGGCAAGCAGGGCGTTGAGCTGACCCCGGCCGGATTTCGCTTCATGCGTTATGCAGGCCCTAGCGTGCAGGCCTTGCGTGAGGGCGTGAGCAGCGTGCGCGGTGAGGAGCACGCACCGCCGAAGGTGCGGGTCGGGGTGCTGTCCACGGTCGAAAGCCTGTTGATGCCCGAAGCGCTCTGCCGTTTGCATCAGCGTCATGAGGCGTTGGTGGTCAGTGTCGCCACCGGCCCCAGTGCCTATCTGTTGGCGCAGTTGCATGTCGGTGAACTGGACCTGGTCATTGGCCGAATGACCGACAGCCCGCAAATCCAGGGCCTGATCTTCGAGCACCTGTACAGCGAGTCGATGGCCCTGGTGGTGCGTCCGGGCCATCCGTTGTTGCAGCGTCAGCCGTTGGAGCGCAACCGTGTCGGCGACTATCCCTTGGTGTTACCGCTGGCCGGGACCACCATCCGCAAACATGCTGACAGTTTGTTCGTGCAGTGCGCGATCGAGCCGCCGTTGCAGCGCCTGGAAACCCTATCCCCGGCCTTGAGCCGCCGCTATGTCTTGGGCAGCGATGCGGTCTGGGTCGCGCCACGCGATGCCGTGCGGGTCGATCTTGATGCGGGTGAGCTGTGCGAACTGGACCTGGGCGTGCGTGAGCCGGGCGGTTCGGTTGGTATTTGCAGCAATGCCGCCTTGCCCCCGTCACTGCCTGCACAGTGGTTGTGCGAGGTGCTGCGCGAGGTTGCCGGAGCGTATCGCGCTGAGCGATAGCGGCCATTGGCTGTCATCTGGATGAAGAAGGTTTTATCTGTCTGAACTTATCCCCGTTTTCTCGCTCTCATGCCGGTAGCCATTGGTCGTGGCGGCCTGATAAGCTCGCGGCTTTACTCGATTGCCCTATTGGCGCATGAACAAGGAAATAGCATGAAACAGCATCGGTTGGCGGCTGCGGTTGCCCTGGTTGGCCTGGTACTGGCGGGTTGCGATTCGCAGACCAGCGTCGAGCTGAAAACTCCGGCACAGAAAGCCTCCTACGGTATCGGCCTGAACATGGGCAAGAGCCTGGCTCAGGAAGGCATGGACGACCTCGACTCCAAGGCGGTCGCTCAAGGCATCGAAGATGCTGTCGGCAAGAAAGAGCAGAAAATCAAGGACGAGGAACTGGTCGAAGCCTTCGCCGCACTGCAGAAGCGTGCCGAAGAACGTCTGGTCAAGATGAGCGAAGAGTCGGCAGCTGCCGGCAAGAAGTTCCTCGAAGAAAACGGCAAGAAGGCGGGTGTTGTCACCACCGCTTCCGGCCTGCAGTACGAAGTCGTGAAGAAGGCCGATGGCGCCCAGCCCAAGCCGACCGACGTGGTCACTGTTCATTACGAAGGCAAGCTGATCGACGGCAAGGTCTTCGACAGCTCGGTTGAGCGTGGTAGCCCGATTGACCTGCCGGTCAGCGGCGTGATCCCGGGTTGGGTCGAAGGCCTGCAACTGATGCACGTTGGCGAGAAGTACAAGCTGTACATCCCGTCCGATCTGGCATACGGCGCACAGAGCCCAAGCCCGATGATCCCGGCCAACTCCGTGCTGGTATTCGAGCTGGAACTGCTGGGCATCAAGGATCAGCCGAAGCCAGAAGCTGAAGCTGACGCCAAGTAAGTTTGCGCCTGTACTGACAACGCCCCGTACTCACGGGGCGTTGTCGTTTCTGGGACAGGGCGGCATTTCCCTGTACCATCAAGCCCATGCAGGGCGAGGTCTGAATCGCCCAACCTGTTGACGCTGCAGCCGAACGATTGCGTATTTAAACAGGTGTGTAAAAAACGCCCGATTTGAGTAAGGCCCTTGTGCTACGGGCACCCTGAGCCTCAAAAGCGGGTCTGTTCACAAGGTTATCCACAATAATTGTGGATAACCTTCCCTGAGGTATTGCTTGGAGGCTCCATGAAAGCTCCGTGGAATTTCACTCGTTTTCTGCCTTTGGCCGAGCGTTTGCTCAGCCGTGGGCGGCTCCCTGCGCTGATTTTTGCCGTGGCCCGCAAAGGGCCGCAGCTGGGCAAGCTGAAAGATGATGTACGCCTGTTGCAGGCGTTGTGCCTGGCCTGGTGGCGCGGCGAGTATCGGGCAATCAGCCCCAAGGCCATGGTCACGGTAGTGGCGGGCCTGTTGTACTTTGTCAGCCCTTTGGATGCCATCCCAGACTGGTTGCTGGGGGTGGGCTTGCTCGATGACATCGCGGTTCTGGCCTGGGTGCTCAAGGCGGTGGGCGATGAAATGGCGGCTTTTCGCGCCTGGCGTGATCGGCAGGCGCCGGAGAAGCTGCGCGTTGTAGAGCGTTTGCCTGATTCGCCTGAGGCATTGTCCCTGGAGCATAAAAAAAGCTGACGCCGCACGCTTCCGTTGGCTGGTAATATAATTGGCATAAGGATTATGCCTACCGATTACATGCGAGTTGTCCTACGAGGGGGTTGTAATGGGTATTCAGGTCATCAGCCGGGACGGCCAACCGGAATATGCGGTCGTACCCTGGGAGCACTACCAGGCCTTGCTCAAGGCCGCCGGCCAGCCTGCGGTTGATTCAAGCGGCCAGCAGGTTACCTGCGAGCCGGTTGTCGAGTCGGCACCGGCCCGTGTTCCGAGCTTGAGTGAGTTGGCTCAGTTGCGTCAGGCCAAGGGCCTGGCCCCGGAGCAACTGGCGCGAACCGTGGGTATCAGCCCGGCCTACCTGGGCATGATTGAGCGTGGCGAGCGCCAGCCCGATGCCGCCATTCGCCGTAGCCTGGCGTGGGAACTTGGTGTGCCTGGCTGGAGTGATCCATCGTGAGCAGCGTGCGGATCAGCCGCCAGCAGTGGGAAAGCCTGCTGGGCGAGCTGGACGTCGCGCGTCGGCAGCGCCATCTACTGACCTATCGCGCCTTGCTTGAGCGCCTGCAACTGCCGAGCCCGGCCATGCAGACCCTCACCGCAGCACTGGAGTACCTGGCCGTGCTGGATGCCCGTGCCGAGCAGCCGCTGCGCAGTTCGCTGGTGATCAGCCAAGGCGCCAGTCGCTTGCCACGCACCGGCTTTTTCGAGTGTGTCGAGCGCCTGGGGCGTTTTTCCGGGCCGTCCGATGGCATGGCTGCTGCGTCCTGGCATGCGTCAGAAGTGGTTCGGGTGTTCGAGTACAGTTACCCGGCCGAGGCTGAGGCCTGAGCCAGTTCGGCGGTTTCGATCACGTAGAGGCTGTAGCCCTTGACGTCCTTGGCATGGTGCTTGGCCTTGGAGGCCAACTCTGCCAGTTGCCCGGCATTGAGCTGCAGGCCCGCTTGTGCGTGTAGCTGTACCACGCCGATAGACAGCGACAACAGTTCAAAGGACTGACGCTGCCCTTGACGGTCATGGCCGACGAAACATCCTGCCTCCAGGTGTTCGGCGCGGTAGAAGCGTCTGCACTGTTTCTGAAAGTCTTCCAGCAATTGCTTCAAGCGTGTGTGCCAGTCACTGGCACTGAGCACCAGCATGAAGTCATCGCCGCCGATATGCCCGACGAAGTCGCGGCTGGGGTCTACCCGTTCACTCAGGCACTGCGCCAGGCACAGTAGAACCTCATCACCACGGGCATAGCCGTAGATGTCATTGAACGGCTTGAAGTTATCGATATCCACATAGCAGATGGCTGCCTCACGTTGCTGCTGCAGCAGGTGCGTCAGGCATTGCTGGATCGGCACGTTGCCCGGCAGCAAGGTCAGGGGATTGGCGTAGCGCGCCTGCTGGATTTTTTGCTCGGTGATCAACTTGAGCACGTCGATGACCCGCCCCAGGCCCAGGTACTGCCCGTTCTGGGTGATGATGAAGTCTTCCTCGATGCGCTGGCGTGCCCGGCTGGTCAGCAGTCGGCTGACCTGCTGCAGTGACTGGCTAAGCTCCACGGCAAGAAAGTCCTCGCTCATTAGCCGGCTGATCGGCTTGCGCGCGAACAGGTCGGTCGCGAAGGGCTTGAGCAGGGCGTCGGAGAACGCATGCCGGTGAACGATGCCGCAGGGGCGCTGGTTGGCATCCAGCACGGCCAGTGAGTTCAGGTTGGCCTGGCGGCGGAACGATTCCAGTACCAGTGCGGTAGGGGTATCGCCCATCACCGCCGGCTGGTCGATCAACAGTGCCTCGAGGTCGCTACTCTCCTCGCTGAGGGTTTGACTGACGTTCGTCTGGCTTGGCAGCACGTTCTGGATACTGCGCGGCGGCTGTTCCTGAGGGCGGCCCAGCAGGTAGCCCTGAACCAGGTCCACCCCCATTTCGGTGAGCACGCTGAGCTCTTCGGCCAACTCGATGCCTTCGGCAATCACTTGCGCCCGCGAGGCTTTGGCAATTTGCAGGATAGAACCGACGAACTCTCGTTTGACCGCGTCCAGGTGAATGCCATCGATAAAGTGGCGGTCGATCTTCACGTAGTCCGGACGCAGTTCCGACCACAACCGCAGGCTCGAGTAACCGGCACCGAGGTCGTCCAGGGCGATGGAAAAACCCATGTCGCGGTAGTGGTGCAGGGCATTGAACAACAGTTGGAAATCATCTGTGGGGGTCTGTTCAGTCAACTCAATGACCACCCGGCTTGGTGACAGGCCCATGTCTTCCAGCATTTTCAGGGTGCGCCCCGACTGATACTGCGGCTCCAGCAACGACTCCGGCGAGACGTTGAGGAACAGCTTGCCCTCCAGTTTTTGCTGGCTGAAGCGACGACAGGCACTTTCTCGGCAGGCCACTTCCAGCTCAGTCAGCCGACCCGCCTGACGGGCCACCGCGAACAGGTTGATGGGGGAGTGCAGCGGGCTGTTAGAGGGGCCGCGGCTTAAGGCTTCATAACCGAGAATACGCCGTTCTGATAGGCAGACGATGGGTTGGAACAGGCTGTGCAAGCCGCTTTGAGCCAGGATGGAGCTCAGCGCGCTAAGCTGTTCGGTCACGGTCATGTCAGGCGTTCCTTACGAAAAAAGGGCTGCGTACCCGTGGTACGCAGCCCCTTATTTCACGACAGATAAATGACTGTTTAATGACGCGCCAGCGTCCAGCCATATTATTTTGCCATTAGTGCTTCAATGCTTGGCCACCGCTGAGTTCAGGCTCAGGTAATCCAGCAGGATGCGCCCGGTTTCAGCCAGGTAGGCGTCATCCTCGGGTTTGGTGTCATCCGGCTCGGCCGGCAGAGCATCCTCGTCTTCTTTTTTCAGTTCCTTGAGCGGTTCCTCGCCCTTGGCTTTACGCCGGGTGTTTTCCAGCGCCAGTTGCTTGCCTTCGATCGTGGCGTGTCGGGCACGACGTTCGGTTTCGTTCAGGCTCACGGATTTTTCGTTCATCAGCTTCTGGGTCAGGGCCAGGCGATCGCGGATGTAGACGAACTCTGGATCCTTGGCGCTGCGCTCGTCATGACGTGCCTTGAGCTGAGCCAGGAACGGCTTGAACGGATCGCTTGCAGGCTTGATCGCCGGGCGAATGGTGTCCCACGGCATCGCTTCGGGCAGGGCGCTCTCGCCGATTTCCTTGGTGTCGATCACCGACGGGTAGTCGATGTCTGGCAGTACGCCCTGATGCTGGGTGCTCTGGCCAGAAACACGGTAGAACTTGGCCAGGGTCAGCTTCAGTTCGCCATGGTTCAGCGGCTGAATGGTCTGCACCGTGCCTTTACCGAAGGTCTGGCCACCGATGATCAGTGCGCGGTGGTAGTCCTGCATGGCGCCAGCGAAAATCTCCGAGGCGGAAGCCGACAGGCGGTTGACCAGCAAGGCCATCGGGCCTTTATAGAAGGCACCGTTGTTTTCGTCCTCAAGCACATCGACTCGACCATCGCTGTTGCGCACCAGCACGGTCGGGCCGTTGTCGATGAACAGGCTGGTCAATTCAGTGGCTTCCTGCAGGGAACCGCCGCCGTTATTGCGCAGGTCGATCACCACGCCGTCGACTTTTTCCTTCTGCAGCTCGGTCAGCAGCTTTTTCACGTCACGGGTGGTGCTCTTGTACTCTGGATCGCCGGCGCGGAAGGCTTTGAAGTCCAGGTAGAAGGCCGGGATCTCGATGATGCCCAGCTTGTAGTCACGGCCATCCTGCTTGAGCTTGAGCACCGATTTTTTCGCGGCCTGCTCTTCCAGCTTCACCGCTTCACGGGTGATGGAGACGATCTTGCTGGTCTGGTCGTTAGGCGCATTGCTGGCTGGAATCACTTCCAGGCGCACCACCGAGCCTTTCGGGCCGCGGATCAGCTTGACCACTTCGTCCAGGCGCCAGCCGATCACGTCGACCATTTCCTTGTCGCCCTGGGCCACGCCGACGATCTTGTCGGCTGGCGCGACTTGCTTGGTCTTGGCGGCAGGGCCAGCCGGCACCAGGCGGACGATCTTGACCTGATCGTTGTCGCTTTGCAGGACTGCGCCGATACCTTCGAGCGACAGGCTCATGTTGATATCGAAGTTCTCTGCGTTGTCGGGCGACAAATAGTTGGTGTGCGGGTCGTAGGACTGGGCGAACGTGTTGATGTAGGCCTGGAAAATATCCTCGGCACGGGTCTGGTCCAGGCGCGACAGCTGGTTCTTGTAGCGCTTGGTCAACAGTTCCTGAATGGCCTTGGGTTCCTTGCCAGCGATCTTCAGGCGCAACACTTCGTCCTTCAGGCGCTTGCGCCAGAGGTCGTCAAGCTCGGCTTCGTTTTTCAGCCACGGGGCGTCCTTGCGGTCGACCAGCAAGGTTTCCTGGGTGTTGAAGTCGATGCTGTCGACGCCCTTGTCCAATTGCGCGAGGGTGAAGTCCAGGCGCGATTTGACGCGGTCCAGGTAGCGCTTGTAGATCGTGAAACCAGGATCGAGATTGCCACTTTTGAGGAAGTCATCGAACTGAGTCTTCCACTTGTCGAATTCGGCGATGTCACTGGCCAGGAAATAGCTGCGCGCCGGGTCGAGCAGCTTCAGGTAGCTGTCATAGATGATGACTGAGCGAGCGTCATTGAGCGGAGGTTTGCTGTAATGATGGCGCTTGAGCAGCTCGACCACGTTCAGGCTTGCGACCACTTCGTCACGGTCGGGTTGCAGTTTGTCCCAACTGTTGGCGGCATAAGCATTGCCCACCAGCGGTAGGCTGCCAAGGCCGATCAACAATGCGAGGGCGGTACTGGGCAGAAAATGCTTCATGCTGATTCGACGTAAGGGCAATTGATCACGCATATTAGGCCGTCTTTGAATTCGCCGGTTCCATAAAAACCGGACGCATACTGCAAAAAGCCCGACGCATTCGCACTCGGGCTCGTGATAACACAACTATGGAGGCACTGTGAAGGCATTGCAAGGCGTTGACGGACATGTGGAGTGGGTTACGACGACAAGTCCAACCTGCGATGTAGGTCAAGTACGAATCCGTGTTGCGGCTGCGGGCCTCAATCGGGCCGATCTACTGCAAAAAGCCGGGCTTTATCCGCCACCTCCGGGCGCGAGCGAGTACCTGGGCCTGGAATGTTCCGGGGTGATCGTCGAAGTCGGCCCTGGCGCGTCCTGGCAGGTCGGTGATCGGGTCTGCGCGTTGTTGTCCGGTGGCGGCATGGCCGAGGAAGTGGTGGTCGATGCCCGCCACGTGCTCCCCGTGCCCGAAGGCCTGAGCCTGCACGAAGCGGCGGCGATCCCTGAAGTGTATGCCACCGCCTGGCTCAACCTGTTCCAGTTGGGGGGGCTCAAGCCGGGTGAGAAGGTGCTGTTGCACGCGGGCGCCAGTGGTGTCGGCTCGGCGGCAATCCAGCTGTGCAAGGCGTTTGGTAGCCCATGCTGGGTCAGCGTGGGCTCGGCCGATCGGCTGGCTTACTGCCAGGGCCTCGGCGCCACGGGCGGTGTAGTGCGTGGTGACGACCTGGAAAGCCTGAACGATTTCGCTCCGTTTGACGTGATTCTCGATCCGGTTGGTGCCAGTTATGCGGCATTGAACCTCAAGTTGCTGGCGCGTGATGGGCGTTGGGTGATCATTGGCCTGATGGGCGGTCGCAAAGCCGAGCTGGACCTGGCTCAGGTGCTGGCCAAGCGCGTGCAGGTGACCGGTTCGACCTTGCGTAACCGTGATGACCAGTTCAAGGCCGACCTGCTCAGTGACCTGAGCCAGCAGGTGTGGCCGTTGTTCACTGAAGGGCGGCTCAAGCCGCAATTGGTCGGTCGTTACCCGATCAAGGATGCCGAGGCTGCCTTTGCCGAACTGGCGGGTAACCAGGTGTCGGGCAAGCTGGTGCTGGTGATTGACGAAAGCCTTGTGTAATTCGTTGCGCAAGGAAACGGCATAGCCTGGTATCAGGCCCGACATCGCGAATGGATATGCCTGCTTTCATCAGGGGGGATGCGTGTTTGTGGTGGGTGGCACTCGCCTTCACGAACATATCCATTCCCTGCAGCGGCACCACAGGCTGTTTTCGCCTTTTACGGCGACCCACTTTTGAAGGGCACAAAAGTGGGCAAAACGCCTTGTCCCGACATCCGGCCCTACGCTGCGCTTCGGGTTCCTTCCTTACGCCATCGCTCCCGCGTGGACGCGCCGACGGGCCATCCATGGCCCATCAGCGCTTGCGAGGCATCCATGCCTCGCACCCCACTACGCGACGGCTCCACTCAGCCTCCTGAAGGGACATCCTGCAGCGCC
>NZ_MBPN01000116.1 GCF_001695625.1 Pseudomonas defluvii
CGGCCTCAGCCACCATCGCATGCAAAAGCACTCGCAATAGTTCACCCTTCCCCAAGCGATAGTTCACCTATCCGGTTGCCAGCCTGGAAGGAGGCGTTTCCCTGCACGTCCGCGACATGTCCAACCTAGTAAAAGACAAGGTGTTTGCCACTGACTTGTCTTCGGTTGTATTCGATCAACAGAGCGGCCATCTGATCCTGCTCAGCGACGAGTCGAAACTGCTGATTGAAATGACCGACGAGGGCAAGGTGGTGAGTTTCCGCTCCTTGGCGAGGGGGTTTGCTGGTTTGCTGAAAGGTATACCCCAAGCCGAAGGCGTAACCATCGACGATGAAGGGTATTTGTACGTGGTCAGCGAGCCGAACTTGTTCTATCGCTTTACCCGCGAGACAGATTGACCAGTCAACAAGCTACAGTCAGGCGTGGCCGGGACGCTTGAACTGTTAGCGTACGATTTTTTCCGAATTCTGCGGGCTCCCCTGAGAGATCTGTCCTGGGATGACCTCAAGCCCGTTACTGCAAAGTCATAGAGGAAGTGTCATGACCAGACAGAAGCTTGGCGGGCTTGAGAACGTAGTATCCATCCGTCCTGGTATGGATGAACGCACAACCCTGCGAGATTTTGAAGAGCACCTGAGTTCGATGGAGCAAATTCTCAAGGTGTTCGATGGCAGCGAACCGGAGGCCAATATTCATACTGGACGCTATTTGCTCCGGGAGGCGTTGAAGAACACGCCCATTGTCGCCGCCGAAATTCCCGCTCTCCTGAAAGGTCGACTGGCGAAGCTGTTTCAGGACTTGGGCGCCCTTGACCAGAAGTTTCAAGGTATATCTGTAGCCCAGGTTCTGGAAGAAGACCCGGCACTCGCGACCTTCCTCCGTGAGCATGGCTTCGGCCTTGAGAACATCTAGAAATTTCGCGGTAAATCCCTAGTCCCCGCATCAAAGGAGCTGAGGCCACAGAGGACATCGTGTTGGCGTCCGCTTCACCGAAGTTAGGGGACTGATAAACATGATTCCCCAGGGAGGATCATTCGTAGGTAACTTTGGTTCTCTTCCTCAGACCTTCCCTCATGCTCTCCTCATTGCCGTTGTCCTTGTAGTAAATCACTCCATATGGAGGACCGTACTGGGCGAGCACCGGGGCAACACTGACGACTGTCGCCTCACCTTTGCCCAAAACTTCATCAATGAAGTCTTGGGCAGGAACAGCAGGTAATTCACCCGCGATCGACTGACAGACTCCTTTGGTTATCTTGTTCTTCGACCGGAACATGTCTTCTGGTTTGACGAACCCCACAGAAGCCGGGCAATACACCATCCGGCCACCTGAATAGCCCACCCCATCGACAAACAGGTAGCCCGTAGCGCCGAATGATTGACCAGCGACCAGAGGCTCCTTATCGGAGTGTGCTGCAGCCGCAGCACTCGCTATGGCCGCGGCCGCGGCAGTGCCGCCGGCATGGGCAAATAACGGAGTGGTGAGAAACAAGAATGTGAGGGCCAGTTTGAAGGGGGCACGGAACGGTATGACGCGGAGCATGCTGCTCGATCCTTCTATCGATGTATGCAGTGGGATTCTAACTGGAGGGGAGGGCAGATCCAGCGGAACGGCTACTCCTGCGGTCGCTCTGCGTATTCGGAGTGGAAAGCTTGGTCTATTCCGCGCTCGCCAAGAGGAAATCCAACTCCTGGTCGAGATCGCGGCGTACCTTCGCGATGGCATGCAGCAGGTCTACGGTACCCAGCACATCTCCTGCAGCTGAGTGTGCGGGGCCACGCCAGGTTACGCCGGCAAACGACATTGCTGCCGCAAGTGAGATGGTCCCATATCGGTTGGTTGCCCCATACATGGCCACCGCCAGGCCCATAGCGCAATGCTCCTGACACGTTGCAAGCCACCCATGGTCATCCTGGAATGCGTTCGCAGTTTGAATCAGCAGGCGTCGATCGAACTCGGAATTGAAGGTCACGATGGGACGACCGGCAAGGAGAGGTTTGACTTTTCCGGCAACGTCGAGCCAGGTCGGAGCATGCTGGAGCTCTTCAGCTCGGATTCGGTGCACATCTGCAGCCCCTGGTTCTATCGGAACAGTAGGCCGAAGCCTGGAGTTGAACAGAAGGTTCCCGTCGACGTCGGCGATCGCCAGTTCGATGATTTGGGCCTCGGTACCAAGACCGGTGGTCTCGGCATCAAGCACGAGAGGTGCTGAGGCCAGCCATTGCACTGCGACATGAGAGGCCTTGGCCACCTTGCTTTGCATCCGGCCCTTCAGTGCAAGTATGGCCGCCGCCCGAACTTGCTTGGGGGAGGGGGCAGCAGCCTTGCGGTCCCGCATTGGGAGGCAGTCCGCGATTCGGTACACACCGAAGGTCCCGCCATAACCATTCTTGTAATGCGCCACCGGCGTCGCATCAGGTTTCGGCTTCATCCGGAACTCGTCCCGAAGCCGACCTTTGGAAAAGGACCTGTCGGCCGCTATTGCTTCTGCTCTGAGTACCTCGAGCTGGAATTGATCCATGGCCTCACCTCGTCGCATCTGGGTTACCGACCAAGCACATACGGCTCGAGGAAATCTCTCAGGCCAGTGCGCTCAAGCGTCGAATCATTCACCAGGTCCTCATGGTAACCGGCGAGGACAGCGGTTTCTTGTACCTGGTAGAGGTCGACTATGGAATAGGGTTGCTGGGCGCTTACTTTCTCGTAGCCGTAAAGCGCCGATAGCGCCTCACCAGGTAGCGCGGTTACCGTAACCAACGGGCTTCCGCGCCGCCCCTATAACAACATAACGCGCAACGCTACGACCGCCACCCTGAACCTCCTCTGTAAAACCTCACCCTTTAAGGCGGCTTCCCTCGATAGAAAGCCGCTACCTGATCGCCTGCTATAACAACATAACCTAGGAGGTTCCGACCATTTCTGCGTTCCTCCTGCACCATTTCCACCCGCCTGGACCTCCGCATCGCATAACCCACCCCCATACCTGTCTAACCCTTTCCCTTTTTCTTTCCTTTCTTTTCTTTCCTTTTCCCCATTTCTTTCCACGCGCGGCGCAGGCAACCCGGCACCGGCAGATAGGCCCTTTAAAGGGTTGGACAGGGTAAGGGGGTATCAGGAGGGGCGCCGCCATCAGGCCCACCGCAGGTTATGTTGTTATAGGTCACTCCGGATTCGACCGAGTTGCCAAGGGCGAGGGTAGTAGGCCAGGTTGGGCTTTTGCAGAGGTGACGCCGGCGCGGAAGGAAAAGGGAGCACCGCCGGGCCGGAGAGCGCTGACGGCTATGTTGTTATAAGTTTGCCTCAGTGCGGCCAGCTCAGCGCTCACTTCCCGCCAACATAAGGCGAGGAGGGAGGCGCGACCGGCAGGTCGACCGGCTTACGGCCGGGGAGTAGGAGCAGGATGGCCAGGATTGCCAGGCCAACGAAGGGGATGAACCACAGCAGAAGCATCCAAGGGGTGACGCCGGCGTCTTTCAGACGCTGAATGGCATTGCCGGCGATGACCAGAAGCGCGAGGAGGATCAGAAGTCTGCCGAGCAACCCGAAGGGGCTCAAAGCGACCAAAACGGATACCAGGAATACGTCGGCAAGCAGGCAGAGCCAGAAGAAAGTCCGACCCTGTCGGTTCTTGAACTTGAAGGCGCCGGTGAAATGCCGGCAGTAGTGGGAGAGAAGATTCACGCGGGCTCCTTTGGACATGTCGAGCCGCTGCTCTGCAGCTCGGACACTCATCCTATCTCAGAGTCCGCATGCTCCCCCGGCAAAACACAGGATGTAACGCCAGGCACCAACTACCAGGGTTTCTGCCACCTCCTTTGGGATGAGCAGATGCCCTAGCATGATGAGGCTGAAGAACAGAGTGAATTTCAGGAAAAATTGGCGTAGGAACACCTGGTCGACCTCGATGTATTGAGGCGAGGGAGTATACCTCCCCAGACGGCCACAGCCACTGAGGTACCGTTTGGCTTGCCGACATTGGGCGGTGCGGTACCCTATAGGGACATCAGCCGCTGTGTGTGCAAATCAGCGGCGACAACCACTACTAGGAGAAATGAGCATGCTGCAGTTCATTCGCCGGATGCTCGGTATGGAACAACTGAACCTCATGGAGGACAATTCGACTGGCTCCCCCAGAGCGATGAGTGATGCTGAACTGCGCGAGTGGGCACAACAGTTGTACGTGAGGTGTAATACCGAAAGACTTTCCAGTTATGGAATCAACCCCTGGACACTGCTACAGGCACAGCTGGATGATCAAGCACTAGCTGAGGTCCGCCGTTGGTCAGGTAGCCCACGCCCGGATATGTCGTAGCTGCAGGCAACTCGAATCTCAGTCCAGCCGACCTCACCTTCTTTACCTGCTAGGCTTGGGAGTTACCTGCAATCTGCAGGCCGATCGGCTTCACGCCATAGCGCTATGGTCGACAGCATGACCTCCACCATCCCCAGAAGTAGCAAGCTCTGGTTCCACGAGTGGCCCTGGATGAGGTTCTCCAGCCAGAAGTTGATGGCGGCCAGGCCCGGAGGCCCAATATCGATTTCGCCAAGCGTCTGATGAAGGCACTCCGACAGATCTAGTGTGTCTGCCGGTGATCCTCGCGGGATGGCCAAGATGTTCAGCCACACATCGTCGTCCAGGGCAAAGACGCGAAACGATCCGTGGTACGGTCCACCGACCAGCTCAGCACAGCAGCGCTCATCACCACCCCCACCGAGCAGGTTCAGCGAATCACAGAACGCATCCTCGCTTTCCGGAAAAAGCACCAAACCCTTTCGCTCCATGCTGCGCTCCAGCAAGGACTCCAGTCGATCCGCGGTCGCGCCATTGATGGCCAGGCTTCCGTTCAGAAAAGGCGGCCATTTCCCTGGCTCCAGAGCAGAGCCGAACAGTTCTTGAGGCGGGAAGGGCAGCCCCCGGACCACCGACCTAAACCAGAGCAGATCTTCTATGTCGTAGAGCCCTGCAGGTTCACGGTCACCGGTCATCATCACGGTGCGAAATGCCTCACGGAGCATCTCAGTTGCAACGGGTTTCTTGGTCACGGAAACCATCCATCCCGTCTGGTATTTGATTTTGAGCTCCTCATGAGGGGCCATCGGTGGTACCGATCGCGCCTGGCGCTTCATCCAATCGGCAATATCCAGCCCCACCAGGTGCTGCGGCCAGTGCGGAAGGTGCACCGGTCTCAGGCGGTGGTTCTGGAAAGCATCCTCTGCATGTCCAGGCCTCGGCGAGTTTTCCCATACCCGGTGATAACCCTCCAAGCCCTGGTTCAAGCGAGCCAATACCGCCTCTTGACTCTCCAGCCGGTGCTCCGTCAACTCCTCCAGGGAAACCATGCTGTGCTTGACCAGGTTCTGTGATTGCCTCCTGGTTGATCCAAATGGGTGCCCATGGCCGATGGCCACTTTCTTGATGACTTTCTCTTTATCCATCTGCCCCAGGACCCGCCGCAACGGGTAATCGTCCAGCAATTCCGATTCCACAAGAAGGTGGCCAGGCATGCCCCCGAGGGTGAGGAACTCTGTCCATGCCAAGTACAAAAAAGACTCGAGTGGGATGGGTTCATCACCGAAGTACAATCGCTGCCAGTAGATCCCAAGCCCCTCAACGCTGAGCGTTGCGACCACAAGCGGACGTAGTTCGTGCCGCTCCAGATCTTGCGGATTCAATCCATCGGTGCACCGGTACGCCATGCAGTCCTTGCCGATGAATAAATACTTGCTTTGCGCAACTGTTAAGTGTTGGGTAAGCATCGCGATGCTTCCGGCAGTTTTTCGAAAGTGTAGGCCTGTTCCTGGCATGTCGCGGCAATCCGACATCAACAAGGAATCCGCGCCATCAACTTGACTGGGATTTGCTGTTTTCGCTCGATACCGTTGGCCTCGATCGCTCCCCATAGACCCGAGGTAACAATGGTCAAACGCTCATTTGCCACTCTCACTGCCCTGGCGGCTGCACTGACGCTGGCCGGCTGTTCTTCCACCTGCTTCAAAGAATCGCCCGCCCAACAGGTGGCCACGTTCGAGTTCGTGATCAAGGAAATCGATGCCAACAAGCAGGAGCGCGTGCTGCAGCGGCCCCGAATTGCCGCGCAGCTCAATACTCAAGCGGAATGGCGTCAGCTGCATATCGTGAAAGAGGGCGCGCTCGAAAAATCACGCTCGGGATACATCGTGGCCATCCATCCCTATGCCGTCCCAGAGAAGCGGCAGTCCGAAAAGGCGGTGACCTTCGACCTGGTCGTCGACCAGTTCATTCCTGAAATCGGCGCAACTCAACTAGCCACTTCGGGTACTGGGGCGGCCGTAAACGGCGGCGAGTCGACGATCTTCTGGACTGCGGCCGGGAAGAAGTACACCCTCGAAACGCGGCTTGTCAGCCTGGACTAGCAGGCGAACCGCCGGCCCGATCACAGAGTCGCCAAAATGCAAAAAACCGGGTTTCAAGCCCGGTTTCTGCATTTCTTTTGGTTCAAAGTCCGCCAGCGTTTGAATGTCACAGACCTCGCAGTTACCACCTGGGTCAATCGCGAAGTTTGATCCCGTCGCTCCGATGCAGACTATGGCGCCTACGGCGCTCACCCTGCATCTTTTTGGCCATCTTAGGATCGGCCTGGCCGCCCGGCTTAGCACCGGCGTTGACCATCCTGTCGCGCTCCTTGTTGAAGCGGTATCGGTCGATCAGGCGCTGTATCACTGCGCTCTGCTGACGCATGCCGGCGACGGCGCCGTCCAGACTCACCAGACTCATTGCCGCACCTTGGGGCCAGAGGTTGTCGATGAAATCGTCAACCGATCGGCACTTATAGGCAACATGATAGGAGTTATAACCCAAGGCGCGCGCCACCATGCCTTGTACCTCAGTCAGCCTGATCTCAGCCCCATTCCTTCGTGCGAGCTTCAGCAAGCGGGTACTGTAACGCTTGAACTGCCCGATATAGAGGCCGGTTACCTGGGTCAACAGCAAAAGCTGATCGGCCAGGCGGTCGTCCCGTAGGACATACTCCTCCTCGGCTTTCCACCCCTCCAGGTTGTTCGCAGCCAGGAAGGCTTCAAGGTGCTGCCCAAGACTTCGGGTAACATGCCTGGCGGTGATCTGCTTCGGGATCTCCTCAGGAGGGAGTTCCTGGATTTCTGGCATGCTTGTCTCGCTGAACGTGATCAATGGTTTGAACCATGATACCGCCCGCGCGACACTTGACCAGTGTCGGCCACGGCACGACCAGCGAGAGGGCGGTGGCAGTCACCACCAGGCGGCCTGGGTTATCTCCAGAGGTTAAAACGCAAACCCGGCCTGCTGGGGTGTGCTGAGGAAGCGCTCGAGGTCGCCGTTGAATATTTCACTGGCATCGCGGCCGCGGGCTACGATTTGGCCGCGCACTTTCAGGTGCTCGATGTGGACTCGGCCACAGGGATCACACTCCTGGTACGACAACTCGGCTTCCAGCTTATTTACGACAGAGCTTCGGCCTTTGGTGGCGGCCCCGCATCGGCACTGCATCTAAGGACTCCTTCAGGGAGGTTGCTACAGGCCTGATGGTAACGGTTGCACTCCCATTTTCGTGGCCGAAAGTCCTTGCGGGCTCCCAACCTACGGTTTAGGGATTTTCCAAGACCGGTTTCGCTGGTACTCGGGCGATCGGGAAGTAGCATCCAGATTTCGATCCTTGGTATGCGTGCCCTCCGATGTCTGAAAACCTCTTCAAGACCTTTCTAAAACCCTCCCCAGACTCATCGCCTTACAGCCTGACGGAGCTGCAGTCCGGCACGTTCCAAGAGTGGTTTTCTCGGCATGCTTTCGACCTGGTCATCGATTACTCGCAGTTCCTGCTCTACCTGTCCTTCTCGCTCTCGATGATCCTGTTCTTCCGTCGCACGCTTTCGCCCAAACTCATCACTGGCGCCTTCGCTCTTGCTCTTGTGATCTTCCGCTACGGGGAAAACCAAACTCTTGGCCACCTGCTCCTTCCGGAAGGGTCGAATCCGCAGCTCGTTCCAACGTTCCTCGCCGGCATTGCTGCCAGTGGGCTCATCTTGCTGGTCGTCGTGAGACGGTGGCGGACGCTTGATCGGATAATCATGTTGGGAGCCCAGGCCGCCGTGATCGGCACTACGCTGATTTTCCACGTCACCCTAGTCCAAACTGCCCTCCCGGGGTGGAACTGGAACATCGCCTGGCAGCACCGCAACCTGCTCGATCTTCCCAGTGCGGAATTTCAGGACGGGTGCAAGGCAGAGGGGGTGGCGTGTTGGTCAGGCACGTCGTTACGTGCTGAAGACTTTCCGGCGCCGCTCCGGGGCCAGATCTTCGGCACCTATGTCGACCTCTCCACTCGGCCATTTACCGAAATGGGGACCACTGTCGGCATCGACAATGATGAAAAGACAGGAAGCATTGCGGCCGTTCTTCTGTACAGGAAGGCAGGCCTCTACAAGGTAATCGTCGACTACGCCGATGCGGTGGGCGCGCACCGGGTGATCCTGCGACTGTTCTACGTGCTCTGCTCGGTCGCCCACTCGATCTGGATCTACCTGGCCCTTTTCCTAATCGCTTTCCATCACAGACGATTCAGCCGCCGGGGCCATGCGATGCCGTCCGCTGGGAATGTCAGTGCAGCGCAGGTTCCTCCGTTTGAACCAGGCCCTTCCGGCATCCCTAACTGAAGCTGCACCGCGTGGCTTGGCCTACCCTCATCGCACAGCTTCCGCGTCTGCGCTATAGGGTTCGATCGACCAATCCTGAATCAGCCTGTTGAACACGCTCACCCCCTCAAGGATGTTCTTGTCGATCCCATGGCGGGTTTCGTACAGCAGGCGGATTACCGCGATGCACTCCAGGAAGAGGTCATGGTCGATACAACGGAACCTGGTGGGGTCGAAGGGGTATCGGCATCCGTCGTAACACCCCACCAAGAACCGCGCGATATGGCGGCACTGTCCAGAAAAGCCTTGAGCCACAGCGATTAAATGCTGCAGGGACTTCTTCCCGAGGGTCCGAAGGACCTCTGATGTTTCGTCCTCCGACGTCGGTATCTGCATTTGGATGCGGCTCGGTGGCTGCCAACGCTCAGCCATTCCATTGTAAACCGAACTTCCGTTCTCTACGTACTGGTGTACCTCCATCGCGGGGGCGGAGTCCATCAGCAACAGAGCTATGCAGTCTTCCATGACGCTGCGATTAAGCACCCTCAACGAGGCAGGATCGATCGGGAAATCCTGGCCGTTGTAACAGCCCAGCAGCAGCGACCTGACCACCTGGTTCTGGATGCCGTCGCCTTGGGCAATGGGCAAGAGTCGATGCAGGGCTTTCTCTCCTGCATAGCGTATCCGTGTGTATGGACTTTCGAGCTGTTCACCAATATTGGCGGAAGCTTGCTCCGGACCAGGGTCAGTCATCATGAGTCCCTCCTTTTTGCTGACCGGAACAGCCTAATCCAGATCTGAGGTTTGCTCCACGATTTACCGAAACCGCCTACATCGTAGGAATTTCAGCGTGTCGTTTTGACATGGAGTCCAACAAATGTGCTCGTAGCATTGGTGCCTACAACTTCTGCTTAGGAGCAATGAAGATGGGGCGGGAATGCCAGCAGGGCTTCACCTTAATGGAGCTGGCAATAGTGCTTGCGATCACGGCGATGCTCGCCGCCGCAGCAGTGCCAAACTACATGACCAGGGTGAACCAGAAACGCGCGGACACCACAGTCCAAGACACCCAGGCGATCATCGACGCCGCACGGGCCTATCGAAGCGAGAAGGGCACCTGGCCAGGTGATGCTACATGCTCGAATGCTATTCAGGCGCTCGGAGCGACAACCCCGCCAATGCTCGCAGGGGTGTCAAATATCAACCGTTACAACTACCCGATCACAACCTCCTGCACCCAGTACACCTTCAGTGTCGATCAGAACACCACCCAAGACTGGGACGGGGTTGTGGTGAATGGTTTACCGGGTTCTCAAATCATCAACTCATCCACCTACCAGATCCGCACCACTGTTGGGGTTCCAGGGACTGAACCAGCCCTGGACGGGAAGCTCTCGCGCCTGGCCTCGGCGAACGCGGAAATGAACCGCATGCGTACCAACCTGCTGATGGGTAACAACGACATCAACGAGGTCAATGCGGTCAACGCTCAAACCCTCAACGCTGCCGGCGCAGTCAACGCTCAAACGGTCGCTGCTACCGGAAATATCAGCACCGCCGGCTACGTCGAGTTCACCGGCACGGCTGCAGAGGGAGGGGGCTGCGCGAAAGCGGGGCTCGTCGCTACGACATCCACCGGTGCGCAACTCACCTGCCAAGGGGGCAAGTGGGTGAAGTCGGTTATCTGGAGCCCGGCGATCGTAAGCACAGGTCAATCGTGTGCCAGCTTCCCGAAAGGCTCTTTGGCGTTCGACAGTGCGGGGAATCTCTATGTTTGCAAACCTTAAGGCCCTGGCAGTGGCCGGGGCCTTCTTTTTGATGTCCGTAACGACGACTGTCTCAGCGGACTCTTGGAAGCCCATCCGTAGCGGGTCCAGCTCTAGTGGGTGGCAAAAGGTCGTTTGCGATCGATCGGGGAATGGATGGCGGTCCTGCAACATGGGATTGACGATTGTCATCCAGGCAACCCCGGGCTCCCTCGCTGCCCTCGGTGAGAAGGCGACGTTGGTGGCAACAGTCCAGGACTACGATGGGAACAACGCCGGCAGGGGCGTAGTGATCAACTGGACCACCAGCGACGGCGGTCTCAGTGCTGCGACGACGACGACGGATGCGAACGGCCAGACATCGGTCGTTCTCACTTCGTCGAAGACAATTGGCGGGGCCACCGTGAGCGCGACGTCGCCGGCGGAAGGAGGTACAGGGCAGATCACTGTGCCGTTCACCGATAAGTGGGTATCTACCAGTGCGATGTACTCAGCCTGGCAGGACTCTGGAGCCCCGTACAGTTGCAGCGCCTGGTCACCCGACGCGAGCACGATCAATCAGGGAACATCATTCACTCAGTCTGCCGTTTGCTACCAAAACCAGATCGCGTACCAACAAAACCGGGAAGTGAGCCTGGTGACTGGCCAGGTCCGAAACGTTGGGGGGGTGATCCCGCTATATCAAACTGTCCAGGCAGCACGTTCCCAGCAAGCCGTCGGTACCAAACAGAGCACCCCGAGTTGTGCTTGGTCCTCATTCACAAAGAACGGGGTCTACGCCACCGGCTGGGATCATGGCGTGTCGAACACCGGTGGGCCGAAACAGGGGTACCGGCTTTACCTAGGGCAGTACATCGGAGAGGTTGCCAACGCGACTGATAGCTTCGCCTACAACGGCCGAATCTACACTATAGGAAAATTCCGACAGTCCACCTGCCTCGGCAAAAACTGCGCATCGAGTCGTGAGGAATACGAGGCCTGTTCTGTTCCGCAGTAAAGAGTCGAACTCGTGAGTCGGGCAGGACTCAGTTGCAGTCCTGCCGACTCACCCGAACTGACATGATCAGTTGGCCATCCCTTCCAACATAGTTGTACCGATAGGTTCCCCCCATCTCCATGAACGGGGAGACCATGTTCGGCGTCGCGCAGACTTTCGAAATGATCTCTGGGCCGAGTGCCTTTTTTACCGCTGCAGGGTCCAGGTCTCGAGATGCATACCGACGGAATCGATACCAGTATCCCCATTCCCTACCGCTACCAGTCACGTCATAAAATTCTGTTTCTGCGTCGACCATCTTGGGGAGATCTTGCTTTGCGCGAGGGATGCCTCGAGCGAACAGCATTCGGAAGAAGTCATCCTCGGTCATGCCCTTGGCAGCAAGAGCTTGTCGGGTTGCTTCTGCAGATACGCCTCCAACCGCAGTCCCTCCGACGCTGCCAGCAGCAGAGCCCAGTGCCTGTCCTAGCTTCCCAGCGTATGCGGCTTCAGGCGCAAGTAGCGCCACCCCTGCCAGCAGGATGAGTCCCGACCAGCCTGCCCCGAAAATCCCATTCCTTCCGCCCATCCTGCCCACGCTCCCTGTCCAACACATATTGAGGTTTGCTCCACGTTTCGCAGCAATCGATGCACGCTGACTCGAACTGACCGGCGGTAACCCGCAGTCGCGCCTGGGACATTTACCGGCCATATACTGCACGGTAGAGGCCATGGATGGCCCCCCTTCAGCAAAATCCTCCCCGCTGACAGTGACATACCCAGTGCGCGCAGCTTGACGCCAACCCGGGGCTGATCTCTATACTGTACGCATATACAGTTTTGAGACGACCGCCCAGATGGACTGCTTTACGTCTCCCGGCCGGCGGCTGTCCAGTCTCGCCCTGGCGCAGCAGCGCCTGAAGATCACTGGTTTCCAGAGCCCGGCTGAGGATCACTCGCTATTTCCTCCCTCCCTTGACGCCGCGGTGGGATGGGGTGCACCCAACATTTGGCTTTGGCTAGTCGACACCGACGATCTTGTTGGGATCGGAGTGCACCGGAACGATGTACTCGTGGTCGACCGCGCCCTCGAGCCTAGCGCCGGCAATGTAGTAATAGTGGTGGCGAACCATGAGCATCATTTGGCGCTCGTGGAGCGGGTAGCACTGGAACGACTACATCTTGCACGGGTAGGAGCCGACGGCCGCCATCGCGAAATCCTGGCCGACGAAGAGCAGGTGGAACTATGGGGAGTGATCAGCATGCTGCTCAGGAGCATGCTGTGAGCGTCTTTGCCCTGGTCGATTGGAACTTTTACTGCTCATGTGAGCGGATCTTCCGTCCGGACTTGGCACAGAAGGCAGTCGTGGTCCTTTCGAACAACGACGCCTGCATCATCGCACGAAGTCGGGAGGCTAAAGCGTTGGGCCTAAAGATGGGCGACCCATACTTCAAAGTGAAGCGGTTTCTCGACCAGAGGGGAGTGACAGCCTTTTCGAGCAACTATGCGCTATACGCCGACGTGTCGAATCGTGTGATGCGGACCATTAGCACTCTGGTCGCCAGCATCGAGGTCTACTCAGTTGACGAATGTTGGTGTGACCTTACTGGAATGCCCGGCGACCTGGAGCAGTTGGGCCGGGATATTCAGGCACGAGTTCGACAGTGGGTGAATATCCCAGTTGGGGTGGGCATCGGGCCGACAAAGACGTTGGCCAAACTCGCACAGTGGGCAGGGAAGAATTGGCCGGCAACCGGCGGCGTGGTGAACCTGATGGACTCTCAGCGCCAGCAAAAACTCTTGAAACTCGCGCCGGTGGGGGAGGTGTGGGGTGTAGGCCGTAAGCTCTCCAGTCAACTCGAGACTCTAGGGATCAAGACCGCATTCGACCTTGCCAGCGCGGACCCGAGGCACATCGGAAGGATGTTCTCGAAGGTTCTGGAACGAACCGCCCGGGAACTACGCGGGGAGCAGTGGCTGAAAATGCACGATGATCCTGATCCGAAGAAAGAGATCGTGTCGTCCAAGATGTTCGGCCGGCGTGTCTACCTGCTTGAGGAATTGCGCCAGGCAGTGGCCGCGTACACCACTCGCGCAGCGGAAAAGCTTCGGGAGCAGGACTCCGTCTGCAGCGAACTTGTTGTCTCGGTTCAAACCAGCCCGTTTGCCGATCCTGCAGAACGTTACTGGAACGGGGCCAGAATGCTCCTACCAACACCAACTGCAGACACCCGCGACCTAATTCAGGCCGCAAACCAGGGCCTTCACGGGATCTACCGGGACGGATTCGCATATTCGAAATGCACCATACAACTGTGCAGGCTCAGCCAGCTGGAGGGTCTGACTCACGATATGTTCGCCCCGCAACCGCGGCGAAACGTCGACAGCCTCATGGCAACAATGGACCTGGTGAATGAACGATTCGGACGCGGGGCATTGCGGGTAGCATCAATCCCAGTGGAAGCCGGCTGGGCGATGCGGCGCGAGATGCTTTCTCCCTCATACAGGGGTTTGGGGAGCAATGGAACCAAAAACCAACGTAAGCTCTGAATCCCACCGTAAAGGGGCTTTCCGATCTCCAGC
>NZ_MBPN01000117.1 GCF_001695625.1 Pseudomonas defluvii
AGCTAACGCTGGCGGGGCTTTTTTATTGGCTTGAAACTCAACTCGGACTCACCGCGACACCGCACACGGCGGCTGCACCACACTCAGTACAGATTGGGCTCCATCTCCAGTTCGACACCAAAACGCTCAAGGATATCGACCTGGATCTTCTGTGCCAGCCGATGAAGCTGTTCGCCACTGGCCTGGCCGTAATTGACCAGCACCAATGCCTGAAGTCGGTGAACACCAGCATCGCCGTCACGATAGCCTTTCCAGCCGGCCAGTTCGATCAACCAGCCCGCCGCCAACTTCACACGACCATCTGCCTGAGGGTATGCCACAAGCCCCGGATGAGCCTGACGAATATGCTCAGCCAGCGCAGCAGACACCACTGGGTTCTTGAAGAAACTTCCCGCATTGCCCAATTCAGCAGGGTCCGGCAGTTTTTCCCGGCGAATGCTGCAAATCGCATCGCTGACATTCTGCGCCGTTGGCTGCTCGATACCCTGCTCGCTCAAGCGCTGACGCACTGGCCCATAGTCCAGATGCAAGTGCATGACACGGCTCAGCGCAAAGCGCACACGCAGGATCAACCAACGCCCGGGATTACGCTTGAACAGGCTGTCACGGTAGGCAAATGCACAGTCTTCAAGGGCAAACTCATGCAGTTCACCGGTCTGACGATCCAACGCAGTCAGCCCGACAAATACATCCTTGATCTCTACGCCGTAAGCACCGATGTTCTGCATCGGCGCAGCACCGACCGTACCCGGAATAAGGCTGAGGTTTTCAAGCCCCGACAGCCCCTGCGCCAGGGTCCATTGGACAAACGCATGCCAAGGCTCACCAGCCTCGGCCTCCACGATGACCCGCTGCCCGTCATCGGCGAGAATCCGCACCCCCTTGCTGGCCATGCGCAGTACCAACGCGTCGATATTGGCCGTGAGCAACAGGTTGCTGCCGCCACCAATCACCAGCACCGGCCACTGCTGCGCAGCCGCATGGGCCAATACCTCACGCACCTCCGCATCGGTGTGCGCTTCGGCAAAATGCGCTGCACGCACATCAATACCGAAGGTGTTGTAAGGCTTGAGCGAAACACCTGATAGCACCTGTACGCTCATAAACGCCCCTTCAACTCGATAACCAGCCCACGACAAGCGCTCTCGATCAGGTCGAGCACCTGCTCAAAGCC
Organism: Pseudomonas defluvii; assembly: GCF_001695625.1. Classification (GTDB taxonomy): domain Bacteria; phylum Pseudomonadota; class Gammaproteobacteria; order Pseudomonadales; family Pseudomonadaceae; genus Aquipseudomonas; species Aquipseudomonas defluvii. The sequence goes on from NZ_MBPN01000117.1 coordinate 1,175, forward strand.
CTGCTCGCCACCGTAGTAAGGGTCTGGCACTTCATCGACAGCCCCCTCGAAGCGCCGCAGAAACAGGTCCAGCTCTGCCTTGGCCTGCGCTGGGCGCATCGCCTGCAAGTGCCCCAGATTACTGTTATCCATCGCCAGGATCAGGTCGTAACGCTCGAAATCGGCAACACTGACCTGCTGCGCACGCTGCTGGGACAGATCATAGCCACGCAACTGGGCTGCACGCCGGGTACGGCTGTCTGGAGGGTTGCCGACATGCCAGTCACCGGTTCCGGCCGACGCCACCTCGATCACCTCAGCCAGGCCTGCCTCCTTCAACTGATGGCGCAAAACACCCTCAGCGGTCGGCGAGCGGCAGATGTTGCCCAGGCAGACAAAAAGAACCCGCATCAAGCCTCCAGCAAGCGCCGCACGCGCTCAAGATCTTCAGGGGTATCAACCCCCACCGGCGGGGCCTCCAGGGCATCGGCCACATGGATACGCACACCGTTCCAGAGCGCCCGCAACTGCTCAAGCGACTCGGTTTTCTCCAACCAGCACGCCCCCCAGCCGACGAAGTCCTGCAGAAAACCGGCACGGTAGGCATACATGCCAATGTGTCGGCGATACGGCACACCCGGCGGAAGCTGATCGCGGCTCTGCGCAAAGGCATCACGGGCAAATGGCAACGGGGCACGACTGAAGGTCAGGGCCAGACCGTTGCAATCACTGACCACCTTGACCGCATTCGGATTGAACAAGGCCTCGACCTCGGTAATCGGTTCGGCCAGGGTAGCGATACCGGCCTCCGGGTGAGCGGCCAGGTTAGCCGCCACCTGGTCAATGATCACAGGCGGAATCAGGGGCTCGTCGCCCTGCACGTTGACCACGATCGCGTCGGCAGGCAGGCCCAACTGGGTCGCCACTTCGGCCAGACGGTCGGTACCCGAATCATGATCCTCACGGGTCATCAGCACTTCAGCGCCAAAGGCCTCACAGGCCTTGAAGATCTCGGCATCATCGGTGGCCACGACCACCCGTGCCGCGCTGCTCTTGCGCGCCTGCTCCCAGACATGCTGGATCATCGGCTTGCCGGCAATCAGCAGCAGCGGTTTGCCCGGCAGCCGGGTGGAACGCAAACGGGCCGGAATCACAACCGTGAACGCTTGACTCATTTTTCCAGGCGCTCTTCGTCGGTCAGGGTGCGCGCTTCGCTCTCCAGCATGACCGGGATACCGTCGCGAATCGGGTAGGCAAGGCCGGCGCCCTTGCTGATCAGCTCGGTCTTGTCAGCGCTGAGCTTGAGCGGGCCCTTGGTGATCGGGCAAGCAAGGATATCGAGCAATTTGGTGTCCATGGAAATTCCTCAGGCCTGTGGCCGGAAAAAGAAAAGGTTCAGAGTTGCCGATGCCCGGGCAGCAAACGCGCCAGTTGGCCGTCGAACCAGCGGGCGAAGGCCGGCGAAGGCACCGCATCTACAGCAAGGTACCACCAGTCGGCAGCGGCGAAGGCACGGCATTTCACCGCATCCTTTTCGGTCATCACCAGCGGCAAGGACGGCGTAAAGTTCAAGGCCTCGGCGCTATAGACCGCATGATCAGCAAAGGGATGTGGCTCTGGTCGCCAGTTTAGCCCCTGCAAGGTATTGAAGAAACGCTGCGGATTGCCGATCCCGGCCACCGCATGCACGGCCTGGCCAGGCGGAAAATGCTCGACGCCACGGCGCTCGCCGCTGCGAACATTGACCAGCGCGGTCGGCTCAAGCCCAAAGGCATAGCCTTCGTCACTGTCGGCCACAGCGCCATTGAACAGTACCGCATCGACCTCATGCAGGCGCTCGACCGGCTCACGCAGTGGGCCCGCCGGCAGGCAGCGACGATTGCCCAGGCCGCGCGCGGCATCGATCAGCACCAGTTCCAGATCGCGGGCCAGCCGATAATGCTGCAAACCGTCATCACTGAGGATGAGGTCCAGCGGCTCGGCAGCCAACAACGCCTGGACCGCGCGCGACCGGTCGGGATCGATCATCAGCGGCACACCGCTACGCTGGACGATCAACAACGGTTCATCGCCCGCCTGAGCAGCAGACTGGTCGGCACGCACGCGCCAGGGTAGCTGCGGCGGTGTGGCGCCATAGCCGCGACTCACCACACCGACACGCAGCCCCTGGCGGCGGCAGTGTTCGATCAGCCAAAGAATCAGGGGGGTCTTGCCGGTACCGCCGACGGTGATATTACCCACTACCACCACCGGTACCGGGGCACGGTAACTGCTGCTCTCGTCGGCCAGAAAACGCTGGCGCTTGCGCAACACCACGCGCCGGTAGAGGGCTTCCAGCGGCCGCAACAAGGCAAGGGCCGGATGCCCGGCATACCAGGCCTTGAGCAATCGATCGGCAAAGGCCATCAAGGATTCCCCGGCGCCGCCTCGACCGTGGTCATGCGCAACTGGCTGAAGCCCAGCTTGCCCGCCGCATCCATCGCGGTGACCACCGCCTGATGCGGCGTCTTGCCATCAGCGCTGATCGACAACGGCAGGCGGGTGTCCCCACCCGACTCTTTTTGCAAGGCATCGATCAGCGTCGCCAGATCACTCTTGGGCAGCAGGTTATTGTTCAGCGAGTACACGCCCTCAGCACTGATGGTGATTTCCAGCTGCTTGAGCTCCGACTCCGGGGCCGGCGTACCACTGACCGCCTCCGGCAACTCGACGCGCAACTGGGTTTCACGCGTGAAGGTGGTGGTGACCACAAAGAACAGCAGGAGGATAAACACCACATCGATGAGTGAGGCCAGGTTGATGTCCACGGTCTCCCGTGGCTTGCGCCGGAATTTCACGCCCTGCCCTCGGCCAGATCAACATCACGGTCGCCCTGAACCACTTCGACCAGCTTGATTGCTTCTTGCTCCATACCCACTACCAGCTCGTCGATACGTCGCTGCAGGAAGCGGTGGAAAAAGACCGCAGGGATACCCACCATCAGGCCGGCCGCCGTGGTGATCAACGCCTTGGAAATACCGCCCGCCAGCACCGAGGCGTTGGCCGACATGCCCGTGCCCATGAATGAGCTGAAGATATCGATCATGCCCAACACCGTACCCAGCAAGCCGAGCAGTGGCGCCATGGCCGCAATGGTGCCCAGTGCATTGATGTAGCGCTCCAGCTCGTGAATGACCCGGGCAGCGGCTTCTTCAATACACTCTTTCATGATTTCGCGACCGTGCCGCGAGTTCGCAAGGCCCGCGGCGAGGATCTCGCCCAGTGGCGAATCGGCGCGCAAGGCCTTGAGCTTTTCGCTATTGAGTTGTTTGTCCTGAATCCAGCGCCAGACCTGACCCAGCAGGTGTGACGGGGTGACGCGGCTGGCGCGCAGGGTCCACAGGCGCTCGGCGACGATCGCCATGGCGGCGATGGAACTCAGAATGATCGGCAGCATCATCCAACCGCCAGACTTGACCAATTCCCACACAGTAACGACCCCCTCGAAAAAGTCCGCCACTTTACCATAGGGCTCCCACCGCCCGCAGGTCGTCATGTCGGCTAACGCCAGAAGCGCCGCTGGCTGCGTATCCCTTCAGGCTCGGCAAAACGTCCCAAGCGCAGCGACAGCGCGCCTTCCACTGCGCTGTCGTAGGGTGTGATACCCAACATCGCAAAACGCGCCATCACCTCGGGATGAGGATGGCCGAAGGCGTTGTAACGCCCGCGCGAAATGAAGACCCCCTTGGGTGCCAACGCCTCAAGAAAAGCCAGGCTGGAAGCGCTGCGGCTACCATGATGGGGCGCCTGCAGCCAGTCGACGTGGGGCGCTGTCGCGGCCTGGAGCCAGGCGCGCTCACCGTCCGCATCGATGTCCCCGGTGAGCAGCAAACGCTCACCCGACGCCTCGACCCACAACACGCATGAGCCTTGATTGCTGTCGGCGGCATCGCGCCATTGCCATACAGAAAAGCGTACGCCATCCCACTCCCAGTGTTCACCGGCAACACAGGGCTGCGCCTGCAAGGCCTGGGGCAACCTCTGCACCTCACCGGCCAGCACCCGCGCAACCGGTAAACCACGCTTCACCGCCAGCGCGCCTCCGGCGTGGTCGGCATCGGCATGACTGAGCAACATCAGGTCGAGCGTACTCACCCCCAGCTTAAGGAGCGTAGGCAGTACGATGCGCTCCCCCAGATCGACCTCCCCCATGGCCGGCCCCGCGTCATACAACAGGGTGTGGTGACGGGTACGCAGAATGAAGGCCTGCCCCTGCCCTACATCCAGTTGCCAGACGTCCAACTGCCCCTCTGGCACCTCATCACGCAGGGCAAACGCCGCCAGCAGGACAGCCGGCCAACCCAATACCCGCATCGGCAGCCCTTTGGGCAACAACACCAGGAACACCCCAAGGCAGACCAGCAGCCATGCCCATAACGGCAAGGCGGTCGGCACCCACGCTGGCTGCCAGTCAGCGACCTGCCCGAGCAGACCAAACAGCACGTCGAGCAAACCACCTGCCAACCACAGCAGGCTTGTACCGAGAACCGGCACACCCAGCAGTAACGTCCCTGCCAGGGCGACGGGCAACACCAGCACACTGATCCAGGGCACCGCCAGCAGATTGGCCAGCGGCGCACTGAGGCTCACGGGCAACCCAAGCACCAGCAAGAATGGCAGCAACCCCAAGGCGATCATCCATTGCGCCCGGGTCCATGCCTGCCAGACACGCCAGGCACCCAGCCGCCCGCTAAAGGTGAAGATCAGGATCGCGACAGCACCAAAAGACAACCAGAACCCCGGCTGCAGGCTGGCCAGCGGTTCAATCAGCAATACCGCATTGAGCGCCAGCAGCCACGGCAGCGTTACCCCCAGATGACGGAAACGCAGACGCCAGAGCAACACCACCGCCAACATGATGCAGGCTCGACGCACTGGCACCTGAAACCCGGCGAGCAGGCCGTACCCCAGCGCAGCGGCAAGCGCCAGCAAGCAGGCCGCGGGCAACCAGGGCAGCGCACGCGGCCAGAGCCCGAAACGCGCCAGCCCCGCCACCACCGCATAGACCAACCCGGCCAGCAAACCAATGTGCTGCCCTGAGATCACCAACAGGTGTACCGTGCCGGTGGCCTGCAACGCCTGCCAGTCAGCGCGTGCCAGGCCACTGCCATCGCCTAGCACCAGGGCAGCCAGTACCCCTTCGCGCCCTTGGGCATCGACCGCCATTAGCCGTTGTCGAATCGCGTCGCGCCAGGCCATGCTCGCGGGCGCCAGGCGCTCACCGTCCTTGACACTGCCGGTCGCGCCGATACGACGCGCCAGCAGGGTCATTTCCTGATCGGCCGCATGAGGGTTCAGCAGGCCCGCCGGACGCTTGAGGCTGACGGCAAGGCGCCAGCGCTCTCCGCTATTGACAGGCGGCCCGCCATACCAGCTCAGACGCAAGCGCTGAGGCAGTTGGGCGCGGCGTGAGGTGACCTCGGCAAGTTCAAAGCGCACCGACTGCGCCGTGTGTTCAGGCAAGCCAACCACTCGCCCCTCGACCCACAGCGTGCGGCCGTCCAGTTCTGGCGAGAGGCGATCATCCAACGCGCCTTGCGCCGATACACAGGCCCAGCAAAAACCCAGCAGGAAACACCCCAAGGGATAGGCCCGCGACGGCAGACAGCACAGCCCAAGCAGTATCAGCGCAATCCACACCCCGACCGAAGGCAGTGCAGGAAGCCAACGCAGGCATAACAGCCCGAGTGCAAGCGCAATCATCCCTGTGCGCATGATCTGAAGCTCCTGAAAAAGAATCACCCCAGAGGCTTAGATCAGCGACGGCATATGCTTGCTTATTAATTGTCACAAAGTCTGAATTGGAGGCTTTTAGAATCCGTGCATACTGGCGGATCAAGAACGCCGAGAACCCACATGCCGCGTCGACTTTTCAAACGCTACATGCCCGATCCGACCAGCATTCGGGAACACAAATCCTTACGCTTTCTCGGGCGACTGCTGCACGACCCCAACCTCTGGCACCTGAATCGCCATTCAGTGGCACGCGCCATGGCCGTCGGCCTGTTCGCCGCATTCATACCGATCCCGATGCAAATGTTACTGGCCGCCAGCCTGGCGATACTGGCGCGGGGCAACATGCCGATTTCCGTCAGCCTGGTCTGGCTGACCAACCCGATTACCATGCCGCCGGTGTTCTTCTGCACCTATCAGATGGGCGCCTGGCTGATGCAGATCCCTCCCCGCACTCTGCCCGACGAGCTGACCTGGGAATGGATCACCGATCAGCTCTCGACACTGTGGCAACCCTTCCTGCTGGGCTCAGTGGTCTGCGGCCTGCTGCTGGGTGGGCTGGCCTACTGCCTGACCATGCTCTATTGGCGCTGGTGGGTGGGCAGGCAGTGGCGCCAGCGCAAGGAAAAATCAGCTACGCATTCCTCGACCACTGACCAGTAGCCGCACGCAGCCGACGTACAGCACGGCGGTCGCGACCAGCATGAAGCTGATGGCCACGCCAATGCGAATATCGGACACGCCCAGAATGCCGTAGCGGAACGAGTTGACCATGTGCAGCACGGGGTTGGCCAACGATACCGTCTGCCAGAACAGCGGCAGCAGGTTGATCGAGTAGAAAACGCCCCCCAGGTAGGTCAACGGGGTCAGCACGAATGTCGGGATAATAGAGATATCGTCGAAATTACGTGCAAACACTGCGTTGATGAAGCCCAACAGCGAGAAGATCGTTGCCGTCAGCAACACCACCAACACCGTTACGCCCAGATGGTGCACCTGCAGTTGGGTAAAGAACAGTGACAACAGGGTCACGATGACCCCTACCGCCAACCCGCGCAACACGCCACCCAAGGTGTAGCCAATAAGGATGGTGTGTGGCGACACTGGCGAGACCATCAGTTCCTCGATGGAGCGCTGGAACTTGCTGCCAAAGAAACTGGAAACCACGTTGCCATAGGAGTTGGTGATCACCGACATCATGATCAGGCCCGGCACGATGTATTCCATATAGGTGAAGCCACCCATATCACCGATCTGCCGACCGATCAGGTTACCGAAAATCACGAAATACAAGACCATGGTGATCGCCGGCGGCAGCAGGGTCTGCGGCCAGATCCGGGTAAAACGGCGCACTTCGCGGTAGACGATAGTGTTGAGGGCGACCAGATTGCCGCGCAGCTCCGAACTCATACCGCCACCTTCGCCAGATTCTTCTCCACCAGGGACACAAACAGCTCCTCAAGACGGTTGGTTTTGTTACGCAGGCTTTGCACCTCGATGTTCTGCAGGGCCAATTGGCCGAACAGCGCGGTGATGCCCATGGCCTTGTCCACCTGGACTTCCAGGGTGTGCGGGCTGATCAGTCGGCACGGGTAGCCGGCCAACTGCGGGGCCTGTGGCAACTCCTGCTTCAGGTCGAGCAGGAAGGTCTCCACATGCAACGAACCGAGCAGTTTGCGCATGCTGGTGTTTTCGACAATGGTGCCGTGATCAATGATGCCGATGTTGCGGCACAGTTGCTCAGCCTCTTCGAGGTAATGCGTCGTCAGGATGATGGTGATGCCCTGCTCGTTCAGCTCAGTCAGGAAACTCCACATCGAACGCCGCAACTCGATGTCCACGCCAGCGGTTGGCTCATCGAGGATCAGCAAGCGCGGCTCATGAACCAGCGCCCGGGCAATCATCAGGCGGCGCTTCATGCCACCGGACAACGAACGCGATGGCACATTGCGCTTGTCCCACAGCCCCAGTTGGGTCAAATACTGCTCGGCACGCGCCTTGGCCACCTTCGACGGAATGCCGTAGTAACCCGCCTGGGTCACGACGATGTCGAACGTCTTCTCGAACTGGTTGAAGTTGAACTCCTGGGGCACCACGCCGAGGCAGCGCTTGAGCGCAGCCGGTTCGCGGTCCAGGTCATGGCCAAAGACCTTCACGGTACCGCTGGTCTTGTTCACCAGGGTCGAGAGGATGCCGATGGTGGTGGATTTGCCGGCGCCGTTGGGGCCGAGCAAGGCAAAAAAGTCACCTTCGGCGACATCCAGGTCAATGCCCTTGAGGGCCTGGAAGCCGTTGCCGTAGGTCTTGGTTAGCTGCCTTATGGACAGAGCAGAACTCATAACGGGTCTATGCACCAGTGTGGAAGGGTTTAAGAACAACAGGCTGAGTGGCAATGGTGAGGGGCGCGGCCGCACAAGTACAGTCACGTGTATCGATAATAACTATCAGAATAAGCGCTGCAATCAGGTCAGCGCCGTCATCACGGCAACCTGATAAGCCGGGCGCTCTTTCAGCCGCTCATACCAGGCACGCAGGTGACGCATCTCTGGACGCTCAATGGGCATCTCGAACCAGGCATAGGCGAAACAGCCCAGCGGCACATCGCCAACGCCGAGTGCATCACCGCTGAGGTAAGGTTGCCGCGCCAGCGCCTGATCGGCAATTGACAAGACCTGGGCGCAGGTCTTGTGCGCTGCGTTGATGGCGACCCAATCACGCTGCTCTGCCGGTGTCCGCAGCATGCCCCAAAACAATGGGCGAAACGGCGTAGCCAAGGAGGAGGTTACCCAGTCCATCCATTTTTCCGCCTCGGCCCGCTGCCGAACATCGCTCGGGTACCAGCTCGAATCCGGCGCATGACGTGCCGCCAGATAACGCACGATGGTGTTGGACTCCCACAGCACCAGGCCGTCCTCTTCGATCAGTGGCACCAGCCCATTCGGATTCTTCACCAGGTATTCCGGCTCTTGCACCACCCCGAAAGCACCGCCAGCGTCAATCGACTGGTAGTCCAGGCCCAGCTCTTCTGCACACCACAACACCTTCCTGACATTGGTCGAGTTCTTTCGGCCCCAAATCTTGAGCATGACGAATCCTTAAGCCATTTGTGGTGCCCTCAGTCTAACCCAGTCGATTGCTCAGGTAATCGTTAGACCACTCCCCCTTGAACACCTGCCCAGCGCCACGGTCAGTGATCTGAGGCGGCTGTTTGGGCGATGCCGTCTACGCTGTCAGGGACGCCCCATTGCCCTGATGTTTCACGGAGGAAGACCTATGTTGCTGTTGTGGTTCGTGGTTCTCGTAGTCGGTTCAGCCTACTTGATGCATCGCCGCATGGCTGTACTGCCGATTCTGGGCATCGTTGCTGCCTACTTGCTGGCAATGGGCCTGTTCAGCAGCGCCCCCACGTGGTTGATGACCCTGCTCTGGTTGATGCTGATCATCAAGTCCTGCATTTTTGTGCTGCCAGAATTGCGCCGTAAATGGTTCAGCGCCCCTTTGTTTGCCTGGTTCCAGCGCACGCTCCCCCCCCTGTCACAAACCGAGCGCGACGCAATCGATGCCGGTACGGTGTGGTGGGATGGCGAGCTGTTCAGCGGTCGCCCGAACTGGAACACCCTGCTGGCATACCCAAAGGCACAATTGAGCGAAGAGGAACAGGCCTTCATTGACGGCCCGACCGAACAGCTCTGCGCCATGGTCAGCGACTGGCAGATCAGCCAGGACCTCGACCTGCCCCCTGAGGCCTGGGCCTTTATCAAGGAACAGGGCTTCTTTGCCTTGATCATTCCCAAAGCATATGGCGGCAAGGGTTTCTCGGCCTATGCCCACTCACAGGTCGCCATGAAACTGGCGACCCGCAGCGGTGATCTGGCCTCCACCGTGATGGTTCCCAACTCGCTGGGCCCTGCCGAGCTGCTACTGCACTATGGCACCGAAGCACAACGCAACCATTACTTGCCTCGCCTGGCACGCGGCGATGAAATCCCCTGCTTTGCCCTGACTGGGCCACTGGCCGGCTCCGATGCCGGGTCGATGCCCGACACCGGCATCGTCTGCAAGGGCCAATGGCAAGGCCAGGAAGTGCTCGGCCTGCGCCTGAACTGGGAAAAGCGCTACATCACCCTTGGCCCGGTAGCCACCCTGCTGGGCCTGGCCTTCAAAGCCTACGACCCTGAACACCTGCTGGGCGACATAGACGACCTCGGCATCAGCCTGGCGCTGATTCCTACCGACACGCCCGGTGTCGAGATCGGCAAACGTCATCTACCGCTCGGTGCCGCCTTCATGAACGGCCCCAACAGCGGCAAGGATGTGTTCATACCGCTGGATTACCTCATCGGCGGCCAAGCCATGCTGGGCAAAGGCTGGATGATGCTGATGAACTGCCTCTCGGTGGGCCGCTCCATCTCACTGCCGGCTGTGGGTACAGGCGCTGCCAAGTACACCAGCCTGGTGACCGGCCAATACGCGCGAATTCGTGAGCAGTTCAACGTGCCGCTGGCCGCCTTCGAAGGCATTCAGGAGTCCCTTGCGCGCATCGCCGGCAACGCCTGGTTGATGGACAGCGCTCGCACACTGACGGCCAAGGCGGTCGATCTCGGGGAAAAACCGTCGGTCCTCTCTGCCATTCTCAAGTACCACCTGACCGAGCGCGGCCGCGAATGCATCCAGCACGCCATGGACGTTCATGGCGGCAAGGGCATCATCATGGGGCCGAACAATTACCTGGGGCGCAATTGGCAAGGTGCGCCAATCTTCATCACCGTCGAAGGCGCCAATATCCTTTCGCGCAACCTGATGATCTTTGGTCAGGGGGCAATCCGCTGCCACCCCTTTGTACTCAAGGAAATGGCCTTGGCCGGGCGCGAGGACCACGATCAGGCACTCAAGGAGTTCGACGCCCTTGTGCTGCGCCACATCAGTTTTGCCATGGGCAATGCCGCCAGCACCCTGATACTCGGCCTTGGCCTGGGGCATTTCGAGAAAGCGCCGGGCGACGCACTCAGCCAAGGCTATTTCCGCGCCCTGAATCGCCAGGCTGCCGCCTTTGCCTTGCTGGCAGACCTGTGCATGATGCTGCTGGGAGGCAGCTTGAAACGGCGCGAACGACTTTCGGCTCGCCTGGGTGATGTGCTCAGCCACCTGTACCTGAGCTCGGCAGCACTGAAGCACTATTACGACCAGGCGTCACCCGATCACTTGCAACCGTTGCTGCGCTGGGCCATGGAAGAAAACCTCGGCCAGTCTGAAAAAGCCCTGGACCGCCTGCTCGACAACTTCCCCAATCGCTTTCTCGGCTGCGCGCTGCGGCTGCTGGTGTTTCCGTTTGGGCGCCGCCATACCGGCCCAAGCGATGAACTGGACGCTGAAGTCGCGGCGCTGATTGGTCGAGCGCAAGGCGACCCGGCACTGGAGGCGCTGCTGTCCGGCTGCTACCGGCCAGAGAACGCCGAAGACCCGGTTGGCGCCCTGCACCATGCCAGCCAACAACTCGCCGCCAGTGAACCATTGCAGCACACCCTGCACCAGGCCCTGAAAAGCGGTCAGGTAGTGCCCGCGCCCGGGCAGTCCCCCATTGACGCAGCCTTGCAGGCTGGTGTGCTTCAGGCCAGCGAAGCACTCACCCTGCACGCTGCAGAACGGGCGCGACGCCGGGTCATTGACGTGGACGCCTTCGACAAGGATGCACTGCTACCGGTCGCCGGCAAGGTGCGCTAAAGGCAATCGAACCGGGACATCGGGCGCCGGGAGCCGTATACTCCCGCGCCCGTTTTGCTCAAGAGGATCGCCAGCATGGCCAACGCGCATCTGGATTACCATCTCAACCTGCTCAACCACCTGCGCACCATCCTGGTTGCACTGGGCGAAGCCGAACAGGTACCGGAAGAGAGCCATGCCCTGTTCCTCGAACGCTTCGACGAACTGCTGACGCAACTTCCACAAGACCCACTGGAAAGCCAATACCTGGGCCAGGACCTGATGTGCCAGGTCATTCAGCGTTACCCTCAGATTGCCCACCTGGTGCCACGCGACCTGCTGTGGTTCTTCGGTGGCGATTGCCTGCATTTCATGCCAGACGACGAGCTGGACCTGTATCAGGCACTGGAAGAGCGCCGCTACGAAGCGGAGCAGAATGACGAGCCGTTCGACTGGAACCAGGAAAAACAGCTGCTGAGCATGTCGAACGACGACAGCAAGCACTAAGACAACGCAAAGGTGAAGGCAGGGCTCTTCAAGGGCGCTGCCTGAACACCGCTCAAGGCTACTGACACAACGACCAGCGCAGCAAAGCCAGCGCAGCAAAGCCAGAACAGCAAACCGTACAAGCCTGATCCTGAGGCGGAAAATACCGTGCATGGGCTTTTCAAAGGCAAAAAAAAACGCCGTTCAATCGAACGGCGTTTTCTTTGAATTGGAGCGGGAAACGAGACTCGAACTCGCGACCCCGACCTTGGCAAGGTCGTGCTCTACCAACTGAGCTATTCCCGCAAAATGGCGTCCCCTAGGGGACTCGAACCCCTGTTACCGCCGTGAAAGGGCGGTGTCCTAGGCCACTAGACGAAGGGGACG
>NZ_MBPN01000118.1 GCF_001695625.1 Pseudomonas defluvii
ATCGCCGATGGTAGTGTGGGGTTTCCCCATGTGAGAGTAGGTCATCGTCAAGATTAAATTCCGAAACCCCTATCTGCGCATGCAGGTAGGGGTTTTGTCTTTGTGGCCTGGAAAACATCGCCGGCGAGGCCTGTCTCTGCAGCTCATGCTAAGGTTCGAGCCTCTTCACATCGCACCAAGGGATACTCATGCCGCACACCTCCAATCTACAGCCCGGCTTTATGGTGGTTCATGGCAACCGTCTGGATGAACTGCGAAGCCTGGTCGTGGGCTGGATGCGCCGCAATCCGCTGTTGCCGCTGGAGAATGAGATCGCGTTGGTGCAAAGCAACGGCATTGCACAGTGGTTGAAGTTGGCACTGGCTGAAGATCCTGAAGAAGATGATCAGGGCGGTTGCGGAATTGCTGCAGCCATTGACGTGCAACTGCCTGGCAGTTTCATGTGGCAGCTGTACCGCAAAGTGTTGGGGTGTGAGGAGATTCCGGAAACCTCGTTACTCGACAAGGCACCGCTGACCTGGCGTTTGATGCGTCTGCTACCTGAGGTCATTGATCGGCCGCATTTTGAGCCGTTGCAGCGTTTTTTGACCGACGATGCCGATTTGCGCAAGCGCTATCAACTCGCAGAGCGCTTGGCTGATCTGTTCGACCAGTATCAGGTGTACCGCGCCGACTGGTTGCAGGATTGGGCAGAAGGGCGTCATCTGCTGCGCACCGCACGTGGTGAGTCGAAGCCCTTGCCTGCGGCTAATTGCTGGCAGGCTGAATTGTGGCGAGCGCTGTTGCTGGACGTTGGCACTGAAGGCATGGCGCAGAGTCGTGCAGGTGTCCATCAGCGCTTTATTCAGCGTATCAACGAATTGCAGGAAGCCCCTGCCGGCTTGCCGTCACGGGTTATCGTCTTCGGCATTTCTTCGTTACCGGCCCAGGCGCTTGAGGCGCTCGCGGGGCTATCTCGTTTCAGTCAGGTGCTGCTGTGTGTACTCAACCCTTGCCGACACCACTGGGCTGATATCGTCGCGGACAAAGACCTTCTGCGACACCAGTACAAGCGTCAGCAGCGCAAGAGTGGCACCCCGGCAATGATCGATGCCGATGCACTGCACCAGCATGCCCATCCGTTGTTGGCGGCGTGGGGTAAGCAGGGCAGGGATTACATCAATCTGCTCGACAGTTATGACGACCCGAACAGTTATCGTGCGGCGTTCAGCGAAGGGCGTATTGACCTCTTCAGCGACAGCGAACCGCAGAATCTGCTCAACCAGTTGCAGGACGACATCCTCGAGTTGCGGCCGCTGACCGAGACCCGCGCGCTGTGGCCAAGCGTCGACCCACTCAAGGATCGCTCGATACGGTTTCATATTGCGCATAGCCCGCAGCGAGAAGTCGAGATCCTGCACGATCAGTTGCTAGCCCGCTTCAGCGCGGATTCAACCTTGCGCCCTCGAGATGTGATTGTGATGGTGCCGGATGTTGATACCTATGCTCCGCATATTCGTGCCGTATTTGGGCAGATCGCCCGTGACGATTCACGTTTCATCCCCTTCACCTTGGCCGATCAGGGGCAGCGTGGCCGCGATCCGCTGCTGATCGCCCTGGAGCATCTGCTCAAGCTTCCCGACAGCCGCTTCCCGGTCAGCGAGATTCTTGATCTGCTCGATGTCCCGGCCCTCAGGGCGCGTTTCGGGATTCAGGAAAGTGACTTGCCGACACTGCATCGCTGGATTGAAGGTGCAGGAGTGCGTTGGGGCTTGAATGCCGAGCAGCGGGCGACTCTTGAATTGCCTGCCGGGCTGGAGCAGAACAGCTGGCATTTCGGTTTGCGCCGCATGCTACTGGGGTATGCCGTAGGTGCCGGGACAAGCTGTGACGGCATCGAGCCCTATGATGAGATCGGTGGGCTCGATGCGGCGTTGATCGGCCCGCTGGTTGCCCTCATTGATGCGCTGGATGTGGCTTATCGTGAACTGTCCAGCCCGGCCTCTGCAGGTAACTGGGGAGCGCGTTTGAATGCGTTGCTGCAGGTGTTTTTCCGTGCAGAAAACGAGCATGACGACTATCTGCTGGTGCAGTTGCAGTCGCTGTGCGAGGACTGGCTAGAGACCTGCGAGATGGTCGGCCTTGAGGATTTGCTGCCGCTGACCGTGGTACGTGAAGCCTGGCTGGCCGGGCTTGATCAGGGGCGCCTGTCGCAACGCTTCCTCGCCGGCTCCGTGAACTTTTGCACCCTGATGCCGATGCGGGCAATCCCCTTCAAGGTGATCTGTCTGCTGGGGATGAACGACGGCGACTATCCGCGAGCCCAGCCGCCTCTGGACTTCGACCTCATGGGCAGTGACTACCGTCCGGGTGATCGCTCGCGCCGCGAAGATGACCGTTACTTGTTGCTGGAGGCGCTGCTGTCGGCACGCGATCAACTCTACGTCAGTTGGGTAGGGCGCAGTATTCGTGACAACAGCGAGCGCCCGGCTTCGGTACTGATCGGGCAATTGCGTGATCATCTGGCCGCAGGTTGGACGCTCGCTGGAGGCGAAGCGCAGGACATGGACTCGCTGCTCCATGCGTTGACGGTCGAGCATCCACTGCAACCCTTCAGTGCTCGCTACTTCCATCAGGGTAGTGGTCTGTTCAGTTATGCCAATGAGTGGCGTGCGTTGCATCTGACGGATGCGGGGGAAGCCATTGAGCCGCCTGCCTTGGAGCCTTTCGTGGCCGACGAGCCACTGACCTTGCCATTGCTGCAGGATTTTCTAAGGCATCCCGTACGGCATTTTTTCAGTCAGCGTTTGAAGGTGTTCTTTGAGTCTGCTCAGGCACCGCTGGCTGATGAAGAACCCTTTGTGCTCGATGCGCTGCAGCGCTACAGCTTGAGTGAGAACCTGTTGGCTGCAGCCCTGGCCGACACGCACGACAGCGAGCGCGCGCTGCTGGCTCAGGCCAATCGCCTGCAAGGGCGTGGCGTGCTGCCGATGGCCGGTTTCGGTGATTGCCTGCGTGACGAACTCATTGAACCGTTGCCCGACCTGTTGCAGCGTCATCGCCAGCTTTTGGAGCAGTGGCCGCATCGGGTCGACAGCGCCCTGCCCATTCGTTTCGAGTACCGTCACTTGCGTCTTGATGGCTGGCTGGGCCAAGTCTATCGCCGTGAGGGCGATGACCTGTTGAGCATCACTACGTTACCTAACACCATCGGCAGCGGCCGTACCTTGAAGTGGCACCGCTTGATTCACAGTTGGGTTATGCACCTGGCCGCGTGTGCCGTGGGGCTGCCCTTGCACACGGCGGTGGTGGCCAGCGATCAGACCTTGTTGCTCAAGCCATTGGAAAAGGGCGCTGCCGAGCAGTTTCTGGGCCACTTGTTGTTGGCTCGACAGGCCGGTATGTCGTCACCGCTGCCCGTGGCGGCGAAGACTGCTTTCGCCTGGCTTGAGCAAAGTGATCCAGACAAGGCGCAGGCGGCAGCAGCCAAAGCCTATGACGGTGATGGCATCAGCCATGATGGCGAGCGCAGCGAAAGCACTGCGCTGGCTCGACAGTTCAGTGATTTCGCCGCCCTCACGGCCAGTGAGGAATTCGAAGGCTGGTGTGAATCGCTTTACCGTCCACTGTACGACGCCGGCTGGCAGTCTGTTGGCCGTGAGGAGGGCCGCTCATGATGCTTGAACCACAACCGCCTTTGGCCCTGAGCTTTCCGTTGCACGGTAGCCAACTGATTGAAGCCAGTGCTGGCACCGGCAAAACCTACACCATTTCCGCTCTCTATCTGCGCCTGGTGTTGGGGCATGGTGGCGAGCAAGGTTTCGGTCGTGAGTTGTTGCCGCCACAGATTCTCGTGGTGACGTTCACAGATGCCGCAACCAAGGAGTTGCGCGAGCGTATTCGTACGCGTCTGGCAGAGGCCGCTCGCTTTTTCCGCGGGGATCTGCTGGAAGCCGACAGCCTGCTGCAACAACTGCGCGAGCAGTTTGATCCCCAGCATTGGGCGGCCTGTGCCAATCGGCTTGAGGTCGCGGCGCAGTGGATGGACGAGGCTGCGGTTTCGACCATTCACAGCTGGTGCCAACGCATGCTGCGTGAGCATGCGTTCGACAGCGGCAGCCTGTTTACCCAAACCCTGGAGACCGATCACAGCGATCTGCTGGGCCAGGTCATGCGCGATTACTGGCGCCGCTTCTGCTATGGCATGCAGGGTGACGCTTTGCAGTGGGTGCGCGCCAACTGGGGCAGCCCCGATGCCTTGTTGCCCAAGGTGCGCGCGTTGTTTGGTCGCCAGCGGGTGGCCAGTGACGTCGAGGAGCCGCAGGCACTGATTGACGGCGTTCTACAGCAACGTGCCGAGTACCTGCGTGAGTTGAAAGCGCCTTGGGCCCAATGGGCTGCCGAGTTGTTGCAGCTCTGCCATGAAGGTCTCGCAGCCAAGCAGGTCGACGGGCGCAAGATGCAGGCGCGTTACTTCGAGCCCTGGTGTGAAAAGCTGAGGGTGTGGGCTACTGAAGAGCAGGCTGAGGAGCTCGACCTCGGCACTGGCTTCACCCGCTTTACACCGGAGGGTATGGCAGAAGCCTGGAAAGGTGAGCCGCCCCGGCACCCGGCCCTTGAGGCCATGTCGACCTTGCGCGAGCGTTTACAGGCCCTGCCGACTCCAGATGCCAGCCTGCTGGAGCATGCGGCGGCCTGGGTCGGCTCTCGCTTTGAGCAAGAAAAGCGGCGCCGTGCTGAAATGGGCTTCGACGACATGCTGTTGCGACTCGACAGTGCCTTGAGTGGCCCTGCTGGTGAACGCCTGGCCGGGTTGATTCGTGAGCAGTTCCCCATCGCGCTGATCGACGAATTCCAGGATACCGACCCCGTCCAGTATCGGATCTTTCAGCGCATTTACCGCATTGAAGAAAACCTGCGCGAGACCGGGCTTTTCCTGATTGGAGACCCCAAGCAGGCTATCTATGCGTTCCGTGGTGCGGACATCTTTACCTACCTGCGAGCCCGTGAGGCCACCGCGGGTCGATTGCATACACTCGATACCAACTTTCGTTCCAGCCAGGCCATGGTTACTGCAGTCAACCATGTGTTCCAGCGTGCGGAGCACCGTACCCAGGGCGCCGGCGCTTTCCTGTTCCGGCGCGAAGACGACAACCCGGTGCCGTTCCAGGCGGTCAAGGCTCAAGGCCGAAAGGAGACGCTGCAGGTCGGCGGCCAGGTCGTGCCAGCCCTGAACATCTGGCAGCTTGTCAGTGACGAACCGGTTTCGGCTGCGGTCTACCGGAAACACATGGCTGCCAGCTGTGCCACTGCCATTGTCGCCTTGCTTAGCGGCGGGCAGCAGGGACGCAGTGGTTTTGTGAAGGCTGAGGGCGAGCTGCGGGGTTGCCAGCCTTCCGATATCGCCATTCTGGTTCGCGACGGCCGAGAGGCGCAGCTGGTTCGCGAAGAACTCGCCGCACGTGGGGTGCGTAGTGTTTACCTGTCGGACAAGGATTCGGTGTTCTCCGCCCAGGAGGCCCATGACCTGTTGTCCTGGCTCAAGGCCTGTGCCGAGCCGGATGTAGAGCGCTTGCTTAAAGCCGCGCTGGCCAGTGTTACCTTGAACTTGCCTCTGAGCGCGTTGGATCAACTGAACCAGGATGAGTTGGACTGGGAACGTTGGGTGATGACATTCCGTGAGTACCGGCACCTGTGGCGTACTCAGGGCGTTCTACCGATGTTGCGCCGCCTGCTGCATGACTTCAATTTGCCGCAGGTGCTGATCGCGCGCAGCGATGGCGAGCGGGTACTGACCAACCTCCTGCACCTTGCAGAGCTGTTGCAGCAGGCGGCCACCGAGCTGGATGGCGAGCAGGCACTGATTCGTCACCTGAGCGAACACCTGGCCTCTGGCGGCCAGACGGCTGAAGAGCAGATTCTGCGCCTGGAAAGTGATGAACAACTGGTCAAGGTCGTGACCATTCACAAGTCCAAGGGGCTTGAGTATCCGTTGGTGTTTCTCCCATTCGTGTGCGGTACCAAACCGGTTGATGGCAAGCGCCTGCCACTGGCCTGGCACGACAGTGAGCGTCAGGCTCAACTGACCCTGACGCCTAACGCTGAGCAGATTGCGCTGGCCGATGATGAGCGTCTGGCCGAGGACCTGCGGTTGCTTTATGTCGCCCTGACGCGCGCACGCCATGCGTGCTGGCTAGGCGTGGCTGACCTCAAGCGGGGGACCAGCAAGGAGTCACTGCTGCACCGATCGGCGCTGGGCTACTTGCTGGGTGGCGGTGTGCCCTTGGAGAACTCGGCAGCGCTCGGGCAATGGCTGGCGGCGCTCAGCGATGGGGCCCCGGCAATTCGCTGTGAAGTATTGCCCGAGGCAGAGGCGGCGTGCTTTACCGCAACGCGAAATACGGCCGAGCTGGCACCCCAGAGACTACCCCGCCGCCGTGCTGCCGAGAACTGGTGGATTGCCTCCTACAGTGCGCTGCATATCGGTGAAGACCTTCTGGCGTTGGACAGCTCCCAGGCGCAGCAACTGCTCGACGATGAGCGTGCCGATCCGCTGGTGCTCTCTGAAGCGTTGCCCGGTGGCAGTGATCTCCACCGTTTTCCCCGTGGCCCCAATCCGGGTACCTTTCTTCATGGCTTGCTGGAATGGGCAGGGCGCGAAGGCTTTGCCCGTATTCGTGAGCAGCCGCACCTGCTGGAAAAGACCGTTGCACAACGCTGCAATCGGCGTGGCTGGACGGGCTGGATTAACACCTTGAACCACTGGTTGGGGCAACTGATCGAGACGCCAATGCCGTTGGCGCCGAACAGCCCGCCCGTGGTCCTGGGCGAGCTACACCAGTACCAGATCGAGATGGAGTTCTGGTTCGCCAGCCATCAGGTGGATGTCGCCTGCCTTGATCGCCTGGTGGCGCAGTACACCCATAACGGCGAAAACCGTGCAGCCGCCAAGCCGGCACTGCTCAATGGCATGTTCAAAGGCTTTATTGACCTGGCCTTCGAACATGACGGTCGCTACTACGTGACCGATTACAAATCCAACTGGCTGGGCGCGGAGGATTCCGCCTACAGCGAACAGGCCATGGAAACGGCGATTCTTGAGCATCGGTACGACTTGCAGTACGTCCTCTATCTGTTGGCCCTGCACCGGCAGTTGCGTGTTCGCCTGCCCGATTACGACTATGACCAGCATGTTGGCGGTGCCGTGTTCATGTTCCTGCGTGGGGCGCGTTCGTCGTCCAGAGGCGTGTACTTCGTCAAACCACCACGGGAATTGATTGAGCAACTGGATGCACTGTTTCGTGGCGATTGGCAGCCGCAACAACAGGACCTGTTTGGAGAGCAGCCATGAGCCGTACCTTTACCGACCTTTTGCCAATGCCGCTGGACGCGCAACAGTTGTCGGCCCTGCGCCCCTTGAGCGAGATCCACGATCTGCTGATCCTGCTTGACCGTTGGGTTGAGCGCGGTTGGTTACGTGCTCTGGACCGGGCTTTTGTTGCGTTTCTTGGCGAGCTCGACGGGCGTGCCGACCCTCGGGTGTTGCTGGCCGCCGCACTTGCCAGCCATCAGTTAGGGCATGGGCATGTCTGCCTGGATGTGGGTGAGACCCTCGCCGAGCCGGATTTCGCGTTGTCTCTGCCGCCTGAGGGTGACCTTCTGGCGGGGCCGGTGTTACTGCCGTCACAATTGCTTGAGCACCTGGATCAGGCGACCTGGTGTGCAATCCTGTCGAGCAGTGCGCTGGTGGCCCATGCCGGGAATGACGCGCAGACAGACAGACCGTTGGTGCTCTGCGGCCAACGCTTGTACCTGCGCCGGTACTGGGGCTATGAGCGCCAGGTCGACAGTGCCCTGCGTCAGCGTCTGGCGCAGCAGGAGGTTGTCGCGGTCGACTTGCGTGCACGGCTTGACCAACTGTTCGAGAGCGGTGCTCCGGCAGGGCAGGTCGATTGGCAAAAGCTTGCGTGTGCACTGGCGACCCGTGCGGGGTTCAGCATCATCACCGGTGGCCCTGGCACGGGTAAGACCACGACCGTCGTGCGGTTGCTGGCGTTACTTCAGGCTCCCGCAGTGGATATGGGGCGTCCGTTGCGTATTCGCCTCGCCGCACCGACGGGCAAGGCAGCTGCGCGCCTGACTGAGTCCATTGGTCAGCAAGTGCAGCAATTGGCTGTCAGTGAAACCGTGCGTGAACATATTCCCACCGAGGTCTCGACGGTTCACCGTCTTTTGGGCAGTCGACCGGGTTCGCGGCACTTCCGTCACCACTCGGGCAACCCGCTGCCGTTGGACGTGTTGGTGGTCGATGAAGCCTCAATGATCGACTTGGAGATGATGGCCAACTTGCTGGCAGCCTTGCCGCATCATGCCCGGCTGATCCTGTTGGGCGACAAAGACCAATTGGCGTCGGTCGAGGCCGGTGCGGTACTGGGTGACCTGTGTCGTGATGCCGAGGCGGGTTGCTATAGCCCGCAGACTCAGCGCTGGCTGGAGCAGGTCAGTGGCGAACAGCTTGCCGACAGTGGGCTGCAGCCTGGCTCCGCAGAACAGCATGCTCTGGCCCAGCAAGTGGTCATGCTGCGTCACTCACGACGTTTTGGCGAAGGTAGCGGTATCGGACAACTGGCGCGCTTGGTCAACGCTCAACAAGCTGAGCCGGCGAGGGCGCTGTTGGCAACAGCCACGCATGCGGATCTTTACCTGCTGAGCCTGCGTAGTGAACAGGATCGAGCACTTGATCGATTGCTGCTGGACGGTATCGGACGTGGAGAAAGCGACGCCAAGGGCTATCGGTACTATCAGCAGGTGATGGGCAGTGAGCGCCCGCCCGAGAATGCCCCGCTGGATGATCCGCGCTGGGGCAACTGGGCCTTGGCGGTATTGCGGGCGTTCGAGACGTTTCAACTGCTTTGCGCGGTACGAAAAGGGCCTTGGGGGGTAGAGGGGTTGAACCTGCGTGCTACCCAGGCCTTGTCCCGCGCGGGGCTGATCGACAGTGACGCGGTTTGGTACGAGGGCCGCCCGGTGTTGATGACCCGTAACGACTATGGGCTGGGTTTGATGAACGGTGACATCGGTATCGCCCTGCGGTTGCCGGAGGGAGGTAGCGGCGGCAAGCAGGTGCTGCGCGTTGCGTTCCCACGCAGTGACGGCAAGGGCGGTGTGCGCTTCGTGTTGCCAAGCCGGCTGAGCGATGTTGAAACGGTTTACGCGATGACGGTGCATAAGTCCCAGGGCTCGGAGTTTGCCCATACCGCGCTGATTTTGCCGGATGCCTTGAACCCGGTGTTGACCAAGGAACTGATCTACACCGGTATTACGCGCGCCAAGCACTGGTTCAGCCTTATCGAACCGCGGCAGGGTGTATTTCAGGAGGCGGTACGGCGCAAAGTGAAGCGGCTTTCGGGGCTGATGCTGGATCAGACCTGAGTGCGGCGATGCTGCCACACTCCGGATTGCCTCTTGGGGGGATGGCTCGCGGGAAAAATGGGCATTGTGCTATCTTTGCCCAATTGTCGTGCCCCATTTTGAGAGAATTCCCACATGAACGTGGCCGCCCCGATCCTGGGACGTGTGATGAGCTGGATGCTTGGACTGCTGGGCAGTTTTCTTTTCCTGTGTACCAGCGTGGCCTTTGCTCAGGCTGACAGTAATGCGGCCCATGCGGAGCTTCGGGCCAAGGCTGTCACGCAGGTGGTGCTCGGAATTCTCAGTTATGCGCGTTGGCCGGTTGAACCGGCTCAACTGCGTCTGTGCCTGGTTGGGCCCACCGAATATGCCGATGATCTGGTCAAAGGGACCACCCAGGCCACTGGCCGTCCGGTGTTGGTTCGCCGACTGCTGACCGGTGCTCCACGGATTGTCGATGAGTGTGACGCGGTCTACATCGGTAAACTCAGTGCTGAAGCGCGCAGTCAGTTATTCAGCGAGATCATTGGCCATCCGCTCCTGAGCATCAGCGAAGCGGACGATTCCTGTACGGTGGGCAGCCTGTTCTGTCTGCGGGTCAGTGACACCCATGTGGCATTTGAGGTCAACCTCGACTCGGTCGCCCGCAGCGGCGTACGTATTCACCCCAGCGTACTGCGGCTGTCGCGGCGTAGGGCGGTGCAGCCGTGACCCGCCTGCGCAATAGCCTGGGGCGTTTGACCCTACGTGCGGTGCTTGGGCGACGGCATTTGAGCGTTGCCTTGCTGGCTGTCGGGCTTGCGGGAATCTCTTTGACCCTGATGGGTGTCCTGACGTTACGAGCCTACGCCAACCACAACTTGCACCTGATCGCCCGGTCGATCAACTACACCGTAGAAGCCTCGGTCGTGTTCAATGACAGCAGTGCGGCCAATGAGGCGCTGGCGCTGATTGCTGCGACTGAAGAAGTCGCCGACGCGAAGGTATTCGACGATAACGGCGATCTGCTGGCGCGCTGGCAACGCCACGACGATGGCATGCTGGCGCCGTTGAAGCGGCACCTGGCGAGCACGTTGCTGGAAGATCCCATCAACCTGCCAGTGCTGCACCAAGGGCAACAGGTCGGTCGAATCGAGCTGGTCGGCCAGGGTGATAGCCTGATGCGCTTTCTGCTCAGTGGCCTGATCGGCATCATGCTGTGTACCGTACTCAGTGCCTTCGGTGCGTTGTCCCTGTCGCGTCGTTTGTTCGGCGATATCGTCGGCCCTTTGCGCAACCTTGCCAATGTGGCACATGCGGCACGTTGTGAGCGTCGCTTTGACCGGCGCGTCCCGCCTGCACAGATTGCCGAACTCAACGAGTTGGGCCATGACTTCAATGCGTTGCTTGATGAGCTGGAAACCTGGCAGCACCATCTGCAAAGCGAAAACGCAACCTTGGCGCACAAGGCCAGCCACGACAGCCTCACCGGGTTGCCGAACCGGGCGTTTTTCGAGGGGCGTCTGAGCCGAACCCTGCGTAGCGCGTCGCATAGCCAGGAATCTGTGGCTGTGCTGTTTATCGACAGTGATCATTTCAAGACCATCAATGACACCTACGGTCACGCTGCTGGCGATGAAGTGCTGATCACCGTGGCCAATCGGGTGCGGGCACAGTTGCGTGAGCATGATCTGGTCGCGCGCCTGGGCGGTGATGAGTTTGCGGTGCTACTGGCGCCTATTCAGCGAACCGAAGATGCCGAGCGTATTGCCGACAAGATCATCGCCAGCATGCGCACCCCGATTCATCTGCCTGACGGGCAGGTAGTGGTTTCATCCCTGAGTGTTGGCCTGGCGGTGTATCCCGATGATGGTGATACGCCGACTGAACTGCTTAGCGCTGCGGATGCCGCCATGTATCACGCCAAGCACCTCGGTCGAGGTGGGCGGCACAACGCAGAGTCGGAGCACTCTGCGGCTAGCACAAAAAACAGGAGTTAAACCGTGAGCCGTTCTATCAACCGTCTGCGCTTTCATTTTGTCGCTCTGACGCTTGCTTTGGTTACCCTTGTGGGTTGCCAGAGCGTGCCCCCCAAAGGCCTGAGTGCTGAACAAATTGCGCTCCTGAAGCAGGAGGGGTTCATTTTGACCGATGAAGGCTGGATGTTCGGTTTGCCTGGCAAAGTCCTTTTTGGCAGTGACCTGGATAGCTTGAATGCGCAGAGCCGGAAAATCGTCGAGCGTATCGGCAAGTCGCTGCTCTCGGTCGATATTCAGCGGGTACGCGTGGACGGTCATACCGACTCGTCGGGCAAGGCCCGTTATAACGAGCAGTTGTCGCTACGCCGTGCGGCCAGTGCAGCAAGCGTGCTGATAGCCGTCGGCATGCGCCCGGAAAACGTTGAGACCCGCGGGCTGGGTAGCCGTGAGCCGGTTGCCAGCAATGACACTGCCGCCGGCCGCACGGAAAATCGTCGGGTCGCTATTGTCGTTGCTTCCGATTAATCAACGAGCTAATCAATAAACACCGTCGAGCGCGACTCGCCCATCAACAGCGCGGTGTTCAGCTCGGTCACTTCGCGGATGTAATCCCACAACAGGTTGATCCGCTTGAGCTTGCGCAGGTCCTCGCGGCAGTACATCCAGAACTGGAAGGAAAGAAAGGTTAACCCAATGAATACGGGGGCTAACCGCCATGAACATCCTTGCAGAGCGTCGTCCTGTCACAAGTCCTGTCACAAGTTTTGCCGTTCATCTGAGGCCGACTACGCGGCTCGCCAAGCTCTACCACTATCGACGCAACGGCATTTACTATCTGCGCCTCCGCGAAACTGGCAGCACCACTCAAACTGCGTCTGTTTCCCTCAAGACCACCGATAGACGAGCCGCTATGGACGCTTCACAACGACTTGCAGAGACCATCAAGGCATTCCATCTGGATCATCCCAAGGCGACCTTTAGCGAGCTGAAGGAGCATCTGCTGTGGATGGCTGAGAATCTGCTGTCTACTGCTCATGAGGTTCATTCGTTGCGTGACTGGGGCGACCTTTACGAAGATGTGAAGACGAACCTCGCTGAGATCGCTGCCACGATGCCGCTCAGTGTTGATCAGCACGAACACGTGATGAACGCTAAGCAGGTGATGATTGCTGCTCAGGCACGTCTGGAAGGCGACTCCATACCTTTGGTGAAGATCATTCGGGATCTTGAGGGCGAACATGGGCAAATGGGGGAAAGTGTCCCTGCTTCCCTATCTGTATTAGCTTCGTCGCCGATGACCTTTGAGACCCTCTCGGGGCTCTATCTGGCAGACCGTGGGCAGGACCAAAAGCTTTCGACACTAAAGGAAACCAAGCTGTGTCATGGCGTCCTCTCCACGCAACTGGGTGACCTGGACTTACGGAAGCACTCAAGGGCAGACCTCGTAGCTATGAGAGATCGCCTACATGCAACCCGTGCGGCATCTACGGTTAACAAGCTGATCGTGAAGCTGTCGGCTGTGTTCGCGTGGGCAGTAGAGAATGGTCATTTGGTCAAAACATATGACAAGAAGCTGAAGCTCACCAAGGGTCTTGAGTCGACCCGTAAGGCATTCTCTCAGGCTCAAGTGGCCAAAGCTCATGGACTACGCGAGCAACCTCCCAGAGACCTCATGGAAGCGCTGGTTGCTCAGTCTTGGGGTTATCACGGGCGGGCGTCTTAACGAAATCTCCCAATTGACTACGAGCGACATTCAGACCTTTGAGTCGGGAATTGTTGCCATCCACATCAATGAGGCTGGAGAAGGGAAGTCCATAAAGAACAAACGAAGTGAGCGATTGGTGCCGCTGACTGACGGAGCTTATGGATTCGACCTTGCTGCATTCTTGCGATATGTAGACTCATGCAAGCTCAGTGGGTCGGCGTCATTGGCGCAGTATAGTGGATCCACCTTTTGAGACAGTGACTACGGGGTAGTTTAAGCTGTCGTCCTCGAAAGGATGACAGCAAATGG
>NZ_MBPN01000011.1 GCF_001695625.1 Pseudomonas defluvii
CGCTGCGACGTTTGCGGCCACCGGCGGTACCCTGGAAATGGTGCAGTTGTGGGTCAACCTTCCGGCACGCGACAAGCTCGCAGCGCCGGGCTACCAGACCCTGCTCAATGGCGATATCCCGCGTGTGCCATTGGCCAACGATGGGGGAAGCCTGCGGGTGATCGCCGGTGAGTACCTTAGCCATAAAAGCCCGGCCCGCACCTTCACGCCCATGAACGTCTGGGACATCCACCTGAACGCCGGGGCGTCATTGTCGCTGCCGCTCGAGGTGGGCCATAGCGCGGCGTTGGTAGTGTTGCGCGGCGAGGTGAGGGTCAACGGCGAGCAGGGCGCTGGTGCGGCACAACTGGTGCTGTTTGAGCGTGACGGCGATGAGGTGCTGCTGGAGGCAACTCAGGATGCCAGTGTGCTGCTGCTCAGTGGCGAGCCGATTGACGAGCCGATCGTCGGTTACGGCCCGTTCGTGATGAACAGCGAGGCCGAAATTGCCGAGGCGTTTGACGACTTTCATGCCGGTCGCTTCGGCCAGATGACCAAAGGCAAGGCCGGCGACCACAACGCCGACTAGTCTGGTGTATCCGTATTGCGATCCGCATGCCATACCTCAACGACAAGGAACAAGGCCATGAGCGTCCCTTGCAGCCGTCTGGACAAGCACAATGCAGCGGTTTTGTTGGTTGACCATCAGGCCGGGCTGCTGTCGTTGGTACGTGACATCGAACCGGACAAGTTCAAGAGCAATGTGCTGGCGCTGGGTGATCTGGCAAAGTATTTCAACCTCCCGACCATCCTCACCACCAGTTTTGAAAGCGGCCCCAACGGCCCTTTGGTGCCGGAACTCAAGGCTCAGTTTCCCGAGGCGCCGTACATCGCCCGGCCAGGACAGATCAATGCCTGGGACAACGAAGACTTCGTCAAGGCGGTCAAGGCCACCGGCAAGAAGCAACTGATCATTGCCGGTGTCGTGACCGAGGTGTGTGTGGCGTTCCCGGCCCTGTCGCCGATTGCCGAAGGCTTCGAGGTGTTCGTGGTGACCGATGCGTCCGGTACCTTCAATGAGATCACCCAGCCATTGGCCTTTTCGCGGCGCTGTGTCGGGGCTGTACAGGGTTGTACAAAGCAGTGAGTCAATGCTGTTGTTGTACAAGAATAATGGCGGTGCATGACGCTCCTGCCAGGCATCGTATTTATCAATTTGAAATGCGCGGAAAACAGGGGGATTACTGGGTTTTCAACCACCTTGTACGCAGGAGTTGATCATGTCATTACACGGCATTTGCAGCCTGGAATTACGTCAGGTCATCGAACAGGCTTTTTTGCCTTCTCACTGCGTGGTGTCCTGCCTTGATGACGGCTCGCTGACCATCCAGTTGGAGCAGGATGCGCACGGTCGTGCATTGACCGTCGCCGGTATTCGCGCCGATGAATTGTCCAGCAGTCGGGCCTTGGCGGAGCTGGTCGCTCATGTACAGTCAGAGCGGCAGCATTCGGGCCAACCGGTTGAAGCCGTACCGAAGATACACCCGTAGCGCACACCTGGGTGCGGTTGCTCCCGGGAAGGCACCACAGTGCCCGAACAAGTGTCCGCTGCGCGTGTTGCTGCGGGTAGCTGAGGGCTCATAAGGTCAGGAAGCTGTCAGGAACTGAGGCTCACATGCAGCAATGGGCTAGCCCTTGTGCACACCTGATGAAGAGTGCCGGGTTATCGATAGGGGTTGGCCAGTGCCTTGGACAGGCTTTTTTCAGCTGTTGACAGTTTCATCTCGTTTTCTGTCCGGCGTAACAGCTGGGTGGCCTTGTTCAGGTCGCTGGTCAGGCAGGCTAATACTGTTTGCAAACCATTGATTTTCGCCTCACGCGATTTTATCGGCAGCATGTGATCATTCATCACGGCCTTGAGCTCATCCATCGTCTTGTTGATCCGCTCCTGGATTTCCCGAACCGACTTCAACACCTTCTTCACGTTATCGGGCAGGTTGCTGGCGTCGATGTCAGCGTTCTTGGCATTCGCTTGTGCCGACTTGTTCGTGCCCGCTTCTGACAGGTTGACCTGCACACTTTCCAGCGTTGCGGGCCTTGCCGGGCTGGCAGCCAATCCGGCATGTACCGCTTGTGAAGTGATTTTCCCGTGGGCGATGGGGGGCAAGACGGCGGCGTTGATGGAAGCCATGTTCTCTCCTGTGATCAGTTGGCAGCATGAGTGCTGGTCGGTGCAGGAGGAAAGCATACCCTCGTGATTGGGCACATTCGGTCACGTCAGGCGGATTGGGAAAAATCCTACGCAGATTGAGGAATGCGTTACCGGTCGCTGGTGGCGGGGCTGTGTGAGTGTCCCATGTATGTTGCAGCAGCACCCAAGGCTGCTGGGCGTCGTAAAAAGATGGCGATCAGCCAATCACCGGTTCATGGCTACGCCTCAATCGCGTTCGCGCATGAAAAAGCCCGCCACGTACTTGCGGAAGGTGTCCAGGCTCTTGAAGTCGGCGTAACGCTTGAAGTGTTCGACCTCCGGTTCCGGGCCCAAGGGTTGTTCGGTCAGTGATACGGACAACACGCGGTCCTGGTCGGAGCTGAGCACCAGCTCATCCATGACCTCGGCGCCGATGACCGGTCGGCGCATGATGACCTTGACCCCCTTGCTGGCCATCCAGTCGATCAGCGACTGCAGCATCTTCAATGGCTCGCGCTCTTCGTCGCGGTAGATCGGAAACAACTGCCCGCGCGAGAGTACGGGTACGCTGGCGACATGGATCAGTTCGTAAAAGTGGCTGCCTGCACGGATCGGGGAATAGATCGCCAGCGCCAACAACGGCCCCGGGGTCTTGCTGCCACCCCAGAGCAGGTGATGCCCCTGGAAGTCGAAGCCGTCTTCGCTACGGTCGTTGAATACCTTGCGTGCCTTGATCTGGTTGACGCAATCGAGGATCAAACCATAGCGCCGGTGGTTGCCAAAGGCTGATGATTCTCGCAGGCGTGCCTTGAGCATCATCATGTGCTTCATGTCCAGGCGGGTTTCCAGGTAGTTGCTCGCCGGTACCCGCTCGACCAGCGGGTAACGGCTGGCGACTCCGCGCAGCTCGGCGAACTGTCCGCTCAGGTCTTTCTTCAGGTGTGTGGCATAGACGTTCAGGCCGCTGGCTTCGATCAGGGTCAGCAGCAGGGACAGCAGTTTTTGCTGTTCGCGTTTTTCGCCCGTGCCGCTTGCAGTGCTGGTGTCCTCGTCGCGAGGAAAGTCCCCGATCAAGCGCAGTGGCGTATCAGGGGGCAGCCATGCCGCTGGAAACTGAGTATGTTCGCTACGTGTGCTTTCACCCTCGCGTGCTGCCTTGCCGAATGGACAGTCGACAGCATGTTCGGGGGTGCCTGGGTTGTTCTTCAGAAACAGCGTGCCAGTGTTGCTATTGAGGGTGACATTGAGTATCGGCATCACCTGTTGCTGGCATCCGCATCCCAACCAATGGCCAGCGGCGCGCACCTTCATCAGGAACTGGTTGGCCTGTAACAGGCGATGACCTTCCAGGCTGCCTTCGACAAAGCGACAAACCAGGTCGTACTCGGCGGCGGTAAGGGTTCGCACCAGCGTAGTGTTTTTATCGATGATTCTCATGCACGGTCCTGGCCAGAAATCCTTTGTCGGCAAGGTAAGCGAAATGCACCGCAACGTCACCTGTCACCCACGCAAGGCAGTGATTCTCACGATGGGCAACGGGATTGTCAGCGGTGCTGCTGTCGTTCAGAAAATATAGTCGGTAGTGAGGAAGCTCGACTCGCGGTTACGGATAATGTCGCTGATCAGTTGCTTGTTGCTTTCTTGGAATCGGGTTGCAACCAGTGTACGGATCGAGAACACGCGTAGCGCGTCATGGACCGACAAGGTGCCCTCGGCAGAGTTTTTTCGGCCATTGAACGGGTAGGTGTCCGGGCCGCGCTGGCACTGGGCATTGAGATTGATACGGCCCACCTGGTTGGCAAAGGTATCGACCAGGCTGCCAATCTGCGCAGAATTATTGCCGAACAGGCTCAGTTGTTGGCCGAAGTCCGAGTCCAGTACATAGTCGATCACGGTCTGTAGATCACGGTAGGGCACAATCGGTACTACCGGGCCGAATTGTTCCTCGTGGTACACGCGCATGTTGGCGTTCACTGGGTAGAGCAGGGCCGGGTAGAAGAACGAACCGCGGCTGTCCCCACCATTGGGGTTGATCACCTCGGCGCCTTTGGCGAGGGCATCGGCAACCAGGCCATCGAGGTATTCGATTTTTCCCGGCTCAGGCAGTGGCGTCAGGCTGACACCGGCCTCCCAGGGCATACCGGGCTTGAGCGCGGCCAGTTTCTGCTGAAATTTATCGAGGAACTGCTCGACCACCTGTTCGTGCACAAAGAGGATCTTCAGTGCAGTGCACCGCTGGCCGTTGAATGACAGCGCACCAGTCACTGCCTCGCTGACGGCGTTGTCCAGGTCGACGTCCGGCAGCACGATCCCCGGGTTTTTCGCATCCAGCCCCAGGGCTGCGCGCAGGCGGTGCGGGCGCGGGTGAAGCTTTTTCAGGTCGCTGGCGGCCTTGTTGGTGCCGATGAACGCGAAGACATCAATCTTGCCACTGGCCATCAGCGCGCTGACGGTATCGCGGCCACGGCCATAGATGACGTTTATGACCCCGGCAGGGAAGCTGTCGCGGAACGCCTCAAGCAACGGGCGGATCAACAGCACACCGAACTTGGCCGGTTTGAACACCACGGTGTTGCCCATGATCAGCGCTGGAATCAGGGTGGTGAAGGTTTCGTTCAAGGGGTAGTTGTAAGGCCCCATGCACAGCGCAACGCCCAAGGGCGCACGGCGTATCTGCCCGAGGGTGTCCTGCTCCAGTTCAAAGCGGCTGGAGCGGCGGTCCAGTTCCTTGAGCGCGTTGATGGTGTCGACGATGTAGTCGCAGGTGCGATCGAACTCTTTCTCCGAGTCCTTCAGGTTCTTGCCGATTTCCCACATCAGCAGTTTGACCACGGCTGAGCGCTGTTCGCGCATGCGTGCCAGGAACGCTTCGACGTGCTGGATGCGTTCGGCTACGCGCAGTGTGGGCCAGGCGCCGCGACCCTTGTCGTAGGCGCGTACGGCGGCATCCAGCGCAGTCAGCGCGGTCTCGGCATCCAGTAGTGGCGCGCTGCCCAGAATCACCTGCTGTTCGCCGTCAGGGCCTTTCAGCCAGATCGGGCTGCGCACGGTCGCCAGCGGGCCATGCCACTGTTGCAGTTGGCCGTCGACCAGGTAATCGCGCTGCTCCAGCGGTTCACTCAAACGCCAGGCTTCAGGCACTTCGGTGGCGTTGGGGAACAGTGAATCAAGCAGATGGTTCATGCGTAGCACCTCTTGTTGGAATGTGGGTGAAACGATTCAGTTGCAGCATAGCGCCAGCCTGTAAAAAAAAGCCAGTACCGCTCAATGTTGTTCGAAAAAGGTCGATAAACTGTCGCCCCGTCAGTGAAAAGCAGGCGTATGACAACCAGAACCGTAACGTTTGCTCGTATCTGGAGTTGGCCCCGCAGCATGCGCATGCCTTTGTTCAGGCTATTACCGATCGGTTTCGCGGTGGTGGGCATCGGTTTGTCGGTGACATTGGGCTATCTGGATGTACAGCGCCAGGAAAGCGAGTTGATGGGCAATGCCAGTGCGCGGCTTTCAGGCTTGCGTGCCGGCCTTGAGGCTCAACTACGTTCTGCGTTCGGCGAAACCGAAGGGATTGCTCAGCTCATCAGCGCTGATGGCACCATCACGCCTGAACATTTCCACAACATGGCTCGTCAGGCCATCGCTTCAGTGCCCTATATACGGCACATCGCTGTGGCACCCTCGGATGTTGTCGCTGATGTCTTCCCACTGGAGGGCAATCAACGTGTCCTCGGTCTGGACTATCGGACATTGCCGACGCAATACCCGATGCTACAGCGTGCGCGGGACAGTCATCATGCGGTGCTGGCCGGGCCCGTTGACCTTTATCAAGGCGGGCGAGGGCTGATCTACCGGCGTCCCGTGTTTGTCGGTGGCCCGTCGGGCAATACCTATTGGGGCAACCTCTCGATCGTTGCCGATACCGACCGCCTGCTCAAGGCCGCGGGCCTGGATCAAGACGGCGCGTTTGAACTGGCCTTGCGGGGCGCCGACGGTCGCGGGGATCAAGGCGCGGTCATTTGGGGTCAGGCTACGTTGTTCAACGAGCCTGGCGTGACGCTCAACGTTGATGTGCCGGGTGGGCATTGGCAGTTGGCAGCAACCCCTCAGGGCGGTTGGCCGACGATGAGCCTGTTCGCTTCGCCGCTGTTTATGTTCTCCCTGGCCTGCACCGGCGTGTTCTGCTTGTTCGTAGCGCAGTTGATCCGTAGCAACCAGGTGATTCATCAGCGTAACGATGAGCTGAAGCGCTCGCAGGCTCAGCTTGAGCAGTCGGCGCATTATGATGCCGTGACGGGGCTGCCTAATCGGCTTTTGTTCCAGCAGCGCCTTGAACTCGCCATGGCCAACGGCGAGCGCTTGGGCGTGTTGATACTGGATATCGACGGTTTCAAACTGGTCAACGACAGCCTCGGTCACCCGTTGGGCGATCTACTTCTTCAGCAGACAACCCAGCGTTTCTTCGGGCTGCTCACGGCTCAGGATACAGCGTGCCGTTTGGGCGGCGATGAGTTTGCATTTGTGTTGTGTTGCCCGTAGGACGAGCAGGTCATGGCGCAGGTGCAAGGGTTGCTGCTGGCCATGCAGCAGCCCTTCGACCTCAAGGGTACGGCCGCGCTGGTCACAGGCAGTATAGGTGTCGCCTTCTACCCCGAGCACGGGCACACCTGTGACAGCTTGCTGCGCCATGCCGATACGGCGATGTACGCAGCCAAGGAGAGCGGTCGTAACACCTATCGCACCTACCATCCCGACATGACCCAGCAGTTGCAGCAGCGGATCTTTCTTGAAGGCGCGTTGCGCCGAGCGTTGCAGCAGAATGAATTCGAACTGTGGTACCAACCCAAGATCGACCTGTTCAGTGGTCGTGTCGAAGGTGCAGAAGCGTTGTTGCGTTGGCGTGATCCAGAGCGCGGCCTGGTGTCTCCGGCAGATTTCATTCCCCTGGCCGAACGTACTGGTCTGATCATTCCGCTCGGCGAGAAAGTGCTCGATCTTGCGTGCGCTCAGCTTGCCTGCTGGCGTGCGCGTGAACGCTTGCCCGGGCCGTTGGCAATCAACGTGGCGGCGTTGCAGATTGAGCGCAGCAACTTTGTCGAGAGCCTGTCTCGTGCCTTGCAACATTACGATCTTCCCGCAACATTGCTGGAGGTGGAAATTACCGAGAGCTTGCTCATGGAGAGCCCGCAGCACGCCTGCGAGATTCTTACGCAGTTGCAGCAGATGGGCGTGGCAACGGCTGTCGACGACTTCGGTACGGGCTACTCTTCGCTGGCCTACCTGAAAGTGCTGCCGATTGATCACCTGAAAATCGACCGCACGTTCATCAAGGACCTGCCTGATGATGACGATGGGGTTGCAATAACCCAGTCGATCATTGACCTGGGGCACGCGTTGGGCTTTCGCATTACGGCAGAAGGTATCGAGACACATGCCCAGTATGCATTTTTACGCAATGCCGGGTGTGACCAGGGGCAAGGGTACCTGATTGGTCGACCCATGCCGGCCGACAGCTTTGAGCGCTGGTTGGCCGAGCAGCCGAACAGTCAGCAACCGACGCTGCATTTTTGACTGCAGCGCTCAGGTTGGCCTTGTGGACGCTAGCTGCAGGCGACCACAAGGCGTGATTGATGCTTAGAAGTAGTACGGGAATTTCAGACTGAAGGTAAAGTCCGGGGCGTCGTCGGTCAGGCCGATCGACAGGTTGGGGACGATGGTCAGTTTATCGGTGGCTGCCAGGGTCATGCCAACGTTGAAGTAGGCGGCGTTGGCATCGCTGCTGGGCACAGTGACCCAGCCATCATTGGTATCCGTTTGATTGATTTTTGATTTTTTGACAATCAGGTCGGACACCGAGAATGACATACTCATTTTTTCGTTAAGCGCAAAAGCGATGCCCGCACCCAGCTGGAAACTGTCACCCAGCCTGACCTTGCCTGGGTGGCTCACGCCCACGGTAGAGCTGATATCGCTGAACGACTCCTCCAGGTTATGGGTGTAACTCAGGCTGCCGAACAGCACCGCCGGGTCGAATGTCTTGACCAGCGAGATGCCCGGTGTGATCGACCAGACGCCGTTGCCGGTCGGCAGGTCCTCGGGGTAGAACAGGCTGTCGTTGTTGGGATCCTGGAGTAGCTTGATACCAAAGGGTTCCTGGCCGGTTGGCGCTTTGACCCGAAGGGTAAAGACCGCATCTGGCAGGCTTTCCGATTCGTCGAGGAACTTGTACGCCACGCCAAAGTTGACATCACCGATGGTGGGGTCACGGGTAACGGTTTGTTCGGTAATACCTTGAGCGTTGTTTTGAGCACCACCGGATTGGTAGGTGGATTCGCGGTAGACCACGGGTACGTTCAGGTCGAATTGCCAACGCTGATTGAGGTTGTAGCGCCCGGTAACGTCGAGGGTCCAGTTGTCGGCCTTGATCCGGTCGAGGTTGATATTACCGAGGAAGATCGAGTCCAGCGCCAGGAAGCCGTTGAGAATCAGCTGTCGGGTATCGTAGCGCGCGTAGGTAATACCGGTTTCAACGCTGAACTTGCCGCCACCAAAAAAGCCGCTGGCTTCGTCATAGAGGTTGGAGACACTTTGCGCCGGTTGCGAATCGTCTTTCAGCGACTCACCGTAGGAGCTGCCAGTACCTGCAGCAGCAACGGTCTGGCCCGTGCTCGGTTGCGAGGCAGGTGAGCGTGTCAAGCGCTTGGGCGGCGGCGTCGCAGGTTGCTCTTCGACTTGGCGAACGCGTTGTTCCAGAACCATCAGCGCCTGCTGTTGTGCGTCATAGCGCTGGCGCAGTGCCTGCAGTTCCTGTTTCAACGCTTCTACCTGAGGGTCCGGCGCCGCCTGGAGGAACGTCGCCGGGATTAATGTGCTTAAACATACGGCAGCTTTCAGTGAAAACGAACGATGCATGGGTTACCCGTCCCTTTCAACTACGAATATTGAGACAGAGCGTAGTTCAATATCCTGAGATGCGAAGGCCCTTGAGTTGATCAAGGTTGCAGTTCAGCGCGCCAGCCGTGGGCATGTTGTCACGCAGGACCACATTGAGCTGGGTCATGTTGCTGACAACATTGTTCCCGCCCAGCAGCACTGCTGCCTGCGACAAGCCGCCTTGGGCCAGGCTCTGTACGGTATAGCCCTGATTGTTGCTGGCGTTGATGCCCATCTTGATGCCATTGGCGCCTGCCGAGATGTTCAGGGTGCCAGCGCCGTTGCTGCCGCTGATACTTGACCCGCCTGCCAGCACCTGTCCTGAGGGGGTTCCATTGGCTGTTGCTGCCTTGCCCTCTTTCACGTTGATGGAGACGTTGTTGTACGCGGTGTTGTAGTCACCGGCGGCCTGCAATGTCTGGGTAACGCCC
Organism: Pseudomonas defluvii; assembly: GCF_001695625.1. Taxonomy (GTDB): domain Bacteria; phylum Pseudomonadota; class Gammaproteobacteria; order Pseudomonadales; family Pseudomonadaceae; genus Aquipseudomonas; species Aquipseudomonas defluvii. The sequence continues at coordinate 9,529 of NZ_MBPN01000011.1, forward strand.
TGGGTGTTGTTTAGCCCTGAACCACCGGACACGCTACCGGTACCTGGGGTCATGGAGTTGCCAGTGCCTTTGTCGTTGATGAGCGAGACGTAGAACTGTGGCTTGAAGGTGTTTTGCTGAACATGCAGTGTGGCCGTTGCACCGATGCGGTCGCCATTGGCATTCTGCCAAGTGCTGTTCATTACAACACCAAAGCTGATGATGCGGCCCGGCATTACATAGCGCCCGCGCAGACCGGCTAACTCGCTGTCTTTTACCTCGATCGGTTTAAATACCTGCGCCTGGGCAGGCAAACTGGCTGCCAGGCAGGCGGCAACCAGCAAGGTTGAAGTCTTCATCGGGTATCTCCCCAGAGCTTCATGCCCCTTGTCATTAGAAAAAGTCACTCTGAATGAAGCCGAACTCCATCAATTCCGCATCCTGGACCGGATGGAAGTTGTTGATGTGGTTCTTGGCACTCAGAGGTACGGGCGGGTCGAGCAGGGCGTTGGCCTTGTCGTACCCAGGGCCGATCACGGCGAAAATGATCCCGTTCCAACCCTTGATGAAGTCGTCGAACGCATAACGCTTGTGGCCAAGTACCGGGTCGCCAACGTATACCCAGTCTTTTTCGGTGCGCTGCAGCACCACAAAATGCTTGTAGCCACGAATGTCCATCAGCACCACAACGGGAATGCTGACACTTGAAAGGCTCTCTGGTGCGATGCGGTAACCACGGGCGCGCATGCCAATGCTCTCGACGTAGCGTTTCATGTCGAGCATCGAGAAACCTTGGGTTTTCACCAGTTCCTGATCGGAGTTGGCCAGCATGCCCTCAATGATGTGGGCCTCGTCCACGTCCAGCCAGTAGGCTTGCTTGAGTACGGTTGCCAGCGCTGCAGCGCCGCAGCTGAAATCGGTTTTCTGTTGCACCAGGTCCGCGAAGCGCCGCTCGCGCATGCTTTGAACCGGCTTGTAAATGACCGTACCACCGGGCAGGGCGGCGATGGGCATCTGTGCAGCTTCGGCCACGCTGGCCAAACCTAGCAGTGCCGCTAGCAGGGCAATTCGCATGGTATTCACACCCTGTGAAAGCAAGGAAAGGGGCCCCGAAGGGCCCCGTTCACTGTTGCGTCTACAGGCAAGCCTTGCAGCCTGCAGCGATGGACAGCGAGTTGCTTTGTTGGTTGGCCGAGCCAGCCGAGACGTTGGCACCGACGTTGCCCGACACGCCGTTCAGCGAGTTGGTCAGCGAAGCGCTGTTGGTCACAGGGTTGATCCAGCCGCTTGGGGTCAGCACTTGATAGGTGGCTACCCCACTCAGCACAAAGCTGCCTTCTTCATGGAACTTGAGCGGTTGTTTGTCGTTGTCATGACCACCGCCACCACCACGACGGTCGTCGTAGTTGTGGCCGCCACCACCATGATGGTCGTCGCCGCCGACCCAGCCTTTGCCGTCGCCTTGGTAGGTGCCCGAAGCGTAGAACGAAGAGTTGAGTGTTTTGGTGTCGTAGGTGCGGTCAGCTTCGTTGGTGACTTTCAGGCCAGTGGTGGTCTGAGTGGCATTCGCTGTGGCTGAGGCCACACGGCCCCCGGATACGGCGATCGCCATGTTGTTTTTCTGTTGGTTGAAGTCGCCAGCGGTTACGTTAATACCAATGTTACCCGAGCTGCCGTTGGCCGAGTTGTTGAGGGCGGCAGCGTTCTGGGTCGAGTAGTTTTTAACGGTGTTGCCGGTGTTATTTTGAGTCGCGGTGGAGTCGGCGATAGCGCTACCGAAGATGAAACGCTCATCGGCTGTGGCGATAGCGGCAACGTTGTCTTGTTGGTTACCGTCACCCGCGGCCACGTTAACGCCCAGGTTACCCTGAGAGTTGTTGGCCGAGTTGTCCATCTTGGCGGTATTTTCAGTGGCTTGGTTGGTGACACTGTTCCCATAGTTGTTTTGGGTGTCGCCAACTTTGGCCAGGGAGCCGGCATTGATCAGCAGGCCCAGCAGAACGTTATCATGGCCACCGTGGCCGCCGCCATTGTGACCACCGTTATGGCCGCCATTGTGACCACCGTTATGACCACCGTTATGGCCGCCATTATGGCCACCGTGGTCGTCGTTACGTCCGCCAGCGTGTGCAGCAACAGCCATGACCGCTGCGAGTGCGAAAACCAGAGGCTTAAGTGCCATTTTAGGTTTCATGGTGTTTCTCCGCATTTTTTTAGGTAGTTAAGTGTTGTTGTTACTCGGTTACCTGTCGGGTCAGTCCGCAACCCGTACGCTCAGGGTGTTTGCCATTCGGTTGCCCACCCCGGCGCTCTGATTCAACTGGATCACTCCACGGCTGCCGGTGAAGGCCCTATCGCTGTTCGCGATCTGGCGGCTGCCGGGTGCTTGATCAGTTGGGTCGGAGCCTTTTGTCAGCGCCACGTTCTGTTGATCGAGGACGCTGTCGTCGATGCGTTGCGGAACGGCACTGATGCTGACCCGAACGGCATTGACTTGTTGTGTATTGGCACCGGCCGACTGGTTGATACCCAGCGCGCCGCTGCCATTGCTGAATGAGTTGCCACCAATACCGGCCCGGGCATCACGTGCCTGGCTGGTGGCAGTGTCGATGTGCTGACGAATCTGGGTTGAGGCATTGGCGTTGGTGCCGATGGCAATAGCCCGACTGTTGTTCTGTTGCTGCTGATCGCCCGCTGCCTGGTTGACCGCGATATTGCCGCGGTAGCCTTGGCCGCTTGTGTCGATAGTGGCGTGGTCCTTGACTGGCGATCCGGCCAGCGCGAGGCCGCTGCTGCACAGGGCCAGGAACAGGAGTGAGTACCTCATTTCAGCGGCCTCCAGTCAGGATCTGCAGCGGCGCCATGCCACGCTGAACGTTTTGATTGACCTGATTGGAGATGCTGTTACCGCCACCGCTGCCCGCCCCGGAGCCGCCGGCCATGCCAGGCAGACGCACCTGTTGCGCTGCGCCCAGGCCGCGAACAGTGCCGGAGTTGTCTGGGGTCAGTACGCGCGTCATCAGTGATGAACCGCTGGCAACACTGGCGAAGTCGCCGTCACTGAGTTCATTATTGGTTTGGGCGATTACGCGTTTGGACGGATTGGCGCTGACGGTAGTCGGGTGCGGGTCTGGTGTACCGGTGGGACGTACCGCAGGGCGGGCCTGTACATCGCGTTGCAGAACGATGACTCCATTCCCGGCAGCCTGAACGGGCAGGCAGAAGGTGGCGCTCAATGCGCATCCCATCAGCAGAAGATGAAGCAGCTTGCTGTTCTGATTCCCCACGGCGGCGGTTCCTTCTTCAAGTTCGCTGGCCCTATCAGCGTTGCGAGAAGGAGAGCAGAAGGCGTGCCGCTTTTGGTTTCTTTCGAAATATCAAAGGGTTATGGGTGCGGGAGGACGGCGAGGGCAGAGCGTTGTAACGGTGGTGAGACAGATGTTGCCCCTCTGGGCACCCTGTACCCTGTTACGCCAGGTTTACACTGCTCGGCAATCAAGGAGTCAACCCATCAACCCCGGGGGTTAGCGCAGGTGGGAGTGTATCGCTGATGTAACAACCCAATGGCTTAGCGGGACAGCAAATCTGAAACCGCATCAATAACCGCGTTTTTTCGTCGGGTCCAGTCACCGTCGATGGTGATGAACGGTTGTTGATGTTGCTCCAGCCAGGCGCGGCTTTCCTCGAAAAATGCCAGGCGCTGGGCCAGTTCCGGTTGGCAGCGCTGTCCGTCATCTACCCATTCAACTGACGTTGGGCTGAGCAGCAGGTGCAGATCGTAGCGGCGCTCAAGCAACGCTGATTCGACCCAGTGTGGGCAGTCACCGAACAGCGTGCGGCTCCAGAGCAGGTTGCTCAGCAGATGGGTGTCGAGGATCAACAGCTCAGGCGCTCTGCCGCGCGCTTCATCCTCCCAGGCCAACTGGCCACGGGCGATGGTCGGGATGTCGGCGTAGCAGGTGTCACGTCGCTCGCGGTCAATGAAGTGGCGTACGTATTCGCCAACCAGTTCGCCACCGAAACAGGCCTGGATTTCGCTGCCAAGCCAGCTCTTGCCGCTGGACTCGGGGCCGCTCAGCACCAACACTTTCACGCGTTCACCAAGGCAGGGTCGCGTTGCCACTCACGCCAGCCCTGGACTGCGATCAGGGTGAACAGGGCATAGAGTGCTGCCGTCAGGTAAAGCGTCTTGTACATAAACAAACCGACGAAGATGACGTCCAGGACAATCCATAGCGCCCAGCATTGCAGGCGCTTTTGCGCCATCCATAATTGCGCCACCAGGCTGAAGGCCGTCAGCGTGGCATCCAGCCAGGGTTGCGCCGCATCTGTCCAGGTGGCCATGGCCGCACCCAAACCCAGGCTTGCCAGTGCGCCCAGGCCCAGACCAAACAGCAGCGGGGCAGGTTGCAGGGAGCTGACCTGGCGTGCCTCGGCGAGGCGCTCGGGGCGTGTCCATTGCCACCAGCCGTAGACCTGCAACAGTGCATACACCAGTTGCAGCAGCATGTCGGAGTACAGTTTCACCTCGTAAAAGACCACGCTGTACAGCAGCACCATCACCAGACCAATCGGCCAGCACCAGGGGTTCTGTTTGACGGTGAGCCATACGGCAATGACGCCGAGCACGGCGGCGAACAGTTCGAGGCCGGACATCGGCATTCCTTGAGGCGGGTTCGAAAGAGGCGGGGATTGTAACCTGTGGCGCAGAACACGCCACAGGTGCGCGGGGCTTTAGACGTGGAACTGGCGCAACAATTGTTCAAGGCGCTCGCTGAGCTGGCGCAATGCCAGGCCGGCACTGCTGGACTGTTGTGCTGCACTGGCGGTTTGCCGAGACAGGTCGGCAGTTTCGGTCACGTTGCGATTGATCTCTTCAACCACATGGGATTGTTGCAAGGTGGCGCTGGCAATCGAGGCGTTCAGGGCATTGAGGTTGAGTAGCACCTGGCTGATTGCATCGAGGCTGGCACCAGCTTCACTGGCCTGCTCAACCGTTTGGCGCGAAGCGGTGCTGCTGGCACCGATGGCCTTGACTGCCGCTTCGGACTGCCCCTGCAGGTGTTCGATCATGGTCTGGATTTCGGCGGTGGACTGCTGAGTGCGCTGCGCCAGCAGGCGTACCTCATCGGCAACCACCGCGAACCCGCGGCCTTGCTCACCTGCGCGGGCCGCCTCGATGGCCGCGTTGAGCGCCAACAGGTTGGTCTGCTCGGCAATGGCCCGGATCACTTCCAGAACGCTGCCAATCTTCGTGCTCTGGTTGGCCAAGGCCTGAATGACTTCAACGGCTTCATCAATGGTGCCGGAGAGTTCACCGATACGTTGCAGGCTGCCCTGGATGCTCTGCTGCCCCTGTTCTGCACGGTGCTGGGCGTCTTGCATCTCGGTGGAGGCTTGTTCGGCGTTCTTCGCCACATCCTGTACCGCGTAGGTGACCTCGTTGATGGCGGTGGCGACCAGTTCCATCTGCTGCGACTGTTGTTCACTGCGCAGCTCGGCCTGGTTGGCGTTGTCGCCCATCTCGACTGCCGAGTGGCCCAGCGCACGTGCAGCGTCATGCAATTGGCCGACCACCTGCTGCAGCTGTGCCGTGAAGCTGTTGAAGTGTGTCCCCAGTTGCGTAATCTCGTCGCGGCCATGGGTGTCCAGGCGGCGGGTCAGGTCGCTTTCGCCGCTGGCGATGGTGGCCATGGCATCGACTGCCTCCTGCAAGGGGCGGGAAATACTGCGGGCGATCACTGCGACCAGCAGTCCCATGATCAGCGCAATAGCCAACCCCAGCAGCGAGGCATCACGCAGTTGCCGGTTGAACTCGGCTTTCATGTCATCGATATAGATGCCTGAACCAATGATCCAGCCCCAAGGCTTGAACAGTTGGATATACGACGTTTTCTGTACCGGATCGCTCGCCCCGGGTTTAGGCCAGCGGTAATCGATGCTGCCAGCCCCCTTGTCCTTGGCCAGCGCAACCATGGCATTGAACAAGGCGAAGCCGTCTGGGTCCTTGATGCCTGAGAGTACCTGGCCGTCGAGCTTGGGGTTGGCCGGGTGCATGATCATCTTCGGCTCGAGGTCGTTGATCCAGAAGTACTCGTTCTGGTTGTAGCGCAAGCCGCGTACAGCGTTCAGCGCCTGTTGCTGAGCCGCATCGCGGGTCAGGCTGCCGCTTGCCTCAAGCCCTTGGTAGTAGGTCAGGATGCCCGCAGCAGTTTCGACCACATGGCGGGTTTTTTCGGCCTTGGCCTGGTACAGGTCACCGTGAATCTGGCGCAGCATCAACAGCCCCAGGGCAAATAACATCACCACCGCCACCACCAGGATGAGCCAAAGCCTGCGGCTGATCGACATATTCCGTAGAGTCTTCATGTAGGTCACTCAGGTATTTTTATTGTCTTGTGCATCCAAGCACGTTTTTACTGCCCTTACCTAGTCGACCAAGGGCTAAGTGCTTGATCCAGAGGCATCTGTTGCGTAGATCAGCAGCGTTTATCCGGCAGGTCTGCTAGCATTTCGGCGCCAAAGCGATAAACCTTGAGGAGCGTGAACCTTTTCCGTGGTTTCACGATCCACTGTCGCTGTGATTTACCGTGCATACACCACTCTAGAAAACATGAAGGGGCCTGCCTTGAGCAGCGCTTCACGGGGGAATGATGGATTTTTGGACCGCCATGCAGGCTGTAATACTTGGGATTGTCGAGGGCTTGACGGAATTTCTGCCCATCTCCAGTACCGGCCACCAGATCGTTGTTGCCGATCTGATCAATTTCGGCGGTGAACGTGCCATGGCCTTCAACATCATCATCCAGTTGGGGGCGATCCTGGCAGTGGTCTGGGAATTTCGGCGCAAGATCTTCGATGTGGTTGTTGGGCTGCCGCGCCAACGCCAGGCGCAACGCTTCACTGCCAACCTGCTGATCGCATTCACGCCGGCAGTGGTCCTGGGTGTGCTGTTTGCCGACCTGATTCATCACTACCTGTTCAACCCGATTACCGTTGCGACGGCGTTGGTGGTGGGCGGCGTGATCATGCTGTGGGCCGAGCGTCGGGAGCATGTGGTGTCTGTCGAGCATGTAGACGACATGCGCTGGAGCGATGCCTTGAAGATCGGTGTAGCCCAATGTCTGGCGATGATTCCAGGCACTTCGCGTTCAGGCTCCACCATCATTGGTGGTTTGCTGTTCGGGCTGTCGCGCAAGGCAGCGACCGAGTTCTCATTCTTCCTGGCCATGCCGACCATGGTGGGTGCAGCCGTGTATTCGGGCTACAAGTACCGTGCACTGTTCCAGGCCGGTGACTTCCCGGTGTTTGCGCTTGGCTTTGTGGTCTCGTTCATTTTTGCCATGATCTCGGTGCGTGCGTTGCTGCGGTTCATCGCCAGCCACAGCTACGCCGTTTTTGCCTGGTACCGGATTGCCTTCGGCCTGATCATTCTGGCCACCTGGCAACTCGGGCTGGTCGACTGGGCAACGGCGCAGAGCTGACAGGGTGCGTCAGGCTGCTATCAAGCCGCGCCCTGCCCCAGTCCGAGGCGCGGTTCAACACCTCAAGCTCAAACTGTCGTTGTTTGCCGGTATCTGCCTGTTGCCGTCCTGGGGTGTGCTGCAGATGCTGCTGGGCGGGCATTCCTGGTTGCCAGCAGTGCTCTACCCGGCAGCCAGCCTGCTCAGCGCCTTCCTCTATTGGAACGACAAACGCAAGGCGCGCAACAATACCTGGCGGACCCCGGAAAAATGGCTTCACGTCGTTGAGCTGTGTGGCGGTTGGCCAGGCGCCCTGGTGGCTCAGCAGGCCTTTCGGCACAAGACCCGCAAACTGTCGTTTCAGTTGATCTTCTGGGCAATCGTCGCCGCGCATCAGGTGTTCTGGCTCGATTATCTGGTGCTGGCGGGGCACGGGTTGGGCAGGCTGTTTCAGTAAGCGCTGAGCCTGCCTGCGCCAATCAGAGCAACAAGCCCGCTTGCAAACGCCTCGGTAAGCGTCGTACCACCAGTTGGTGCGACCGTTGCAACAGATCGCACAGTTCTTCACGACCCATGGGGTAGGGCTGCTCCATGCTGACCCAGTGCGCGCGAGCCAGATACGGTGCCGGGCGAATACCGGGCCTGTCCACATAGCCAAGGAACAGCTCGTTGTCGACCTTGAAGGCCAGGTCGGCTCGGCCCAGGTTGATCAGGGCGAACATCTTGTTGCCTGCCACAGAGAACACCCGGACGCCCCCCCATTTGTAATCATCCTGTACGCCCGGCAGGCTCAGGCAAAACTGCACCACGTCGTCTTCAGACATAACGCTCTCCACAGGCTTCAAATGAAATGATCAGGTGATCAATCCAGGCGCGTACGGCAGGTAGTACACCTCGCCTGTGCGGGTAGACCGCCTGCAGATAGCCGCTGGGTAGCGACCACTCGGGCAATAGACGGATCAGTTCGCCGCGGGCGAGTTCTTCTTCGCAATGCATGATTGGCAGGGCCGTGAACCCCAGGCCGGCAACGGCGGCGGATTTTCGTACGACAAAGTCATCAATTCCAAGCCTCGCCTCCAGCGCCAGGTCTTCGCGATTGCCCTTGGCATCCAGCAGGCGCAGGTGAACCAGACGGTCAGCCTCCAGCGCGCCCAGCACGGGGAGATTGATCAAGTCCTGTGGTTGCTCGATGACATGCTCGGCTGCGAAGTTCGGTGCTGCGACCAACAGCATTTGTGCCTGGCGCAAGCGCCGCGTGACCAGGGTAGGGTCTTCGTCGCCCTGGTCGCGTACGCGCAACGCAACGTCAATACCCTCGGTGATCACATCAACCCGACGATTGAGCAGCACCATGTCCAGCTGTACCTGTGGGTAGCGTGCCAGGAAGCTGCTGATGACGTCCGGCAAGAATGCATGGGCCAACGCAACTGGTGAGGACACGCGCAAGCGCCCGCGTGGTTCGCTGACCATGCTTGCAACCGCTTCGTCGGCCATCTCCGCCTCCAGCAGCATGGCCTGGCAATGACGCAGGTAGCGCTCGCCAACCCCGGTCAGCTTCAGTTGTCGGGTCGTGCGTTGCAGCAGGCGAGTCCCAAGGCGTTCTTCCAGTTCGGCAATGCGTCGGGATAACCGGGACTTGGGTATACCAAGCAGGCGCCCGGCCGCAGAGAAGCCTCCGGCCTCAACCACCCGGGCAAAGTAATAGAGATCATTGAGGTCTTGCATAGCTTGCCCTGCACTGTTCTGTATGTAGGACAAACTAACGCATTTTTGCCAACTAATCCTCTATTCGCTGTTTGGGTAGGATTCTCTCCATCGTGATCGCCGCCTCGCGGTCTTAAAAATCCAGGAGAACACCCATGAAACTGTTGCACATCGATTCCAGTATCCTCGGCGACAATTCGGCTTCCCGTCAGTTGAGCCGTGAAGTCGTGCAGGCCTGGCAGGCTGCTGATGCCAGTGTTGAAGTGACTTACCGCGACCTGGCCAGTGACGCCATCAGCCATTTTTCCGCGGCCACCCTGGTCAGTGCTGGTACGCCAGAAGAACTGCGCGATGCCGCCCAGAAGCACGAAGCTCAACTGAGCAGCGAAACACTGCAAGAGTTTCTGGATGCCGATGCCGTGGTGATTGCCGCACCGATGTACAACTTCAGCGTTCCCAGCCAACTGAAAGCCTGGATCGACCGTATCGCTGTTGCCGGTAAAACCTTCCGCTACACCGAGGCTGGCCCTGAAGGCCTGTGTGGTGGCAAGAAAGTCATTGTCGTATCCACCTCGGGTGGCCTGCATGTTGGCCAGCCAACCGGTGTCGGTCATGAAGATTTTCTCAAGGTGTTCCTGGGCTTTATTGGTATCACCGATGTCGAGTTCGTCCGCGCTCATGGCTTGGCATATGGCGATGAACACCGCAGCAATGCCATGAGTGCAGCGCGTGCTCAGATCGATAACGAGCTGTTTGCAGCTGCCTGATTTGGAGTAACCACCGCATAAGCCGACTGCCGGGGTAACCGGTAGTCGGTTTTTTCATTCAGTTTTCATCTGGCGCGCAGTGCGCCAGCCTATGCTGATCGCTGGCAATAAAGGGACAAGGTGTCAGCCATGCAGCGTCTGTCTGGTTTGTTCATCCTCGCGGTGATCGGGATCGTGTTGTCGCTGCCGGGCGAGGCGGGCGAGCGCTGGCATGTGGGGTTGCACCGGATGATCCTCGCCGACCCGCTGGACGAACAGCCGATGCAGGCGTTGGCCTTTTACCCGGCAACCGGGCCAGCACATTGGAGCCGGGTTGAAGGCTATCGGGTGGAAGCCGGTTTTGAGGCGCCCATTGCGATGGGGCGTTTCCCGCTCTTGATGCTTTCCCATGGCAATACCGGTACGCCATTGGCATTGCATGACCTGGCAACGGCACTGGCACGCAAGGGCTTTGTGGTGGTGGCGGTGGTGCACCCGGGGGACAATGCCCAGGATCACAGCCGACTGGGCACCCTGAGCAACCTCTATGGGCGTCCGCTGCAGATCAGCGCGGCCATCAGCGCAACCCTGAACGACAAGCTGCTGGCGCCCTATGTGAACGCCGAGCAGGTCGGGGTGATTGGGTATTCGGCGGGTGGTGAAACCGCGTTGATCCTTTCCGGCGCACGCCCGGAACTGGACCGCCTGCGCCGTTATTGTGAAGAACGCCCACTGGATGCTGACGCCTGCAAGATGCGCGGGCAACTGATCGCCGACCGTGACGACCTGCTGCCCGCCGCAGACTCAAGGATCAAGGCATTGTTGCTGATGGCACCGTTGAGCCTGATGTTCGGTCGTCATGCCCTGGCCGGGGTGAAAGTACCGGCGCTGATCTACAGTGGTGATCGCGATCAGCTGTTGGCAATCGACAAGAACGCCGCTGCGCTGGCGCGTAAACTGCCCCGCACTCCTGATTACCGGCTACTGGCCGGTGCAGGGCATTTCATTTTCATGGCGCCTTGCGATGAAGCCCAGCGTGTGCACATGGCCGCGCTATGCACCGACGCCGAGGGCGTCGACCGTGCCAGCATTCATCATTCGCTGCAGTCGGAGGCGGCGTTGTTTTTCAGTCAGACCCTTGGGCGAGCGGACCGTACGGGATGGCGTACGGCTGATCAGTGAGTCTGTGCGCTGCGCCGCGACAGCAGCAGTACCAGCCCGACTCCAAGTGATGCCAGCAATGACGCGATACCGAAGATCGATTCGTAGCCCAGATGTGCAGCTACCGCGCCCATCAGCGGCCCGGCGATGGCCAGGGCCAGGTCGAAGAACACCGCGTAAGCGCCCAAACCCGCGCCACGGCTGCTACTGGGTACTTGTTTGATGGCTTCAAGGCCCAGTGCCGGGTAGACCAGCGACAGCCCAGCACCGCTGAGGCCCGCGCCGAGCAATGCCAGTAGCGGGGAGGGCGCCAGCCAGAGCAACGCCAGGCCAACGGCTTCAGTCGCCATACAGACAACCGCAACCGGATAGCCGCCCCATCGATTCACCGCATTGACGAACAGCAAGCGGGACAGAATGAAGCAGACCCCGAACGCACTCAGGCACCAGGCTGCGCCGGTCCAGCCACGCTCACTGTAGAAAAGGGTCACGAAGGTGGTCAGGGTGCCATAGCCGATGGATGCCAACGTCAGGCCAACACCACAGGGCGCTACCCGCCCGAAGGCCGCCCAGAACGGCAGGCGCTCGCCGGCAACGACCGGGAGCGAAGGCTTGTTGCGGATCACCAGCAGGGCCAATGTCGCCAGGACAAACAGGACCAGGCCGATGCTTGCGAAGTTCAGCAACTGGTTCAGTTTCACCCCAAGCGGCGCACCAATGGCGATGGCGCCATAAGAGGCGATGCCATTCCAGGAAATTACCCGTGCTGTATGCGCTATTCCCACCTGGCTTATGCCCCAGCTCAAGCTGGCAACACCAATCAACCCTTGGGCAAGCCCCAGCAGCACGCGCCCGGTCAGCAATACCGCCAGGCTGACCAAGGGCAGGCTGATCAGCAGTACCGAGGCCGCCGTCGCCAGGCCGCTCAGGGCAATGGCGAGCAGGCCGTAGATGATTGCACGCTTGCCGCCCAGGCTATCAGCGACGCGCCCGGCCATCGGCCTGCTGACCAGCGTGGCGAAGTACTGCAAGCCTATGGTTATCCCGGCCACAACCGGACTGAAGCCCAACTGCTCATGCACGTAACCCGGCAGCACGGCAATTGGCAGCCCTACGCAGAGGAAGGCGATAAAGGTATAGAAGATGATCGAGACGATTTTTCGGGTAATCGTCGTTGCCGGCAGTGCGGCGGGTTCTAGCGCAGACATGGCTACACAGGATGGGCGTTTGGAAACGCCATCATCGCTGTATGCGAGGGAAAAAGAAAGCAGGCTAACGAATCTTGGCGGTCCGTTAGCCTGCTTTTATAGGCGTCCCGCTTGTGGCGACGGTGCCGGGTAGCACGCCATCGCCTTCAAGCAGGCTTTTTGCGGGTGTTAAACGATCACACCCTGGCTACGCAGGTAGTCATCGTAGGTGCCGCTGAAGTCCACGACACCGTTGGCGCTCAACTCGATGATGCGGGTGGCCAGCGAGGACACGAACTCACGGTCGTGGCTGACGAACACCAGCGTACCCGGGTAGTTCTCCAGCGCCATGTTGAGGGCCTCGATCGACTCCATGTCCAGGTGGTTGGTCGGTTCGTCCATCAGCAGTACGTTGGGCTTTTGCAGGATCAGCTTGCCGAACAGCATACGGCCTTGCTCACCACCGGAAATCACCTTGACCGACTTGAGGATTTCATCGTTGGAGAACAGCATGCGACCCAGCGTGCCGCGAACCAGTTGCTCGCCGCCCTGGGTCCACTGGCCCATCCAGTCGAACAGGCTGACATCGTCTTCGAAGTCCGAGGCGTGGTCCTGAGCGTAGTAACCGATCTCGGCGCTTTCGGTCCACTTCACTTCACCGCTGTCTACCGGCAGTTCGCCAACCAGCGTACGCAGCAAGGTGGTTTTACCGATACCGTTCGGGCCAATGATCGCCACGCGCTCGCCGGCTTCGACCTGGAAGCTGAAGTTCTTGAACAGGGTATTGCCATCGAAGCCCTTGGAGACGTTCTCGACGGTAACTGCCTGACGGTGCAGCTTTTTCGTCTGCTCGAAGCGGATGAACGGGCTGACACGGCTCGAAGGCTTGACTTCAGCCAGCTGGATCTTGTCGATCTGCTTGGCCCGCGACGTGGCCTGCTTGGCTTTCGAGGCGTTGGCCGAGAACCGGCTGACGAAGGTCTGCAGCTCGGCGATCTGGGCTTTCTTCTTGGCGTTGTCCGACAGCAACTGCTCGCGCGACTGGGTCGCGGCGATCATGTACTCGTCGTAGTTGCCCGGGAACAGGCGCAGCTCACCGTAGTCCAGGTCGGCCATATGGGTGCAGACACTGTTCAGGAAGTGCCGGTCGTGGGAAATGATGATCATGGTGCTGTTACGCGCCGTGAGGATGTTTTCCAGCCAGCGGATGGTGTTGATGTCCAGGTGGTTGGTCGGTTCGTCGAGCAGCAGCACTTCCGGGTCCGAGAACAGCGCCTGTGCCAGCAGCACGCGCAGTTTCCAGCCTGGTGCAACTTCACTCATCGGGCCGAAATGCTGCTCGAGTGGAATGCCCAGGCCCAGCAGCAACTCACCGGCACGGGACTCGGCGGTATAGCCGTCCATCTCGGCGAACTCGGTTTCCAGCTCAGCGACGGCCATGCCGTCCTCTTCGGTCATTTCCGGCAGCGAGTAGATGCGGTCGCGCTCGGCCTTGACCCGCCAGAGCTCTTCGTGGCCCATGATCACGGTATCGATCACGGTGAATTCTTCATAGGCGAACTGGTCTTGACGCAGCTTACCCAGGCGTACGTTCGGCTCCAGCATGACCTGACCTGCGGATGGCTCCAGGTCGCTGCCGAGGATTTTCATGAAGGTCGACTTGCCACAGCCGTTGGCGCCGATCAGGCCGTAACGGTTGCCGTTGCCGAATTTGACCGAGACGTTCTCGAACAGCGGCTTGGCGCCGAACTGCATGGTGATGTTAGCGGTGGAGATCAAAGGGCTTACCTATCAATAGCTTATGTCACTGGCAATGCGGCTGATACCGATTTGATACCAATTTGCAGCTTTTCCAGCTCGCTCCAGTCGGAGCTTGAGTTAATCCAACGCGCATAGGTTGACAGCAGCATCTGTACGCTGTGGCCAAGCTGTTGGGAGATAAATGCGGGGTTGAGGCCAGACATTGCCGCTATTGTCGCATAGGTATGACGGCAGTTGTACGACGGCCGATAACGAATCCGCAGTTCCTTCATCCAGAGCTGCTGTGTTTCCTGCTGCTAGGAAACGGCCTGGCACGTCTGCCTTTGTGCTGCAGCACTGGCATCAGACGGTTCACTTGAGTATGGATCGATCTCTTTCCACGAAAAGGCTTTTACAGGACGGGCAGATCACCCCTAGGCGGATTTTTCGCCCGAAGCGATGTTTGCACTTTTTGCAGATAAAAAAGTAGGGTGGGCCAGGATGGAAATGGGTCACCGCTATTTGCTCTTTCTGAGGGTCAAACTGAAGCTTCCCTTACCCTGCTGTGTCGTTGACGCGCCGGCACCCTCAGAGCCGCCGAGCGTGTTTTTTTGTTTGCCGCTGAAGTCGCCGTTAGTTTCAAGCTCGTAATCTTTTACCATGACCAGGTAAAGCGTACCGAGAAAGGTCAGCGCAGTGATTGCGGCAATCAGCACTCCGGCCGTAGCGCCTGACATGGCAGCGGTGAGCCCGGCAGCTCCGGCGATTCCCCATCCTAGAGGATTCCAGGCGCTTGCCACACCTATGCCCAAGACGGTCGCACAAGCAATGGCGGTTCCTTTTTTCGCGCTCTTTACTGTTTTGACGTGACGAGCCAGATCAGGGGCAGCGATGTGAATGACCTCAACACGATCCTTTAACGCCTTTTTCAGATCTTCCTTGGTTGTTACTACGCGACTGCTCATGCTGGGTCTTTCCTCCGGCGATTCACTTTGCCATCACCGTAGCTCAGGTCGAACAGGTAAGGCAATTCTCGGAGGTTGACCTATAAGTCCTTTCGTATGACCAGGCAGCGCATTGCTGAAGCTCGAAAATTCCGGCTCTGGCATCCCTCTGGCTTGGCCCAGGACTGTCATGCAGAAACCACCCTGTCTTTGCCCATGGCTTTGGCCTCATACAATGCGCGATCGGCACGCTTGAGCGTGTCTTCGTATGAGCGATCATCCGGCGCTATAGTCGTGACACCAATGCTTGCCGTGACGGCGATACCATCCGCCGAAAACCGGCTCAGCGTCTCTCTAAAACACGCCTGTAAACGCTTGGCGAACTGCACTGCTTGCCCATGGTTGGTATTGGGCAGAGCAAGCACAAACTCATCACCGCCCAAGCGGCATGCGGTATCAGTTTTTCGTAGCACGGACCTACAAATGTTGGCAGCGGCCATAATTATCTCATCCCCTGCATGGTGTCCTTTTGTGTCGTTGATTTTCTTGAGCCCATCCAGATCAAGCATCAAAATGGACGTCGGCACGGAGTGCCGCACTGATGATTCGTAGTGAAGAGCGAGGTCCTGCTCCAGTTTTCTTCGATTGAAAAGGCCGGTTAGCTGATCGGTATCGCTCAGCTCCCTCAGTCTGACCTCCAGGTTGTGCCTCTCCGAGATATTACTCGCGACCCAGAGCACAACTGCTTCCTCGTCAGCCAGGAAATTCAGGGCCTGGATACGGCCTTCAAACCAGATCGCTTCTTTTGGGCCTTCATCGGATAAGCCTTTCACATCCCTATTGCTCAGTTCGTACTCTTCGATCAATAGCTCTCGCGACTCGAGCGCCCTGTCGATCTGTTCGAGAAACCAGCTTGCCTTCTCAGGCTTGACCAAGTCTGAAATGTACTGGCCGACAAGGCAGCTTCCATCATGGTAGTAGCGATTATCACGGCCGCCGAACACGGCGACATACTTGCCGCTGCGGGACAGGATGAAAGCCGGGTCCGGCAAAGCCTCCAGAATCAAAGCCATTTGCTCAACATTGATCATGAAGCGTTTCTTCTAAGTCATTAGGTGGTAGCACATTAATATGATTGGAAAAATTTGGCACGGGTTTGAGCTTGGTCTGTCAGGCAGACTGCAGTTCAGGTCGAGAGGATCAACATACCTGGCGCCTTGGTGATTTATTGGTTTTTTCATCCGGGCATCATTAAAAAGAAAGAATCATTTTTTCTTATCTGCGGGATAGCTATAGCATCAGAACGAAAATGTGTTTTGGTTTAGTGGCCAACAGCTCGGCGTTTGAGAAGGCCTGATTAATCCCGGGTGACGATCGGTAAGGGGAGGGCGGTGTTCGTTCGGCAGGATGCCGCAGAGCAAGGCAGAGCGATACCAATGCTGATACCAAACTGTATGTTTTGATGGGGGCAGAGGGGGATTTGGCCCAGCAAAATCAACGCCTAGCCACCCGTTGTAAGGCTTCCGGTCGTGAATGCCCAGTTTGGCAAGCAGAGGTCGCCCTTGGTGGGGGCGACCTTCACAGGTCGAATTCCTGTTTCACGCGCTACACGCCCAGGCTCTCAATTCAGTGATCGCCTTCATTGCCTGGCCGCACTCGCGTCTTCCACAGTGACAACAATACCCCACCGGTGAGTAGCCCAAGTGTGACGCTTAGCGATAGTGCAGCAGGTACCTTGCCTATGATGTCGTGTAGAAAGATCTTCGCGCCAATGAACACGAGCACTAGAGCCAAGGCGTATTTCAGGTAGGCAAAACGATGAATCATCGCGGCAAGTGCAAAGTACAGTGCACGAAGGCCCAAGATAGCAAAGATATTTGATGTGTAAATGACAAAGGTATCTTGGGTGATTGAGAAGATGGCGGGAACACTGTCAATGGCAAATACCAGATCGGCACATTCAATCAGAATCAACGCCAGGAACAAGGGTGTAATCCAGAGCACCTTCTTGCCAGTCTTGTCCGCTTGACGAATGAAGAACGAATGTCCGTGAAGGCGCTCTGTTATGCGCAGATGGCTGCGCAGGAATTTGACGAATCGATTGTTCTCCAGATCGGGTTGATCGTTAACCGACGCAAAAAGCATTTTCACACCCGTGAACAGCAGGAAGGCGCCGAATATATAAAGAACCCAGCTGAACTCGGCGATCAAAGCTGCGCCCAAGGCGATCATGATGGCCCGGAGCACGATCACGCCCATGATTCCCCAGAACAGTACGCGATGCTGAAGTGCCCGAGGAATGGCCAGGAATCCGAAAATCAATGCGATGACGAAAACGTTATCCATCGAGAGCGACTTCTCGATCAAGAAGCCGGTCAGGTAATCCATACTGGCGTCGGCACCCTTCTGGAAGTTGACCCAGACGGAGAAAAGCAAGCCCATGGATATGTAGCCCGCTGACAGTAACAAACTCTCCTTTACATTGATTTCTCGGTGTTCGCGATGCAGGACGCCGAGGTCAAAGGCGAGTAATGCGATGACGATCGCAAGGAAAGTCAGCCAGAGCCAGGCGGCAGTGCCCAGCACATCAGCGAAGATGATCGAATGTAAGACAGTCATGAGCCTCTCCTGTTAGTCGTAGCTTTACCAACTATGACTCCGACATGGCGGCTGCATGCCGTCAGAGGGGCCCGGCGTCACTGATGACAGACTAGAAATAGCCGCTTTGATTCTTCAAGCGCTGTTTTTTTGCAAAGTGTATCCGTGGCGGATGATCGGTGGGTATACGGCACAGGAAGGCTTTCCAGGACCCAGGGGTACAGGGGCATTAGCGCCTAAATGCAGGGGGCAGTCAGATCGCTGCCTATACTCCAGACGAGCGAGCAAGCCTGGGGGTTGCACCATGGATCTGACCGAGATGATGAAGGCGGGTGAGCAGCTTCTAAAAAGAGCCCTTGAGGCTGTTTGCGCGTATCACAAAGCTAGAGATTCTTCGACGCCACCTGAAGAGGTTGAGCGTCTTCGCCTGGAAGCCGAGTCGCTGATGCGGGCCGTGCAACACTACCAGCAGCGCGCACTGGGGGTATCTGGGAAGGGGCCGTATCCTTCGCCGCGCTCCGGATCTGCGGCATCGTAACCAGGAATTATCAGCAGTTGCGAGGCTATAGTGTGGTGCTGATTAAGGGGATAACCATGAAGTGCTTGATCTGTTCTGCAGACGCGCGGGAAGTGGACTCTGAAATGGATGGCATTGAGCTCGTATGCCCGGAGTGCGGGCACTTCGGGGTTTCATCCCTGATCATGAAGCAGAGGGCCATGCGGGCGTTTGATGTCGAGAGAACTCAGACGTTTCTTCATTGTGAGCGTGAAATCAACCCTGATCGAATACCGTTAATCAATAGCGAGACGGTCATTTGGGCGTAGCGTGGGACCGGTCGTCGAAAGATAATCAAGCCGATGCTGGCTGGCTAGAATCTAGTGGGGGGATCACGTCAACGTAACCTGAAAAATCAGGAGGCTTACGATGAACAGAGTACCCTCACTGGCATTGCTGGTGACAGCCGTCTTGCTCTCAGGCGTGGCAACAGCGGGTGATCATCAGGTGGTCAACGTTGCTCTGAACGCCACTCAGTACAACACCGGCCATGTGGCATCAGCGTTGTTGTCGCCAACGACAGGAAACAGGACAGGGCTTTCGATTGTTTTGGGCGGGGTGCCAAGCGGTACGGCATTACCTGTGCACATCGACACGTACATCTATTCAGGGACGTGTGAGCGCATGGGGCCGAAGCCGGTCTATGAGATGAATCAGTCGATGACGACAAGGTCTATGTCGTCACCAATGCGGCTGTCCACCATAGCGCCTGTTTCACTCGCCGCGCTTCGCTCCGGTGGCTATGTCCTGGTCTTGAGGGCCGGCCCGATGGACGGGAGTGTCAATCTCTTCTGCGGCAACATCACATGATGCCTGAACCGGCAATCGCAATAACCTGATGCTGAACGGCAACGCTGTAACGCCGAATGCCTACCGCCAGTCTCCACACGCATTCAAGCCCTGGCGAGCAAAAAAAAGCCCGCTAGGGGAGGCGGGCTGATGTGGAGTTTCCAAAGGAGCAGTTGCGACCTTAGGCGTTGGGCTGTGAAGGCTGCGTGAAAGTGATGTAATCGAAAAGTCAGCAGTCACGCCGTGGGCTAATAGTCGCTGCCGCCTATCCGCCCTTGCTAGACCTTTGGTGAGGTCACAACCCCGCCGCTTTGATCTAAAGTGCCGGCTTTTGCTCAAGGTGCGCCATGCAGAAGACAGTCGTCGCCGCGATGATCAGCGTGCTCCTGGCGGGATGCTCATTGCCAGTGGCCCTCACGCCCAATTCCCCAACGATTTCAGAGCACTCGGCAAAGTCGCCTGACGACTATAGCGCGTGTGTCATGGGGCGCTGGCAGCAACAGCAGCATGCTCAGGTGGATCGCAAGGCGATCTCCAGAGGCTATGAGCTCAGCGTGTCAGGCAGCGTGACTGCCAGTGACTACCTTGAGGTTCATCGGCAAGGTGAGGGCAGCCTGATTTCCTTCTATGAGGGCGCGCCTTGGCATACGTCGGTTAAACGTGCTGTGTACGAGTGCCTGTAGTTCCCCGTTTGCAAACCTCCGTCACGGATTGGCTTGCCTGAGGCGTGAAGGCACGTGTTAAGGGCGGGCTATGCTTGAAGTAAATAGCCCCTTTCGGCCTTGGTCAGGTTCAGCTCGCGTTCGAGGAGCAGGTCATCGATTCTTTACCGTTCTGGATTGTCTTCGTGAAAACCTGAGCCTCGTATCAGCAGGAGGGGCGCGGTGGGACGCTTGCAGCGCGTTGCGCGTAATGAACGGGGCCGGGATTTCGCGGTCGGTGATATTCACGGCCATTTTCGGCGGTTGGAGCAGGCACTGGCATTGATTGGCTTCGATGCCAGCAGGGACCGTCTGTTCAGCGTGGGCGATCTGGTCGATCGCGGGCCAGACAGCGAAGAGGCGCTTGCCTGGTTGCAGCGCCCTTGGTTCTTTGCCGTGCAGGGCAATCACGAGGCACTTGCCGTGGCCCATGTTCAAGGACAGTGGCTCGATGTTGAATTGTATCGGGCCAATGGTGGTGCCTGGTTCCTGGACAGCCCCGCCGCAGAGCAGTCCCGATATGCCGAGCAATTTGCCCGCTTGCCGCTGGCGTTGGAGATCGACACGCTTGCTGGCCCGGTCGGTGTGCTGCACGCCGACTGCCCGAGTCCCAGTTGGCAGACGTGGTGTGATCAACTGGCTGTCGGTCCGGTGAAAGCTGCGCAGGACATTTGCCAGTGGTCACGTCGGCGCTTGCAGCAGAATGACCCGACACCTGTCGCGGGTTTGCGGGCGCTGATTGTCGGGCATACGCCAGGGCCATCAGTGCGGGTGCTCGGTAATGTCTGGCATATCGATACCGGCGGCTGGTTGAACGGGCATTTCTCTTTTCTGGAGTTGGCCACGCTTGACGTGAGGTCGGCCAGGCGAGAGTCTTGAGGTTTTTGGAGTGGCCCATGGACCTTTCGAGCCTCTTGCTGTTTGTGCCCGCCTGCTTTGCCTTGAACATGGCGCCGGGGCCCAACAACCTGCTGTCCCTTAACAACGCCAGCCGCTACGGTCTGCGTACCGCTTGCGTGGCGGGTGCCGGTCGCCTGCTGGCCTTTGCCGGGATGATCGCCCTGGCCGCGACCGGGCTGGCCGTGGTCTTGCACGCCAGTGAATACCTGTTCCTGATGATCAAGGTGCTGGGGGCGGCCTACCTGTTCTACATTGCCTGGCAGCTCTGGCGGGCGCCGGTCGGGCAAGACGGCGTGGCCGTCGAGCGCGATGCCGGTACCCTGCGCCTGGCGCGTCAGGAGTTCTGGGTCGCAGCTGGCAACCCCAAGGCCATTTTGATCTTCACCGCGTTCCTGCCACAGTTCGTCAATGTGTCCAGCGACACTGCAGTCAGTGAACAGTTTGCGGTATTGGGTGGCTTGTTCCTGCTGCTGGAATGGCTGGCCATTGCTATTTATGCCTGGTTGGGGGCGTACATGCAGCGCTGGTTCAGCCAGCCGGCTCGGCGCCGGCTGTTCAACCGGGTCAGTGCGTCGTTGCTTGCCTGCGCAGGTGTTGGTCTGCTGGCTGCTCGCCGCGCGTGAGGCCCGCTACCACCTCACACGCAGGCCGAGGTTGGCGCTGACCTGTTCCTGTTGGCGGCTGTCGAGGTTGTAGCCGTAATCCAGGCTGGCGTACACGCTGAGGGATGGGCTTGGCTGGGCGCTGAGGCCTGCGCCGACATCCATCCAGGTGCTTTTGTGATCTGTCTTGATCGCATCGGCAGCGTCGAAGCTGACGCTGTCGCGCCCGCCGAAGCTCTGCCAGATGTTACTGCGCAGGTAAGGTTGCACGGGTACTCGACCGGCCTGGAAATGGCCTTTAAGGCGTGCGCCCACGCGCGCGCTGATGTCGTGCTGGTTGTCGTAGCTGATCCGTGAGATCCCATCATTGGCAC
The DNA here is from genome assembly GCF_001695625.1 of Pseudomonas defluvii. GTDB lineage: Bacteria > Pseudomonadota > Gammaproteobacteria > Pseudomonadales > Pseudomonadaceae > Aquipseudomonas > Aquipseudomonas defluvii. Next base: position 30,973 of record NZ_MBPN01000011.1, read on the forward strand.
TGTGCAGGCTGACCGACTGGACGATCAGTTGCGCCTGCGGTTCCACCACCCAGCGGCTGTTCAGGGGCAATGGATAGCCGCTTTCCAGCGAGCCGGTAATCGTGTGGCCGTTCAGGTCCAATGTGACGCCGCGATCTGAGCGGGTGCGACCGTCCAGGTCGGTGTACTGCAGCACGCCATCCAGGTACCACCGTTGCGGGCCGACCAGCGTCCAATAGGCGCCTATGCTATCGCCATCCAGGCGCACGTCACCGACGTGATTGTCGGTGAAACCCAAGGCAAAACCGCTGATATCACCCGTGAGCCGGGCATGACCGAGGTACAGCCCCAGGTGGTGGCGGTAGCCGTCATTGTCGAGCGCGGCATACAGATCATGCCCCACCTGATAGCCGCGCAGATCGCCGTCAAGGCTCGGGGTAACCGTACCAGACCAACGTTGCCGCAGTTGATCACCAACAGTTCGCGCCCAACCGGCGGCAATCGGCCCGGTTTCGTTGAGCAGGTTCTGTTCACCCTGGCGCTCATGGAACGTACTCAGGGTCAGGCGCGGCAGCAGTGCAGCTGAACGGCTTGCTGCCGCATACAGTGGCACCTCTGCGCGGTACAGGGGGATGCTCTCACCGGCGATCGCTGTCGGTAATGCCGGGGTTCCAGGGGCCGCGACCGGCACACTCAGGGCTGGCGGCGCCTCACCCGGCTCCGCCGTTGTAACGGGGGCGATCACGCTCGAGCGCAGGTACCAGCTGTTCTCGCTGCCCGCCGTGACGCCGCCTTTGAACAGGTAGTACTCATACGCACCGGCAGACAGCGACGAGCCCAGGCGGAAGGCATCGGCGCTGCTGGTTGCGCCGGCTGTCGCCTCAACCACCTGTATCCCGTTTTGGGCAGTTTGCGCGCCAACGCCGTTCAGGTTGTTGACCTGCAAGGTTGTGGTGCCGGAAACGCTGCCTTCGCTGACGATCAAGCGGTCGGAATGGGCTGCATCGCTGGCCAGGACGCTGTTGAGTCTGAGAACTCCATTGAGCCCGATGTAATCGCCGGTCAGTGTCAGGCGCCCTTGCGCATCGCTGCCACCACTCAGGTCGACCAGCCCTGCATTGTTCAGCGTGGCGTGCTGCCCGGCGGCCAGTGGCGCTACGGCGCCGCTGTGTGACAGCAACTGGCTGCTGGAATCGATGTTCAGCACGCCAGTGCCACGGTTTGTATCGCCCAGCAAGAGGGTATCGTTCAAGGTGAGCGCTGAGCCACTATTCAATGACACGGTCTCCCATCCCACATAACGAGCGCCGTTCTCCGGGCTGCTGGTGTCGAAGATCAGGTGGTCATTGCCATCGCCGCCATCAATCAGCCGGGTAGTGGCCAGATGTGTTTCATCAAGGTTGATCAGCAATGCCTGATCATCATCAGGGCCGGTTTGCACGCTGCCGCGGATTACACCGCCGTCTTTCCAGATGAAGCGGTCGCTACCGAAACTCAGCAGTACGTCGCCACCGACCTCGCCGCCGCTGATGGTCACGTTGTCGGCACCCCCGCTGAGACTGATGTTGCCGCCGATGTTGCCATTGCTGAGGAGTATCGTATCGTTGCCGAAGCCGGCCACCAGGTTGCCGTCGATGCTGCCCCCGGACATGTCGAACAGGTTGTCGTCCAGTTTCATGTTCACGCGGCCAATCCGGCCACCCGTCATGATGGCGTAGTCGCCATCCTCGAACGCGCCGACGATGCGCCCACCGCTCATGAGAAAGGTATCGAGGCCATCGCCTTGGGTGAGTGATTGGATCTGTCCTCCGTTCATGACGAAGGTGTCGATACCGCCCCCTTGGCCGACGTTGCCCGCAATGGTGCCGGAATCAATCTGCACCCGATCACGTCCAGCGCCAAAGGTCACGTTGCCCGTAATACTGCCGGTGCCATCCGTGGGCATCAGCAGGCTGTTGTCGCCTGAGGTGTCGGACAGCGATGCAGCGATGCCACTGTCACACACGTAAGCATCGTCGCCACTCCCCGGGGCGAAGCTGCAGGCTGCAAAAGCGGCGTCACCCAACAGGGGCAAGGCCCCGAGGGTCATGAAGCAGCGAAATTTTCGCATGCTTGAGTACCTCAATGGCGCACGTCTGTGTGCTCCAAGGGGTATAACCCAATGGCCGAAACTGACAACTGACAGAAATGACAGGTGGTGAACGGTTACCGCGGCTCGCCGCTGGAGAAGCCCGGGCCGGGTTCAGTCGCGGAAGAACACCTGCACCAGGTGGTAACCGAATTTACTCTTGATCGGCCCGTGCACGGTGCGCAGGGGCTTCTTGAAAATGACCTGGTCAATTGCACCGACCATCTGCCCGGGGCGCACTTCGCCCAAATCGCCGCCGCGCTTGCCGGAAGGGCAGGTGGAGAACTTTTTGGCCAGCACGTCAAAGGCTTCGCCCTTGGCAATGCGTTGCTTGAGTTGCTCGGCCTCTTCGGCGGTTTTTACCAGAATATGGCGGGCCTGTGCTTTCATGGCTGTAGGTACCTCTGTGACGCCTGAGAAAAGCGCCGATTATGCCTCATCGCGCAGCTCTGCGCGGTCGCGAAAATGTGCCAGTGCTTCGGGGTTGGCCAAGGCATCGGTATTTTTCACCGGCTGACCGTGAACCACATTACGTACTGCCAGTTCGACGATCTTGCCGCTGATGGTGCGTGGGATATCGCTGACCGCCACAATCACTGCGGGTACATGCCGTGGTGTCGTGTTGGCACGGATGGTCTGGCGGATGCGTGTTTGCAGGGCATCATCGAGGACGATACCGTCGCGCAGCCGGACGAACAGCACCACCCGAACATCGTCCTGCCAGTGTTGACCGATGGCGACGCTTTCCAGCACCTCGTCGATCTTTTCTACCTGACGGTAGATCTCAGCCGTACCGATGCGCACACCGCCGGGGTTGAGTACGGCGTCGGAGCGGCCGTGGATGATAATGCCGCCGCTGGCTGTTTCCTCGGCATAGTCGCCCTGTGCCCACACACCGGGAAACTGGCTGAAGTAGGCCGCCTTGAAACGCTCGCCCTGCGGGTCGTTCCAGAACCCCAGGGGCATTGCCGGAAAGTGCCGGGTGCAGACCAGCTCGCCTTTTTCGCCAATCACCGGGTGGCCCTCATCGTCCCAGACCTCTACCGCCATGCCCAGGCTCTTGCACTGGATCTCGCCACGCCTCACGGGCAGGGTGGGGTTGCCGATCACGAAACAGGAGACGATGTCGGTACCACCCGACATCGACACCAGATGCAGGTCCTGCTTGAACGCGCGGTACACGTAGTCATAGCTTTGCGGTGACAACGGCGAGCCGGTGGACAGTAGCAGGCGCAAGCGCTCCAGGCGGTGGCTGAGTCGCGGTTGCAGGCCTTCATGCTCCAGTGCAGTCAGGTACTTTGCGCTGGTGCCGAACACGCTGATTGACTCGCTGTCGATCAGGTCGAGCAGGCGCCCCGCGTCAGGGAACAGCGGCGAGCCATCGTAGAGCACCAGCGTCGCGCCCAGGGCCAGGCCGCTGACCAGCCAGTTCCACATCATCCAGCCACAGGTGGTGTAGTAGAACAGGGTGTCGTCCGGGCCAAGGCTGTTGTGCAGGCCATGTTCCTTCAGGTGTTGCAGCAGCACACCGCCGGCCGAATGAACGATGCACTTGGGCACACCGGTAGTGCCACTGGAGTACAGGATGTAGAGCGGGTGGTCGAACGGCAGTGGCGTAAATGTCGGTGTACCGCCTGGCTGATAGAAGTCGTCCCACAGGCTGACCTTGGCCGCGCAATGGAAGTCTGCGGTCTGCGTTTGCGTGCGGGTGTACGGCAGCACCAGCACCTGCTCAAGGTTTGGCAACTGGGCCAGTACTTCGTTGATTTTATCGGTCTGGTCGATGTCTTTGCCGGCGTAGTGATAACCCGCGCAGACGATCAGCAGTTTGGGTTCGATCTGGCCAAAGCGGTCGACAATGCCATGGGTACCGAACTCTGGCGAGGAGCACGACCAGACGGCGCCCAGGCTGGTGCAGGCGAGCATCGCCACCAGGGTTTGCCAGGTGTTAGGCAGACAGGCCGCGACACGGTCGCCGACACCGATACCGATCGCCTTGAAACTGCGCTGCAGCCCTGCAACCTGGGCGGCCAGCTCCGTGTGGCTGAGGGTGAAACGGCTGCCGTCTTCGCGCAGAGACACCACGGCGCAGTTGTCACGGCGGAGGTCGTCGCGGCGCAACAGGTGCTCGGCGAAATTCAGGGTCGCGCCGCTGAACCAGCGAGCATCGGGCATGTGTGGGCCTTCCTCGAGCACTTGCCGCGGTGGCTGATGCCAGCGCACCTCGAACGTGTCGGCCAGGGCCTGCCAGAAGGCCTCGCGCTGCTCGATGCTCCAGCGGTGCAGGTCATGATAGTCGTCAAGGTGCACCCCATGGCGACGGTTGATCTGCCGACGAAAGGCATCCATCGGGCTGGCCTGGATTTGCGCCTCGGTCGGGCGCCAGAGCACCTCGTTCATGCCATGTCCTCTTTGTTATCGTCCTGAGAACAGTGTATTCGCGAACCTCGGGGCTGACAGCCAGAATTGCTGTGTTGGCCGCAGCCCGCCCGGCAAAGCGCCTGCCTTACTGGGCCAGCCAGCCGCCGTCGATGTTCCAGGCGGCGCCGCGAACCTGGCTGCCAGCCTCACTACAGAGGAACGCTACCAGCTCACCCAGCTGTTCGGGGGTGACGAAGGCCAGTGACGGCTGCTTCTCTGCCAACAGGTCGTGTTGCGCCTGCTGCGGATCGATGCCACCTGCGGCGCGGTCGTCGATCTGCTTTTGCACCAGCGGCGTCAGCACCCAGCCAGGGCAGATAGCATTGCAGGTGATCGGGGTCGTGGCGGTTTCCAGCCCAACCACCTTGGTCAGCCCGATCACCCCGTGCTTGGCTGCAACATAGGCGGCTTTACCCACCGAGCCGACCTGGCCATGCACCGAGGCGATATTGATGATCCGCCCCCAGTTGCGTTGGCGCATGCCCGGCAGTGCCAGCCGCGTGCTATGGAACACGGCCGACAGGTTGAGCGCGATGATCGCGTCCCAGCGCTCGGTGGGGAAGGCCTCAACCGGCGCGACGTGCTGGATGCCGGCATTGTTGACCAGGATATCGACACCCCCGAACTCGCGGTTGGCATAGGCGAAGAGGTCTTCGATCTGCTGCACATCACTCAGGTCGGCGGGGTGGTGGCCCACGCGGGTGCCGTGACGGGCAACCTCGGCGATGGCCGCACTGGCGTCACCGAAGCCGTTGAGTATGAGGTTGGCACCGGCCTGGGCCAATACCTGCGCGATCCCCAGGCCAATACCACTGGTAGAGCCGGTCACCAATGCGGTCTTTCCGTTGAAGTTCATGTTGTGCTCCTTAAACGATGCCCGTGGCGTAGAAAGTGGCGATAACCACGAATACCGCCAGGGTCTTGATCAGGGTAATGCCGAAAATGTCCTTGTAGGCTTCGCGGTGGGTCAGCCCGGTGACTGCCAGCAAGGTAATCACCGCACCGTTGTGCGGCAGGGTGTCCATGCCACCGCTGGCCATCGAAGCCACGCGGTGCAGGACTTCCAGCGGAATGTTCGCGGCGTTGGCGGCAGCGATGAATGTCTCCGACATGGCTGCCAGGGCGATGCTCATGCCGCCGGACGCAGAACCGGTAATGCCTGCCAGCAGGGTGACGGTGACGGCTTCATTGACCAGTGGGTTGGGAATGCTCTTGAGCGCATCGGCCAGCACCAGAAACCCCGGCAGCGAGGCGATGACTGCACCGAAGCCATACTCCGACGCGGTATTCATCGCGGCCAGCAAGGCACCGTTGACGGCGCTCTTGGTGCCCTCTGCCAGGCGCGTGCGAATGGCCCTGTAGCCGCACACCAGCACCATCAGAATGCCAATCAGCAACGCGGCTTCTACCGCCCAGATTGCGGTGAGCTTGGCGATATCGCTTTGTACTGGGGTGCTCATGCCGGGCAGGCTCAAGCTATGGGTCTTGCCGTACCAAGCGGGAATCCAGTGGGTAAACAGCAGGTTCATCACCCCCACCAATACCAGTGGCGACAGGGCCAACAGTGGGTTGGGCAGGGTCAGGTCGGTGGCGGTTTCGGGCTCGTTGCGCAAATCCGTGCCGTAACCTTCGCCGGCTCTTTGGGCCTTGTTGCGTTGGCGTTGCAGGTAAAGCATGCCGGCACAGAAGACAAACACCGTACCGATCAGCCCCAGCCACGGCGCTGCCCAAGCGGTGGTGTTGAAGAAGGTACTGGGGATGATGTTCTGGATCTGTGGGGTGCCGGGCAAGGCGTCCATGGTGAAGGAGAACGCGCCCAGGGCAATGGTGGCCGGGATCAGCCGCTTGGGGATGTTGCTCTGGCGAAACATCTCGGCCGCGAACGGGTAGACGGCGAAAACCACCACGAACAGCGAAACGCCACCATAGGTCAGCAGGGCGCAGACCAGTACGATCACCAGCATTGCCTGGCGGGTACCGAGGACGCGTATGGCTGCAGCGACAATCGAGCGGGAAAAGCCGGACAGCTCAATCAGCTTGCCGAATACGGCGCCCAGCAGAAACACCGGGAAGTAGAGCTTGATGAACCCGACCATTTTCTCCATGAACACCCCGGTAAAGGCGGGCGCAACGGCAGAAGGGTCTGTCAGCAACACCGCGCCAAGGGCTGCGATGGGGGCGAACAGGATAACGCTATAACCACGGTAGGCAGCCAGCATCAGCAGCGCAAGCGCTGCCAGGGCGATGATTACACTCATCGAGTGTCTCCTTGAGGCATCTTGTTTTTGTTGATGCGACGGAGATAGCGGGATTCGTGCCAGTTTTACAAGGTATTGAAATATAAGGGTTTTATTGTTTTTGAGCGCAATGCGAGGCGCTATTTTCTCTGAACAGAGACAAGTAATTGGCCTGAGTGCGCTGTGGCGCTGGAAATCAGCCGGATTAGCGCTGTATAGCTTATGTCTCTATAAAGAGACGGTGTTTCTCCTTATGGAGACAAGCGCTGCGCGCAAGGCCGGCGACGATCACAACCCCAGCGCAACCATTTTCTTGTACAGGGTCGAACGGCCAAGGCCCAGTTGCCTGGCGGCTTCTGGCACGTTGCCTGCGCACTGCGCCAACGTATCGGTCAGTAACTGCCGCTCGAAATCTTCGCAGGCCTGTTTGTAGGTTTTCTGTGGCGCTTGTTGCGCCAGCGGCGCCAAGGTGCCCAAGGCGGCCTGGATGTCGCTCGCGCCGAGTCGTGGATGATCGGCCAGCAAGGTCGCTCGCTCCAGTACGTTGCGCAGTTCACGTATGTTGCCCGGCCAGGCATGCCGGAGCAGCAGTGCCTGGGCCTCGCCATCCAGCTCATGCTGGCTACCCAGGTCTTCCAGAATCGCCTCGCTCAGGGCCGGCAGATCTTCCAGCCGTGCGCGCAGCGGTGGCACATTGATCGGCAAGACATTGAGCCGGTAGTACAGGTCGGCACGGAAGCTGCCATTGGCCATGGCAGCTTCCAGGTTTGTCGATGTGGCGGCGATGATCCGTACGTCACTGCGCATCACCTGGTTGGAGCCAACGGGTTCGTACTCTTTCTCTTGCAGTACACGTAGCAACTTGCTCTGTAGCGGCAACGGCATGTCACCAATTTCGTCGAGGAACAAGGTGCCGCCCTGGGCGATCTGCAGTTTGCCGGGGCGGCCCTTGCGGTCTGCACCGGTAAAGGCGCCTGGCGCCGTGCCGAAGAACTCGGCTTCCAGCAAGGCTTCCGGGATGGCCGCGCTGTTGATGCTGACAAACGCCTTGTGCGCACGCGGTGAGGCCGCGTGAATGGCATGGGCCAGGAGTTCCTTGCCGGTGCCGGTTTCGCCGAGCAGCAGCACCGGTGAATCGCTGCCTGCACCGCGTCGGGCACGGCGTTTGATCTCAAGGGTTGCCGCGCTGGTGCCAATGAACTGGGCGAAGCTGTACTTGGCCTGGCGCGCCTGCAGCAGCGAGCGGGTCGAGGCCAGTTCCTGCTGCATGCTCGAGTAGCGCTTGAGTAAAGGCGAGAGGCTGCGCAGCTCATCAAACAGGGCGAAGCCAATGGCGCCGATCACGCCGCCTTTCGCATCCTGAATGGGCAGGCGCATCACCACCAGCGGCTCCTTGGGGGTGTCGAGCATGTCGAGCAGTATGGGGCGCCCGTTGCTGACCACTTCACGCATCAGGGTGCCGGGGATTACCGCTTCGCACGGTTGGCCGATGGCGCTGCTGGCATCCTCCAGGCCGAAGCGGCGGGCATAGCGCTCGTTCATCCAGACGATGCGTGCATCGCGGTCAACGATCACCGTGCCTTCGCTGGATTGCTCGATGATTTCGAACAGCGAGCGAATCGCCAGTAAGCGTACCCGCTGATAGTCCTTGAGGTTGTCGCTGTCGTGCATGAACCGCTCCTTGGGGCCGGGTCAGGAATTATGCACCGCTCAGGCCCGAGGATCGAAGGCTTCGCGCAACGCATCGCCAATGAATACTAACAGTGACAGGATCAGCGCCAGGGCGAAGAAGGCGGTGAAGCCCAGCCATGGTGCCTGCAGGTTCTGTTTGCCCTGGTTCACCAATTCGCCCAGCGAGGCGCTGCCGGCAGGCATGCCAAAGCCAAGGAAGTCCAGGGCGGTAAGGGTCGATATAGCGCCGGTGAGAATGAATGGCAGGTAGGTGAGGGTGGCACTCATGGCGTTGGGCAGGATATGCCGGAGGATCACCAGCCGATCAGGCAGGCCCATGGCCCGTGCGGCCAACACGTATTCCAGGTTGCGCCCACGGAGGAATTCGGCACGAACGACATCCACCAGGGCCAGCCAGGAGAACAGGGCCATGATCCCCAGCAACCACCAGAAGTTCGGTTCGACGAAACCAGAGAGAATGATCAGCAGGTACAGCACCGGCAAGCCCGACCAGACTTCCAGCAGGCGTTGACCGATCAGGTCGACCCAACCACCGTGATAGCCCTGCAGTGCGCCAGCGGCAACGCCAATCAGCGTACTGACGGCGGTCAGCGCCAGGGCAAAGAGGATCGATACTCGCGTGCCGTAGAGCACCCGCGCCAACACATCGCGGGCCTGGTCGTCGGTGCCTAGCCAGTTGTCTGTCGACGGCGGGCTGGGGGTAGGTTGCAGCAGGTCGTAGTTGGGGGTGTCGGCGCTGAAGGGGATCGGCGCAAAGAGCATCCAGCCACCCTGTTGCGCGATCAACTGGCGCACGTACTGGCTGCGGTAGTCGGGCTGAAAGGGCAACTGCCCGCCAAAATCCTGTTCGGTGTAGCGCTTGAGGGCCGGGAAATACAGGTCGCCTTTGTAGCCCAGCAGCAAGGGCTTGTCGTTGGCGATCAGTTCAGCCCCCAGGCACAGGGTAAAGAGGCCGATGAACAGCCAGAGTGACCACCAGCCACGACGGTTGCGCCGAAAACGCTGGAAGCGCCGAAGGGCAAGCGGTGAGGGTTTGAACATCATGCGTTCCTCGTCGCGAAATCGATGCGCGGGTCGACCAGGGTGTAGCACAGGTCGCCCAGCAGGCGGATCAGCAGGCCGAACAAGGTGAAGATGAACAGCGAGCCGAATACCACCGGGTAATCCCGAGATACGGCGGCTTCGTAGCTCATGCGGCCCAGGCCATCGAGGGAGAAAATCACCTCGATCAACAGCGAACCGGCGAAAAATACCGTGATCAGTGCCTGCGGAATGCCGGCCACCACCAGCAGCATGGCGTTACGGAACACATGGCCATACAGCACTCGCCGCTGGCTCAGGCCCTTGGCCCGGGCGGTGAGTACATAGTGGCGGGTGATTTCGTTGAGAAAGGCGTTCTTGGTCAGCAGGGTCAAGGTGGCAAAGCCGCCGATCACCAAGGCGCCGACCGGCAATACCAGGTGCCAGAAGTAGTCGGCCACTTTGCCCAGCAGGCTCAGCTCGGCAAAGTTCTCCGAGACCAGGCCGCGGACCGGGAACCAGTTCAGTGAGGTTCCGCCGGCGAACAACACGATCAACAGCAGGGCGAAGAGAAAGGCCGGCAAGGCATAGCCAATCACGATCAATGTGCTGCTCCAGGCGTCGAAGGCACTGCCATGATGCACCGCCTTGCGAATGCCCAGGGGGATGGAAACCAGGTAGGTAATCAAGGTCGCCCAGAAGCCCAAGGACAGCGTGACCGGCATTTTCTCGAGGATCAGGTCGGTGACGTTTGCGCCGCGAAAGAAGCTCTTGCCGAAGTCCAGCCGGGCGTAGTTGCTCAGCATCAGCCAGAGCCGTTCGGGCGCCGATTTGTCGAAGCCGTACTGGCGCTTGATGTCATCCAGTAGCTTGGGGTCCAGGCCACGGCTGGCCCGCGAGCCGCTGTGCAGGGTTTCGCTGCTGGAACCCGGGGCGCCAGCACCGATGCCCTGCAGGCGGGCGACAGCTTGTTCCACCGGGCCGCCAGGTGCCGCCTGGATGATGACGAAGTTCACCAGCAGGATGATCAGCAGGGTTGGCACGATCAGCAGTAGGCGTCGCAGGATGTAACCGGTCATGGGGTGCTCCCGGCCACGGTGCCCTTGCCAAGCCGTTCAGCCATCTGTGCGTTGGTCAGTGGTGTGGGGCTGATTTCCCACCAGGTGTCCAGCGCCTCGTCGTTGCTGGCCTGCACCTTCGGCTGGCCGAAACGGTTCCACCACACGGTAGAGGAGCCCGGTGGATAGTAGTTGGGAATCCAGTAGTGGTTCCATTGCAGCACCCGGTCCAGTGCATGTGCGTGGCGCAGCATGTCCGCCTGGGTTGCGGCTTTTACCAGGCCGTCGATCAAACGGTCCACGGCCGGGTCGCGCAGCACCATGTAGTTGTTTGAACCTGGGTCGTCGGCGGCTGCGGAACCGAAGTAGTTGTACAGCTCAAGGCCTGGGGAGGGCGATACGGGGTAGCCGGTGACGATCATGTCGTAGTCGCGTTCCATCACGCGGTTGATGTACTGCGAGGCGTCGATACGACGGATGTCCAGGGTAATGCCGATCTGTGCCAGGGTTCTCTTCCACGGCAGCAACAAGCGCTCAAAGCCGTTTTGGGCATTGAGGAAGGTGAAACTCAGGGGTTCGCCCTGGGCATTGACCAAGTGGTCGCCTTGAGCTCGCCAGCCCGCCGCGTTCAGCAACGCCAGGGCCTGGAGTTGCTGGGCGCGGATCAAGCCTGAACCATCGGTTTTCGGCGCCTCGAACACCTGGCTGAAGGCTTCATCGGGAATCTGCCCGCGCAACGGTTCGAGCAAGGCCAGCTCTTCTGCATCTGGCGGTTTCGTTGCCGCCAGTGCTGTATTGGCAAAGTAGCTGTTCTGGCGGATGTACAGGTTTCGCATCATCTGCCGGTTGCTCCACTCAAAGTCCCAGAGCAGGGCCAATGCCTGACGCACGCGCCGGTCCTGGAACACGGGCCGTTGCAGGTTGAAGACAAACCCTTGGGCGCTTTGTGGCGCTTCTCGGGCCAGGTGTGCGCGCTGCAGGCGACCGTCGTCCAGTGCCGGGCCGTTGTAGCCCAAGGTGTAGCCGGTGGCAGAAAACTCACGGTTGTAGTCGTAGCCGCCACCGCGCAGCACCTGCCGTGCAACATCGGTATCGCCAAAGTACTCGATGCGGATCTGGTCGAAGTTGTAGCGTCCGCGATTGACCGCCAGGTCTTTGCCCCACCAGTCGCGATTGCGCTCGAAGGTGACGCTGCGGCCATTGTCGATGTGTGCAATGCGGTAGGGGCCGCTGCCCAAGGGCGCTTCAAAGCCGCCACCGGCTGCGAACTCGCGGGTTTTCCACCAGTGTTCAGGCAGCACGGGCAGGGTTGCCAGGTCCAGCGGCAGGGTCCGGTTCTGATTGTTCTTGAAGAGGAAGCGCACCTGACCTGGCTGTTCCACTTCGACCGCGGCAACATCGGCAAACTGTGTGCGGTACTTCAGGTTGCCCTCACGCATCAGCAGCGCGAAGGTGTACTTCACGTCTTCAGCGCGAATCGGCGTTCCATCGGCAAAGCGCGCGCGCGGGTCAAGGTAGAAACGCAACCATAAGCCATCCGGGCCACGCTCCATGCGCTCTGCGACCAAACCATAGACGGTATAGGGCTCATCTTCGCTGCGCACCGCCAAGGGGGCGTACAACCAGCCGTCTACCTGGCTGACGCCGATGCCCTTGTCGATGTAGGGCAACACATGGTCGAACTGGCCGATTTCCAGCGCGGAGCGGCGCATCGTCCCGCCTTTCGGGGCATCGGGATTGGTGTAGGCGAAATGCTGGAAGCCGGTGGCGTAGCGGGGGGCTTCACCGTAGACGGTCAGCGCATGTGAAGGCGCTGCCAATGCGGCGATTGGCACGAAAAGCAGGGCGAGGACGTAGCAGAATGCTGACCGCATGGAAGGTAGGCCTGATCGTTTGGCGGTGTGTGTCTGTTCGTTCTGACAGTGTACGCAACGACGGCGGGGCAACGCACTGCGATCCTTCCAGGTCCAGTGCCAGGCGCACGACCCACAGGGGCCGTGCGCTGGATGCCGATGACGTTTAGTCCTGGCGGCTGGTGACTTCCAGCAGGTGGTAACCGAACTGGGTCTTCACCGGGCCTTGTACGGTATTGACCGGTGCGCTGAAGACCACGGTGTCGAACTCCTTGACCATCTGGCCAGGGCCGAAGCTGCCCAGGTCGCCGCCTTGGCGGCTGGACGGGCAGGTGGAGTGCTTCTTCGCGATTTCAGCGAAGTCGGCACCGGCTTCGATTTCGGCTTTCAGTTCGTTGCACTTGGCTTCGCTGGCAACCAGGATGTGACGGGCAGTGGCTTTGGCCATGATACAGGGCTCCTTGGCGTTAAAATGGCGAGCCTACAGGATTGCGCCGGGTTTTTCCCGCGCATTCTCGCGCAGTGCGTCGGCGGCATTGGTGAGCAACGTCTCGGTGCTGTTCCAGCCCAGGCAGCCGTCGGTGATCGATACCCCATAGCGCAGTGGTTGCTTGCCCAGTGCCTGGCAGCCGTCGAACAAATGGCTCTCCAGCATGACCGCAACCAGCGCACGGTCACCCTGCAGGCGCTGCTCCAGCACCTCGTTGAACACCTGTGGTTGGCGGGCCGGGTCCTTGCCGCTGTTGGCGTGGCTGCAGTCGACCATGATACGCGGCACCAGGCCGACGCTTTCCAGCCCTTTGCGCGCCTGCTCAATGCTCTGGCGATCGTAGTTGGGGCCCTTGTGACCACCGCGCAATACCAGGTGGGTATCCGGATTGCCCAGTGTCTCGATGATCGCCGGGTGCCCTTGGGCATCGATGCCGAAATGACGATGGCCATGAGCGGCGCTGCGAATGGCATCGCAGGCAATCCCGATACTGCCGTCGGTGCCATTCTTGAAGCCCACTGGCAGGGCCAGGCCACTGACCATCTCGCGGTGTACCTGTGACTCGGTCGTGCGGGCACCGATGGCGGCCCAGCTCAGCAGGTCGTCGAAGTAGCCTGCGGCCATGGGTTGCAACAACTCGGTGGCAATCGGCAAGCCCAGCGCAAGCATGTCCAGCATCAGGCGCCGTGACAGGTTCAAGCCGCCGTGCATGTCATCGCTGCCATCCAGCTGCGGATCATAGACCAGGCCTTTCCAGCCGACCGTAGTGCGTGGCTTTTCGATGTAGGCGCGCATCACCAGCAGCATCTGGTCATCGACGCGTTCGGCCAGATGGGCCAGGCGCTCGGCGTATTCCAGTGCAGATTGCGGGTCGTGGATGGAGCAGGGGCCGACGACGACCAACAGGCGTGGATCGCGGCCTTCGAGGATGGCTTTGACGGCTTGGCGGTGCTGCTCGACCTGTGCGCTGAGCGCATTGGATAGCGGCAGGTGCTGCTTGAGCATGTGGCTGCTGGGCAGGCGCTGGCTAACAGCGGTATTGGCGGCAACCTGAGGTTGCGGGTGAGTCAGGGGCAGAGCGAGGCTGGACGATTGCATATTCGGGAATCCTTGGCGAAGAGCGGGTTCTGGCCCGCGCAGCCGGCCCTATCGAGGTGTTCGACAGTGGGCCGGATTAAGATCATCTGTGTCGTTGCCACCTGTGTTTGACCGATCGGCGGCGGCTGGCAGGCCCGAACGGAACTGGCTAAATCGCCACGCGATGCAACCTGGGTAACGGTAATAAGTGCTGTAGTTCATGTGCTGTTCCTCAATGTGTGTGGTGTACGACGCCCAAAAACAAAACCCCCGGTCGGGGAGCCGACCGGGGGTTGAGTATTCTCTGTGCCTGGCGTCCCCTTGGAAGTGGGCGCCGGTGTAGGTATCAGCGGCGCCGTTGGCTAAACCAATACCCAAAATAAAAGCTGGCTGGAGCGCAGCTACCGCACTCGGCAATAGCCAGCAGCGGCTGCGCGAGGCGACCGGTGTGACGTGCTTGAGTGAGGGTGGTAAGTGACATGTCTGGCTCCAGTTGATGTTCCCGAGCTTACTGTAGGGCGGCCCGCGGATTCAATAGTCTTTTTGCATGAGTGCGATAAACCTGCCCGCTCAGCGTCGCAGGTAGGCGGTAAAGTCGATGTCGCCGGCACTGAGAATCGCCTGCACCCGGTTATGCACGTTGAGCTTGCGCAGAATGGCCGAGACATGGGCCTTGACCGTGGTTTCGGCGATATCGAGGTTGTAGGCGATCTGCTTGTTCGACTCACCCTTGGTCATTCGTTCAAGCACCAGCAGTTGCTTGCGGGTCAGTGCCTGGAGCAGCTCAGGGGCAAACCCCTGAGGCTCGTTCTGGCTACGCCGGCTGGTGTTTTTCTGGGTGCGGATGATGTCAGGCGGCAGGTAGACATTGCCGTTCAGGATCTGCTCGATGGCTTCGGTCATTTGCGACCGTGGTGAGGATTTGGTGATGAAGCCCACCGCGCCATAGGTGATGGCCTGCAGGACCACTTGTTTATCCTGTTCAGCCGAGACAATGACCACCGGCACCGTAGGGGCCTCGTTACGCAGGTTGATCAGCCCGCCGAGGCCGTGCATGCCCGGCATGTTCAGATCGAGCAGGATCAAGTCGAGGTCATCGGCGCTCTGAGTGAGCTCCAGGGCGCTATCCAGGTCGGCGGTTTCCAGCACTTCACTGCCAGGGAAGCCGTCACTGATCACATTGTGGATGGCCTCGCGAAACAGCGGGTGGTCGTCGGCGATCAGAATCTTGTACATGGCTTTGCACCTTATTGTTGTGGTCATGCTCGCAGGCAGGAAACTCAGGGGAAGACTTCGGGTGTTGCAGCGCTCAGTGGCAGCCCGGCGGCCTCCCACGCGTCGATGCCGTCACGGTACCAGTACAACCGGGTGTAGCCCAGCCTGGCAGCACGTTTGACCGCGTTCCAGCTTAACCAGCAGTCAGAGCGGCAATAGAACACCAGTGGGCGTTGCCGGTCACCAGCGCTCAGGCGTTGCAGGTGTTTCTGGAAGTAGGCCGCCCAGTCCGCGCTCAACTCGCCATCTCCGGTATTGGCCAGCCAATGGCTACCGGGCAGGTTGGCATGCGCTTCGCTATCGATGAACTGGCCGTGTAACCAGGTGCGGCGGTAGACATCAATCAGGACAGGGCCCGGTGTTTCCCGAAGCAGACTTTGCAACTGCTTGGTGTCGAGGGTTTGCGCCGGTTCAGCGTGGGCAGGGGTGGGGCTTCGATACAGGGCAATGCGGTAGCCATCGCTGGAAAACAGCGGCGTTTCGGCAAGCACCGGCAGTGCCACGACGGCAGATAGCGTCAGGCAGACGAGGGCGGACATGGCACGCAACATGGTCGGCAGTCTCATTTTTGTTATGCCTTCATTACAGGCCAGTCGTGACGCTTTGTGAATGCGACCATCGACAGCTAAAGCAGTACCAAAGTATTAGATTGTGCGCGTTGTGGCAGCTCTAGCATGAAGGCCTGCGACGACCAACCCACTCACTGCCGGAGGCTGTATGGAGATCTTGCTGGTCGACGACCACCCGATGGTCCGCCTTGGCCTGGCACACACCTTGCGCGAGGCGTTGCCTGAGCTGCCGATTGCCGAGGCGGCCAGTGGTGAGGAGGCCCTGCAGCGGGTGCAGGAGCAACTGCCAGGGTTATTGATCATGGATTTCGACCTGCCCGGTATCAGCGGCCTGGAAACCACCCGGCGCCTGCGTCAGCGCGTACCGCAGTTGCGAATCCTGTTTTTCAGCGAACACACCGAATTGAGCCTGGTGCGACAAGCGCTTGATGCCGGCGCCTGCGGCTTCCTGTCCAAAGCCGTGCAACCTCAGGTACTGGTGGAGGCGGTTCGTCGGGTGCTGTCCGGGCACGCCTACATCGAACAGTCCTTGGCGACCCAACTCGCCTGCCAGTCTCACCATATGCAGGCAGGCGACGCACGTCTTCGCGGCCTCACGCAGCGTGAGACGGAGATCTTCCTGATGCTGGCTAAAGGTACGCCGAGCCGGCTCATTGCCGAGCAGTTGTGTATCAGCGCCAAGACCGTTTCCAACTACCTGACCTTGCTCAAGAGCAAACTGCAGGTCAGCTCGCAGGCCGAGCTGGTGCACTTGGCAATCGACGCCGGCCTGCTGCGGATTGCCGCTTAGTCCCACGAAACCGGGCAGCCCTGACAGGCCTCCATGTTGCTGTCCTGAAAATTCGCATAGTGCTGGCGGCTACCGCGCAGGTCGGCCTGTTCCAGGTTGCTCTCACCCAGCTTGGCTTCTTGCAGGTTGGCATCGACCAGGCTGGCGCCCCTGAAGTCGGCTTTGCTCAGCCAGGTCATTTCCAGGTCCGCAGCTTGCAGGTTGGCCTTGTGCAGCTTGGCACCGGAGAGTCGACCAAACTCCAGGTAGGCTGCGCTGAGGTTGGCATCGTTGAAATTGGCACCCTGAGCAAAAACCCCCCAGGCTTGCGCCGCTATCAGGTTGGCGCCGCTCAGGTCAGCCAGGCGCAGGTTGCTTTGTTGCAGGCTGGCGCGGGTCAGGTTGGCGCCTTGCAGGTTGGCTTTTTCCAGGTTGGCCAGGTCGAGGCGGGCGTGCCGCAGGTTGGCCCCGCGCAGATCCGCGCCCGCCAGGTTCATCTTGCGCAGGTCCTGATTGCTCAGGTCGGCATTGCGCAGGTCGGCATTGGGGCATTGGCTTTCGGGCTGGATGACGCAGCCGTTGATCGTCAACGGCGTGTCGTCGCCGGTGTCGCTGCTGGCGGCGAAGACGGGGCTCATGGCCACGACGAGCAGCAGTGGAAGGTACTTCATGGGAGTCTCCTGGGGCAGTGAGAGGGCTATCGCTGGCAAGCCGGCAGCTACAACGCGTTGCGCTAGCTGCCGACATTGCTGGCGATGGGCGCCAGAGGCGCCCCTGAGGTTCACATCAGCGCTGAGCGGTCTTGGTGTCCCAGGCCGGGATCTTGAACACCCAGAACGAACCACCCTGTGCCACCGGCTTGGTCAGCTCGGCCATGTCGCCACCCCACAGTGGTACCGCGCCGCCATAGCCGACGGTTACGCCAATGTACTGCTCGCCGTCTTGCTCCCAGGTAATGGGCGGCGAAACGATGCCGCTACCGGTCTGGAATTTCCACAGCTCTTCACCGGTCTTGGCGTTGAAGGCCTTGAAGAAACCGTCACCGGTACCGGTAAACACCAGGTTGCCCTTGGTGGCCAGCACACCGGCCCAGAGCGGCAGGCGCTCTTTGTGTTCCCAGACCATCTTGCCGGTGGTCGGGTCCATGGCTCGCAGCGAGCCGACGTGGTCTTCGTACATGCGCTTGATACGGAAGCCCATGCCAAGGTACGCCGAGCCTTTCTTGTAGTTGACCTCTTCGGTCCAGTATTCCTCTTTCCACTGGTTGGACGGCACGTAGAACAAACCGGTGTCCTGGCTGTAGGCCATTGGGTTCCAGTTCTTGCCACCCAGGAACGGCGGCGAGACTTCGACCGGCTTGCCCTTCGTCTGGCCTGGCTCAGGCTTGGCTGGACGCTGCCCCGGGTTTTCGACCGGGCGACCGGTCTTGAGGTCGATATGGCTGGCCCAGGTGATGTTGTCGGCGAACGGGAAGGCGTTCTTCAGCTTGCCGTTGGTGCGGTCAACCACGTAGAAGAAACCGTTACGGTCGGCGTGGGCGGTGGCCTTGTACTGCTTGCCATCCTTGTCCTTATAGTCAAACAGCACCAGTTCGTTGTTGCCGGAGAAGTCCCAGGCGTCGTTCGGAGTGTGCTGGTAGAACCATTTCACTTCGCCGGTGGTGGCGTCGACGCCTACCTGGCCGGAGGTGTAGAGGCTGTCGTAGTCGTGCGGGTTGCCGTCTTTTGCGGTACGTGCCCAGGTGTTCCACGGGCCAGGGTTGCCGGCACCGACGATGACGGTGTTGGTTTCGGGATCGAAACTGGCGCTCTGCCATGGGGCGCCGCCGCCATGGCTCCAGGCTTCGACCTTGCCGGTTTCGGTGGTGGGGTCGTTCGGCCAGGACGGCGCCTTGACGTCACCGGTCGGGGTGCTGTCCTTGCCGTTCAGGCGGCCCATATGGCCTTCAACGAACGGACGCATCCAGACTTCTTCACCGGTGTCCGGGTCGCGGGCGAACAGTTGGCCGACCACGCCGAATTCATCGCCAGAGCTGCCGTGAATCATCAGGACCTTGCCGCTTTTCTGGTCTTTGACGAAGGTCGGCGCACCGGTCATGGTGTAACCGGCGCTGTGGTCGCCGAACTTCTTGTTCCAGACGACCTTGCCGGTGTCCTTGTTCAGTGCGATGACCCGGGCGTCGAGGGTGCCGAAGTAGATCTTGTCGCCGTAGATGGCGGCGCCTCGGTTGACCACGTCGCAGCACGGACGGATGTTGTCGGGCAGGCGGTGGTTGTAGGTCCACAGACGCTTGCCGGTCTTGGCGTCGAGGGCGAATACCCGCGAGTATGAGCCGGTCACATAGATCACACCGTCGTTGACGATGGCCTGGGATTCCTGGCCCCGCTGCTTCTCATCGCCAAACGAATAGGACCAGGCGGGGGTCAGCTTGAACACGTTCTTGTCGTTGACCTGAGCCAGCGGGCTCCAGCGCTGAGCGTTGGTGCCCATGCCGTACTGCAATACGTTTTCGGTGGTCGTGTGGTCGTTGGCGATGTCTTCCCAGCTCACGGGCTTGGCATGGGCGGCCGGGGCCAGGGCAAGGCTGCCGACCAGCAGGACGGTCTGCACGGCGATGGACAGTGGCGAAAGCGCGGCGGGTAACGATCTTATTGTCATGGTGAGTGTTCCCAATGGAGGTTTTGGCCTGCATAGACTGGAACGCTGCTGCGCTGCGTGATACGGAAAAACTCCCGCCTGCCCCGGGAAAACTTCCCACCCCGGATATGATTTGGCACTGCCCCACAAGCCCTACTACCAAGGGAGTAAGGCGCGACCACCAAAGCAGCATGGGGGCACCTCTGCGGCCTTCCTAAGATGCCCGGCAGAACCTTTCAGTCGAGAGGTTTTCGCGTGCATCGTGCAGAGAAGTCGAGGGCAGAACAATGAAAACAGCAAAGAAAGCCTGGTTGAGCCTGATTGTGACGGGCAGCCTGTTGAGTGCGGGCGCAGTCTTCGCCCATGGCAACGTCGTTCCCCAGGCGGTCAAGACCGACGGTCTGGAGCAACTGGGCAGCGAATGGCGCACGGAAAACCCTTATCGCAACACCGAACAACAGGAAAAGGCGGTCTCGATCGGCGCGTCTGCCTATAACCAGAACTGCGCCGCCTGCCACGGTCTGGAGGCCAAATCCGGCGGTATTGCACCGGACCTGCGCATGCTCGATGCCGGCGTGAACGGTGATGAATGGTTTGTTGAGCGCGTGCGCAACGGCGCGGTGCGCGACGGTCGTGTGTACATGCCGAAAATGGCAGATTACCTGAGCCAGGAAGCGCTTTGGGCGGTACGCAGCTACCTGGACAGCGTGCACGTCGAGGAGTGAGCCATGAGCCGCGGGCCGTTGCTGCTGGCGCTGCTGATGCTCGGTATGCCTGTGCAGGCCATTGAGCCAGGGCCGGACCCGGTACCGTCGGTGATGTGGGAGTTCTACCGTAAACAGTGGATCAAGGACGACCCCTATCTTTTTGATGCGCGGGTGCGTGTGATTGCCCCGCCATTTGCCGAGGACGCCCGCCAGGTACCGCTGCAAATCGATGCGCGTGACGTGCCGGGTAAGGTTACGCGCATTATTGCCTGGGCAGAGCTCAACCCCTTGCCGACAATCGTCGACTTTCAACCGGGGCCTCATGTGTTGCCTTGGCTGGCGATCCGTATCCGTATTGAGCAGGCCACGGCCTTGCGCGCAGCCGTGCAGACCGAAGACGGCGTCTGGCATGTCGGCTCGACCCTGATCGATGCGGCGGGTGGCGGCTGTACGGCGCCCAGCGTGGTGCGCAGCCAACCTGACTGGGAGCAGCGCCTGGGCCAGGTACTGGGTGGCCGCTACCCGCGAGAGGGGTTCAGTCGCCTGCGCGTGCACGTTGCGCACCCCATGGACAATGGCCTGGTGGCGGGCACGCCGGAGTTTTTCATCGAGCAGGCTGAACTGTTCGACGTCGCCGGCCACTCGTTGGCGACCCTGGTGTTGTACCCGGCGGTGAGTGAGAACCCCAGCCTTTCTTTCGATCTGCGCGATACCGGCCCGGTACGGCTACGCTTGCGCGACAACAACGGCAATCAATTCGATGCTGCCCTGGAGTGAGACCCACCCATGCGCTTGATAGTGCTATTGCTGGCTGCGTTCAGCCTGCCGAGCCTTGCCGATCTGGACTACCGGCTGATGCCGCGCCAGATCGCCACCGACACCTGGATGCTGGAGGGCAGCACCGAAAACTTCTCTCGCAGCAATGGTGCAAACATCGTCAACAGCGCGTTTATTGTCACAGAAGCCGGCGTCGTGGTGATCGACACGGGGCCGTCGCTACGTTACGGCCAGGCCTTGCGCCAAGCTATTGCCCGTGTGACCGACAAGCCGGTTGTGCAGGTGCTGTTGACCCACCATCACCCCGACCATGCGCTGGGTAACCAGGCGTTTGCCGATGTGCCTGTCGGGGCCCTGGCCGGGACGGGTGTGCGGCTCAAGGAGCAGGGCGACGCCCTGGCCGAAAACATGTACCGGCTGGTGGGCGACTGGATGCGCGGCACTCAGGTGCGCTTGCCAGACCAGGTGCTTGAGCCCGGCCTGCAGGTGTTTGGCAGCCACCCTTTGCGTCTGTTGGCGTTCAGCGGCCACAGCGGTGCGGACCTTGCGGTATTCGATGAAAAGACCGGGGTGCTGTTCGCCGGTGATCTGTTGTTCTATCAACGCGCCCTGACCACACCGCACAGCCCGGGGCTGGACGTCTGGCTGCAGGACTTGCAGCAGTTGAAAGGCTTGCCCTGGACGCTGCTGGTACCTGGCCACGGTCCGCTGGCCAATGACTCGGCGCCCTTTGAACAGATGGCGGATTACCTGGGATGGCTCGATGGGCTGCTGCACGACAGCGCCCTGCAAGGGCTTGAGATGAACGAGGTATTGGCAACGCCGATCCCTGAGCGCTTTGCCGGGATCAGCCTGACCCAGTATGAATTGACCCGAACCGTCAGCCATCTGTATCCGCAGTATGAACGTGACGTGTTGCGCCGGGTGGATCGCTGAGGTTTGGCCGTGAGTACGCGGCGATTGTAGCGCTGGCAAGCCAGCCTCTCACAGCAGAGGCTGGCTCTTGTAGCGGTCAGAGCGGGTAGTGCTTCAATTCCCGCGCAATCAGCATCCGCTGGATTTCGCTGGAGCCTTCATAGATCTGGGTGATCCGCGCATCGCGGTAGTAACGCTCAACCGGGTAGTCTTCCAGGTAGCCATAGCCGCCATGCACCTGAATCGCCTTGGAACATACCCGCTCGGCCATTTCCGAGGCGAACAGCTTGGCCTGGGAGGCTTCCGACAGGCACGGCAAGCCAGCGCTGCGCAGGCGCGCGGCGTGCAGGATAAGCAAGCGTGCAGCGTTGATCTGCAACTGCATGTCGGCCAGCAGGTTGGCGATGCTCTGGTGTTCGTTGATCGGCTTGCCGAACTGGATACGGTCGCGGGAGTAGGTCAGGGCCGCTTCAAACGCAGCGCGGGCGATGCCCAATGCCTGGGCAGCAATGCCGATACGCCCGCCTTCAAGGTTGGACAGCGCGATGGCCAGGCCTTTGCCGCGCTCGCCCAGCAGGTTGGCTGCAGGAATACGGCAGTTGTTCAATGTCACGGCGCAGGTGTCGGAGGCACGGATACCCATCTTGTGCTCGCTGCGATCGACGACAAAGCCTTCGTTGTCGGTAGGCACCAGGAAGGCTGAGAGGCCTTTCTTGCCCAACTCTGGATCGGTCACGGCAAAGACAATCGCCAGGCCAGCGCGGCGGGCATTGCTGACGAACTGCTTGGCACCGTTGATGACCCAGTGATCGCCTTGCAGCTCGGCGCGGGTGCGCAGGTTGTGGGCTTCCGAGCCGGCTTGTGGTTCGGTGAGGCAGAAGCAGCCGATGACCTTGCCCGTGGCCAGTGGCTCAAGCCAGGTCTGTTGTTGCTCGGCGCTGCCATAGGCCAGCAGCGGGCCGCAGCCGACCGAGTTGTGAATACTCATCAACGCGCCTGTGGCGCCGTCACCCACGGAAATCTCTTCAACCGCCAGGGCGTAGGCGACGTAGTCGGTGTAGCTGCCGCCCCATTGTTCCGGCACGACCATGCCGAGCAGGCCGAGTTCGCCCATCTTCGCGACCACACCATCGTCGATCCAGCCGGCTTTTTCCCAGGCTTGGGCGTGGGGGGCAATTTCGCCTCGGGCGAAGTCGCGCGCCATGTCGCGGATCATGATCTGTTCTTCAGTCAGTTCCAGGTCTTGCATGTGCGTACTCCAGCCCTCAGAGGCCTTCGAAGAATTGGTCGACGCGCTTGGATTCCAGTGCCGCCAGGGTCGGCGGGTTCCAGCGCGGTTGTTTGTCCTTGTCGATGATCAGCGCACGTACGCCTTCGATCAGGTCGCCGTGCTCGAACCATTGCCGGTCCAGATGCAGTTCCATTTTGAAGCAGTCTTCAAGGCTTAGCGTGCGACCCCGACGAAGCATCTGCAAGGTGACCGCCATGGCCAGCGGTGAGCGACTCTCGAGGATCTCTACGGTTTTCAAGGCCCACTCGCGGCTATCGGCGACGCTCACGCTGCGCAGTTGCTCGATGATGCTCGGCAGGTCGGGCTGGGCGAAGAAGTGGTCGATGGCAGGGCGCAGGCCTGCCAGTGGCGGATTGTCCAGCGCCTGGGTGCCGAGCTTGGCCAGTACGCCTTGCAGGTCCTTGAGTGGGTTGGCACTCCAGTTCAGCTTGTCCAGGCGCTCGTCCAGCACGGCCAGCTGGTTGCTCTCGACGTACCAGTCGGCCAGCCCGCAATAGAGTGCATCGGCGGCCTGCACCTGCACGCCGCTGACACCCAGGTAAATGCCCAGCTCGCCGGGGATGCGCGAGAGGAAGTAGCTGCCGCCGACATCCGGGAAGTAGCCGATGGCGGTTTCCGGCATGGCCAGGCGGCTGCGTTCGGTCACGATACGCAACTCGGCGCCTTGCGCCAGGCCCATGCCGCCGCCCAGTGTGAAACCGTCCATCAAGGCGAGGATCGGTTTGCGGTAATGATGGATCGCCAGGTCAAGGGCATATTCCTCGACGAAGAAGTCCTTGTGCAGGCTGTCACCGGCTTTGTAGCTGTCATAGAGCGAGCGGATGTCACCACCGGCGCAGAAGCCCTTCGGGCCTTCGCCACGCAGGACGACAGCGCGTACCTGAGGATCGCTGCTCCAGGCCTTGAGGTGCTGGTGCAGGCTGCGCACCATTTCCAGTGTGATGGCATTGAGGCCGGCGGGGCGGTTGAGCGTCAGGTAACCGATATGGTTGCGGACCTCCGCCAGTACTTGGGTCGTGTCGACAGAGACCGGAGGGTGGGCTTGCGCGGTCATCGCTATCTCCCTGCTTTGTTATTGATTTTCCACATGAATTGTCACGCTGTGGATGAGCCTTCAAGGATTGCCGGATCGTAGCAGTGCAAATTTGCCGAATACAATCCGCAAAACTGCAGTCCTAATTTGCATTTTTGCATGGCGAACCACGCCTTATGCCTACAGTACTGGCACTTTAGCGTTGTGGCACCGCCGTACGCGGTACTAGTGCCCTTGGCCCACCGCCTGTCACGCCGGGCCAAAGCAGCAGCACTTTGCCTCCAATGCAGTGTAGGGCAGCCAGCGCAGGCTTCTGATAATCGCCTCCGACACCTGTCCCCCTGCTTGCGGAGAGCGCCATGCACAACAATAACAACGCCAATGCCCGTTTCCTGCCCTTGCTCGCCAGCGTCGCAGCACTGGGCCTTTGCCCCTTGGCCGAGGCCGAAATCATGCTGTACGACAAGGACCAGACCACCTTCGCTACCGACGGCTACATCAACGCCTTCTACGTCAACAGCGATGTCGACCGTGCGGGTGAGCAGTACGATCGGCGCCAGTCACGGGTGAAGATGGGCTTTCTGCCCAACTACCTGGGTTTCAACATGACCCGTCAGGTCGATGACCTGAAGCTGGGCGGGCGTGCTTCGTTCTGGGTGACCATCAACGACAGTGAGACCAACGGCACTGACACAGCCATCGACGTCCGACAGTTCTACGGCACCGTGGCCAACCCCGAGTGGGGCGAAGTGTTGATCGGCAAGGACTTCGGTCTGTTTGCCCGCTCCAACATCCTGCTCGACGAGTTGCTTGCCGGTTATGGCCAGGTCAGCGACACCCTGGGGCTGGTGGACGGTGGCGGGGTATCGTTCGGCAACATCGGCAGTGGCTATCCATACCCGTTCCCGACCTCACAGATTACCTACCGCACGCCGCTGATGGACGGGCTGCGCGTGGCGGTGGGGATCATGGACCCGGTTGATACCAACGATGACAGCGATGTGGGCAAGGCCTATCAGGAAGCCCCGCGTACCGAGAGCGAGATTACCTATCAGTTCGACCTCGGTGGCGCGCAGATCTACAGTTGGCTCAACGGCTCCTACCAGACTTCGGAGAACACCGACAGTACGGTCGATACGGTGACCTCCAAAGGGCTCGGCTACGGTGTGCAGGCCAAAATGGGCAGCTTTTCGCTGACCGGCTCCGGCTTTACCGCCAAAGGGATCAACCCGTTTTTTACCAACAATGCCGGGGAAGCGACGCTGCGCGAGGTGGACAGCAAGGGCTACCTGATGCAGGGCTCGTACCGGTTCGGCAAGAACCGCGTGGCATTGTCCTATGGCAAGACCAACGACGATGGCAACGGTGCGGTCAATACCGGGGCGGATTACGAGACCCGAGGTGTCGCCTTGTTTCATGACATCAACGACAACCTCAAGCTGGTGGCCGAGTACAACCAGTTCGAGATCACCGGGCATGAGGGCGATGCCCAGAACGAAGACACCGATACCTTCGCGGTGGGCGCCGTGCTGACCTGGTGAGCTCCCATGCCTCCGGTTTCTGACAGGGCCTGCGCCTGACACCCGCGGCACTACAACCAACG
This sequence comes from Pseudomonas defluvii, assembly GCF_001695625.1. Taxonomy (GTDB): domain Bacteria; phylum Pseudomonadota; class Gammaproteobacteria; order Pseudomonadales; family Pseudomonadaceae; genus Aquipseudomonas; species Aquipseudomonas defluvii. Next base: position 56,504 of record NZ_MBPN01000011.1, read on the forward strand.
ACACGCCAACCCAGTACCCAAGTAGCATTCGGCCTGTGCTGCACCGCTCGTACACTGCCGCCATGAGCTATCGCCCCACCCAGGAGGCCGTTATGCAGCAGTTTCAGGCCGAAGGTGTCATCAGCGCCATGTCACGGGCCGCAGCCGCCGACGAGGTGGCGCAGGACCTGGCTCGGCAACTGCTGCACCCGCATTTGGGGTTTGTGCTGTTTTTCTGCTCGGCCGAGTACGACCTGCCAGCCTTGGCCCAGGCGTTGAGGCAAAGCTTTGGCGGGATCCGCCTGGCCGGTTGTACCAGCGCCGGGGAGATCACCCCTGACGGCTACGGTCGCGGGTGTGTCACGGCGCTGGGTTTCGACCATCGGCAGTTTTCCATTGCCGCCGAACTGGTCGATCACATGCAGCACTTCAGCCTGATCGATGCTCAACACATGGTTGAGCGTCTGGTCGGTGGTTGCCGGGGTAACACCCTGGCACCAATCAAGGGCCACAGCTTCGCCCTGACCTTGCTTGATGGCTTGTCCAGTCGTGAAGAAATGTTCCTCGCTGCCCTCAGTGCGGCGCTGGGGGATATCCCGCATTTCGGTGGTTCGGCCGGCGACGACAACTACTTGCACCACACCCATGTCTATTTTGACGGCGCCTTCCACACGGGCGCGGCGGTGGTGCTGCTGGTCAATACCTGGCTGGATTTCGAAGTGTTCACCACCCACCACATCCAGCCACGTACAGAGAAGCTGGTCGTCACCCGGGCTGACCGCAACCTGCGCCGTGTGTATGAGCTCAACGCCGAACCTGCGGCATTGGAATATGCACAACTGATCGGCGTGCCGGTCGAGGCAATCAATCACCGGACCTTTGCTGCGCACCCGCTGGCCGTTCGGCTCAATGAGCGCTTCTACGTACGGGCCATTCAACAGGTTCACGATGACTTGAGCCTGAGTTTCTACTGCGCGGTGGAGAACGGCATCGTGCTCACCGCCATGCACCCCGGGCCGCTGATACCCAACCTGGAGCAGTTGTTCGAAGGGCTGCAGCAGCGCCTGGGGCCGCTGCTGTTGACCATCGGTTGCGACTGCTTCCTGCGTCGCCTGGAGCTTGACGGCAGCGATGACTTTGTCGCCGTCAGTACATTCCTGCGCGAACGCCGAGTGCTTGGCTTCAACTCCTATGGAGAACAGTTCAATGGCATGCACATCAACCAGACCTTCACCGGTGTTGCCATTGGACGGCCCCGAGATTTGCGCAGCGGAGCAGATTGCCCAGCTCCAGCGGGCCAATCAAAAACTGGCCAGGATCAATGCGGCGCTGATTGAACGCCTGGAGTCGGGGGCTGCGCGTCCTGACGATTCCTACGCGGCATTCCAGCACTCGGTCGTCCTGGCCGAGCAGGTGCGCGAGCGTACCGATGCGTTGAACCAGGCAATGGCTGAACTCAAGGCAAGCAATCATTTGCTCAGCGACGCCCGATTGCGCGCCGAGACGGCCCATCAGCATCTGGTCGATGCGATTGAGAGCATCTCGGACGCGTTCGTGTTGTTCGATCAGGACCTGCGTATCGTGTTGTTCAATAGCCGGTTCAAGGCCTTTTGGGCCGGTAGCCGGATCCGCATCATCAGTGGCATGCGCCTGGCTGAGGTCAAGCGCCTGATGCACAGCACCGGCCTGTTCGCCGAGGCGTTGCGCGGCTCGGCTGAAGAACACGCGGTGTACCGTCTGCATAACGGGCGCTGGCTGCAGGTCAGCGAGCGCCCGACCCGTGACGGTGGGCGGGTGATGCTGTTCACCGATATCACCGAGGTCAAACTCAGTGAAACCCAGCGCCGTGAGCAGGCGCTCGCACAGAAAACGCGGCTGTTGCAACGGGCCGTCGACAACCTCTCCCAAGGGGTGGCGATGGTCAGTGCCGACGGTGTTCTCGAATTGTGGAATCGACGCTTTCTCGAACTCAGCGGGCTGGCACCGATTGCCGCCCATCGCGACTTCGCCGAAGTGATCGGCGACAGCGAATTGGCCTTGCTGACCCCCTCCAGTCGCGATGCCAATGGCCGCGCCATCCGTGAGCTGGAGCAGCGCCTGTACGATGGGCGCATGTTGGAGATACGTACTCATCCATTGCCCGCAGGTGGGTTCGTCAACACCTTCACCGACATTACCGAGCGTTACCAGCATGCTGAAGCACTGAGCGAAAGCGAGCGCTGGATTCGCCTGATTACCGACCACGTACCGGCGCTCATTGCCTACCTCAATGCCGATCTGGTCTACGAGTTCACCAACAAGGTGTACGAGCAGTGGTATTGCTGGCCACGCGGCCTGATGCTTGGCCAGAGCCTGCGCGAGGCGCACAGCCCCGAGCACTGCCAGCGCCTGGAAAGCTACGTTGAACGCGCGCTGGCGGGGGAGAGCGTGACCTTTGAGATGGCTGAAACCAACGTCAACGGCCAGGAACGCTACATGCTGCGCTCTTATGTCCCTAATCAGTTGGCCAGTGGTGAAGTGGTCGGGATCTTCGTGCTGATTCGCGACATCACTGAGCGTCGGCGTACTGCAGAGGCCTTGCACCAGGCCTATCAACACCTCGAAGTGCGGGTGCGCGAACGCACCGCTGAGCTCACAAGCCTCAATCAGCAGCTGTTGCGCGAGATCGAGGAACGACGCACGGCCGAGGCGCGGCTGCGGGAGGCCAAGCAGGATGCCGATCGGGCCAACCTGTCCAAGACCAAGTTCCTCGCTGCCGTCAGCCATGACCTGCTGCAGCCGCTCAATGCGGCGCGATTGTTTACCAGCGCGTTGCAGGAGCAGCCCAGCAGCAGCCCGGCGCTGGTGCGCAATGTCAGCAACTCGCTGGATGATGTGGAGAACCTGCTCGGTACCCTGGTTGATATTTCCAAGCTCGATGCCGGGGTGATCAAGGCCGATGTCGCGCCTTTCGCGCTGAGTGACCTGCTCGATAACCTTGCGGCGGAATATGCCCACATCGCCGACACTGAAGGTTTACGGTTGGATTACGTACCGTGCAGCCTGAAAGTGCGCAGTGACATCCAGCTGTTGGCGCGCATCCTGCGCAACCTGCTCAGCAACGCCATCCGCTATACCCCCCGAGGCCGCGTGTTGCTGGGCTGTCGTCGGCGCGGTAAGCGGTTGTTGATTGAGGTTTGGGATACCGGTATCGGTATTGCTGCCGACAAGCGCGGAGAGATCTTCCAGGAGTTCAAGCGCGGTGATGTTCAGCGCCCGGATCAGGATCGCGGGTTGGGGCTGGGGTTGGCCATCGTGGAAAAAATCGCCGGCATTCTAGGGCACCGGATCGCGGTACGCTCGACGCCGGGTAGAGGCTCTGTGTTCTCCATTGAAGTGCCGCGCAGCAAGCGCGGGCCTCGCACTCGCATCGCCACGCCACCGCTGGAGCCGTTTGTGGAGCGCCTGCAGGGCGCGCGCATCTGGGTGTTGGACAATGACGCGGCGATCTGCGCGGGGATGCGCACCTTGCTTGAACAATGGGGGTGCGAAGTGGTGACCGCGCTGAGCGAAGCAGACCTGGCTCGCCAAGTGGCTACCGACCATGCCGGTGCCGACCTGTTGATTGCCGATTACCACCTGGATAACGACCGCAATGGTGTTGACGCCGTGGCTGCGATCAACGCCCGGCGTGCGACACCCTTGCCCGCCTTGATGATCACCGCCAACTACAGCAACGAACTCAAGCAGCAAGTGCGGGCCTTGGGGCACAGCTTGCTGAACAAACCGGTGCGGCCGATGAAGCTCAAGGCTGCCATCAGCCACCTTCTGGGCCCGGTACTCAGCGCGGCAGACGTCCGCTGACGAAGTGGCTGACATCGTTGTAGCCATGGGTTGAGGCATGGCCCGGGGTCACCAGCGCGTCGATGAAGGCTTCGTCTTCGGCGTTGATCTCGACCGACAGTGCACCGCTGTAGGTGTCCCATTGGGCCTCGGTGCGCGGGCCAACGATGGCTGAACTGATCAGTCGATTGTTGAGCACCCAGGCAATGGCGAACTCGACCATGCCAACGCCTTTGGTTTCGGTGTAGGCGTGGATTTTCTGGGCGATTTCCAGCGACTCGGCTCGCCATTCCGTTTCCAGGATACGTTTGTCCTGGCGTCCGGCCCGGCTGTTGGCGTCGGGGGTGGCATTGGGCGCGTACTTGCCGCTGAGGACGCCACGGGCCAGTGGGCTGAAGGGGACGATGCCCAAGCCATGATGGGCGGCGGCGGTGAATTGCTCAGGTTCGGCCTGACGGTTGACGATGTTGTACAACGGCTGGCTGACCACGGGCTTTGCAACACCCATGCGCTCGGCCAGGTTGACGATCTCGGCAATGCGCCAGCCGCGAAAATTCGACACACCCCAATGGCGGATCTTGCCCTGGCGCAGCAGGTCGCCGATGGCGGATACGGTGACCTCCAGCGGGGTGCCATGGTCTTCGCGGTGCAGGTAGTAGATGTCCAGATAGTCTGTGCCCAGGCGTGTCAGGCTGGCTTCGATGGCATTGAAAATATGTTTGCGGCTCAGCCCGCTGCGGTTGGGAACGCCATCCACGGGGCCGAAGCCCACCTTGGAGGCCAGCACCCAATCCTGACGATGGCGGGCGATGGCTTCGCCGACAATTTCTTCGGAGCGCCCGCCGTTGTAGACGTCAGCGGTATCGATGAAGTTGATGCCCTGGTCCCAGGCCTTGTCGATGATACGCAGCGAGTCTTCGGCGCTGGTCTGTTCGCCGAACATCATGCTGCCCAGGGTCAGCGCGGACACTTGCAGGCCGCTTTGGCCCAATGGACGGTAGATCATGATTGAAACCCCCTGTGCGTTTTGGATCCCATCTGTTTTACACAGATCTGTGAGGGATTAAAAGCATTGCTTGCAGGCCCCTGAAAGACGCGTTGTGTGCGGCAGATGACGCAGTTAGGCGTGCTGATCATCGTCCTGTCGAATTGCAAATCCTTCTACGCCGGTTCGATCTCGGCCTCTATATTTGAAAGCCCCGCAGATTAACGTCTGCGGGGCTTTTCGTTGCGGGCTGGAAAACCGATAGTTCCAAAGCTATCTCATTGTGAGGGCTTGGCTTCGGTTAAGCATGGGGTTGTCAGGTTCCAAGCTATGCCCAAGACGCATAAAAGGTTTATGCATCGGTCTGTCTCTGCTGATTATAGAGCGTTGAAAGTTTAGACAAAAAGTCCAGCGAAGCGTCAGTTGCTCCGCGAAGCCCGGTTTTTGGATTTAGCAAGAAGGCGATGAAGTCGCTGCCCAAACCAAGATCACCTTGAATCGTGCTTTTTATTTCATCAGCCTTGCTGGTGATAGCATCCGGCAACTGATTTTTTGCAGCCGCAATTTTATCAGGGTCAGTCTCACTATAATCCCAGTCGTACGGGTATATATCACCCGCTTGCAACGTGCTTCCATAATGGTTTTGAACGCCTTTTCGTAGCGCTAGACCCTCTACCTCATCAATGTTTAGTCCATTTTCCTTGGCGGTAATGTAAGTGTCAGTCAAACGGTCCAGATCGGAGGTAGACAGATCAGCGTAAATATTGTCAGGTCCAAGCTTGGCTTTTCGATCTTGATCGTCCATTTTGATGCCAGCGATGTCAGCGTTATCATTTTTCAGTTGAGCCAAAACATCAGACTTATCTAGCGCGATTCCATTGTCTTTCGCCGCTGCAACCATGGCGGTAGCGGCTTTGTCGAATAGGTACTCATTGTATTTTTCGACATTTATATAGGCGCCGGCTGTGATGTTGCCATTGACCGAGCCTGAATAAGCCTGCAGGTGCTCACTTTTTACGTAATCGCTCGCAGAGGCATACAGCGTTGATAGCATCTTTGCCTGGCCTGAGAGGTGCGGTTCGCTCTCAATCGTAGCGGTCGTTGTCGTACTATCAACGATGTCTGCGCTGCCCGGGGCCACGCCCACCGTGTGAGTGATAATGCTGGTGGGCTGATGGGTAAGTGAGGTATTTATAGTTACCATGTTGCTCTCCTTGAGCATAAAACTGCCAAACGATTTAATCGGCCTTCCTTGAAGGTTAAGCTATTGCTGATAACTTACCGTGATGGTGGTGTAGTGGGCGGGGTAAACCGGATAACTGCCACCGGTCAAAATGCCTGTTATTTTGAATTTACCCTTTGCATCTAATTCTTTGAACAAGTCAGATGAAGCGACCCGGTTCGAGGACACGTCCAAGCACTTGGTGAGCGTCGTAGAATATCGCGCTGCATAGCAGATGCTGTAGGGTTGCACTATGCCGGCACCGTAAACGTTGGGCGGCAAACTTGTTTGCGTCCAGCTGGACGTCGTAGCGAACGCTGCGTGAGCCAAGATCAGTGCAGTAATGCCAACAGGCAGTGTGATGATTTTCTTCACGTGTTTAGCCTCTTGCTACAATCAATTTGCCTCCATAGCGCTTAACTATCTAAATGATTGCGTATGCTGTAGCGCAATCGTTCATTTACCGTTGGATCAGATCATGCCTAGCCTATATCGGCGGTTCGTTGCGTAACTTTAAGGAAGCTCCGATCAAGTCAGCACAAGCCATCAGGCCTGTGTTGAGATAGCCCTCGGTTCAACTACCGTCAACAAGCCCCGCCGCTAAGTCAGATACGCCTTTCCGAATTCGAGTACACCGGTAAGCGCAAGCAGACTCGCCGCGAGCGTTTTCTGGCCGAGATGGAACTGGGGCGGATTGCTAGCCTTGATCGAGCCGCATCATCCAAAGGCGAGTGGCGGTCGTAAGCCTTATCCATTGGAAACCATGCGGCACATCCACCTGCTGCAAAACGGGTTTTCGCTGAGCGCCACGGCCATGGTAGAAGCGGCAGGTTCTCGGCCTCTTGTGCCGTGTGCTCCACATGGGCTATGAATGTAGGGTATATTGATTTATATAAGTTGTAGTTACGAGGTCCTCTAGGTTATGCGTATTAATTTTTCTATGCTGGGTTTGTATTTGGCTATTATTGGCTCATCAATGTTTTATACGTTGTTCGTTGTCTGGGGCGTGACGGAAATAGTTCCGATTGAGGGGCACTACTATTGGGGTGTTGTTGGGGTTGTGTTTCTTATTATTGCTGCCTGCAGCTTACGTTTTTATGTTCCAAGGTTGCGTAATCTGTGGTAATTGATTGCCCTGTTTTTCGCATGCTGGTGCATAACGCAACGAATTTATCCTGAAGACTCTACGTCATTTGTCCTGCATGTTGGCGGCACCATCCCACCAGAAAACAAGGCTTTATGTGAACCGTCCTGTTCGGCCGTTACCTGCGTCTACCAGGAAAGGTCGACCTAAACTCCGCTCTCGGGAATAGCTCCCGCTGCCCCTCTGGCAACAGCGACTACACTGGCGAAAACACCATCTGCGATGGTCGTCTGTGTCGAGGGGGCTGAGAGCGTATGCGTAGCCGGGCGCTGGTAGGGATACTTTTGTGGTGCTGCTGGCTGATGCCAGCCCTGGGTTTTGCCGCCGACACGCCAACAGAGCCGCTGCCCAGCGCTGAGTTGAAGATCGCCAACCGCACGATTACGGTCTTTCGGGCATCGTTGCTTGGCGAAGTGCCAGAATTGCGGGTGAAGCACGCCACGGCAGTAATCAATGAGGCACTCGACAGCGCAGACTCGCTTGAGGTCAGCGTTGATCCGATGTTGAACAGCTATCTGGTGCTGATAGGGCCCAGGCGGGCTTTCATCATCTCTCCCAAGGACGTTGATGAACTGCAGTTCGAGTCGGTGATGCAAGCGGCACAGGGGGCCGCGGAGAATTTGCGTCTGGTCGTTGCTGAAACCCGGGAAGCGCGAAGTGTGCAGCAGATGCTCAGGGCTGCCCTGGCCTGTGCGGTGGCCTCTCTGCTGCTGTTTGGTCTGTTGTGGGTGATCTTTTTCATTCGTCGCAGGCTGCTTGCAGTACTGCCGGCATTGATGAAACGGCATGCGCTGTCGTTGAAGATTGGCCAGATGCCGCTGATCGACGCCAGTTACCTGTACCCCTTGATTAGCCGTGTCTTGTGGTTCGTGCGTTGGGTGCTGGTGGTGTTGCTCACGTACCAGTGGTTGGGCTTTGTGCTTTCACGCTTTCCGTATACGCGCCCTTGGGGTGAGAGCCTGAACAACTACTTGCTCAGCGTTGCCCTGTCATTGTTCGAGAGCATGATCGACGCTGTGCCTCGGCTGGGTGTTGTGCTGGCGATTTTCCTCATTGCTCGGGGCTTCAGTGGCTTTAGCAAAAGCGTGCTGCGGCGTATCGCCATGGCGGGTGTTTTCGGTTGGCTCAACGAAGAAACCCTGCAACCCACCACGCGCCTGACCTCGCTGGCCATCTGGCTGTTTGCTCTGGCAATGGCCTACCCGTACCTGCCGGGCGCTCATACGGAAGCCTTCAAGGGCCTGTCGGTACTGATCGGCCTGATGATCTCGCTGGGCGCCAGCAGTGTGGTCGGGCAGGCGGCGGCCGGGTTGATACTGACCTACACGCGTACATTGCGCCCAGGCGAGTTTGTGCGTATCGGTGAGCATGAAGGCACCGTGACGGAGCTTGGGATGTTTACGACTCGCATTCGTACCGGGCTTGGAGAAGTGCTGACCCTGCCCAATTCGATGATCACCAATGCGGTGACCAAGAATTACTCGCGCACCGTGCAAGGGGCTGGCTATGTCGTCGACACCACCGTCACTATTGGCTACGACACGCCTTGGCGGCAGGTGGAAGCGATGCTGTTGGAAGCTGCTCGGCGTACCACGGGGGTACTCGAACAGCCCGCACCGCAGGTGTTCCAGACGGCGCTGTCGGACTTTTACCCCGAGTACCGGTTAGTGGCGCAAGCCATTCCGAGCCAACCTCGTCCGCGTGCGGAGTTGTTGACCCTGCTGCATGCCAATATCCAGGATGTGTTCAATGAGTACGGCGTACAGATCATGTCGCCGCATTATCTGGGTGACCCGCCGGAGGCGAAGTGGGTGCCCAGAGACAAATGGTACAGCCCGCCCGCCAATCCGGACGGTGATCACCGGGCACCTTAGGCTCGTTGCTTAAGGGGGCGACTTGCGCAGTGGGTGCCAGGTAGATCAATCGACCGTAGGGCAGGGCTCAGAGACCGTCTTTGTCCAGGTTATCCAGGTTGATCGGATCCCCCGGCTTGATACCCAGTTTGTCGCGAATATCCTTGAACATCGCGTCGTATTCGCTGTGATTGCGCATGATTGGGCTGGCATTGGGTGGTACGCCATTTTTGACCGCATGCTTGGCAATCAGGCTGGCAAAGTTGTGCGCGGTATCTCGGTGCATGTCGAACTCTTCGGAAAAAGCACGACCATTGACCTCCCCGGTCATCGTGAAGTGCATCAGCATGCCTTCTTGGGGAACCTGACGGACCTCATAGAACACCTCAATGTCGAACGTTGGAACGCCAGGGATATTCGGGTTGTTACTGCGACGCAGATGACCGGGTGTGAACATGGACAGTTCCTCAGGGTTCAAGTTTTTCTCGAGTTGCCAGTATGTTGCAGGGCACTTGATAGAGCACTTGCTCGGTGGTGCTGCCTACTCGTTTATCAAGACCTGTGTGATGGGTGTTGCCCATGACGATGACGTCTGCGCGGTGCTGCGCGGCAAATTCGGCAATCGCCTTGACAGGGAATCCGGCAAGAAGGTGTTGTCGCTCAGGCGGTATTTCATAATGTTCAGCAAGCTGAGTGAACGCATGCTGCAGTGCTTTGCGTACTTCACTGTTGAACCCTGGCATCGTTACCGTCCCGGCACCTGCATCGGTGATATGGGTGTGTGCCGTATCGTAGGCGTGCAGCAAGTGGAGCTCAGCGTCGCATTGTTCAGCGAGCCGGGTAGCCGTCGCCATGATGCAGTCGTTGGTAGTTGAGGCCGGGTTTTGCGTGTGTTGTGGGGCGAGGTCCACGGCAGCGACGATGACACGTGGCAATGGGCATTGAATCTGGCTGACAAAATGCACAGCAGCCGGACATTCTCTGAGCAAGTGCCAATCCAGCGGCGTGATGAATACACGTTTGAGCAATGACTCATGGTGAACGTCTTTGATCACCAGGTCCGGCTGCAGCCGTTTCACCTGCTCAAGCATGTCTTCGTACACGGTACGGGTGAGCACCACTTCGCTGGTGACATCAATGCCGCTGCGGCGCATTACGTCAGCCTCATCGGCAAGCCACTTGCGGTGCTCATCCTGCAGTTGTTTGCGCAAGGTTTCGCCACCGCTCATCAGACCCAGAATGTCGACATCTTCGATAAACAACGTGATGTGCAGGGCCGCCCCGGTAGCATCGGCAATTGCTTGCGCGCGCTGCATGGCGGGCGAATGGCGCATGCTCGGGCCAGCGATGAGAAAGATGCGCTGATATTGGCTCATGTGACACCTCCAACGGTTTGGATGGTCCGCTAGCTCCCTGAAATAGCGTGGGTCAATGAAGGTGTCAGGCGCGCACGCTTCACCGTCATCGACACCTTCAATATAGGCCGACATTCAGCGCATACGCAGAATAATGGCTGCTTTACGATAAGCAGTCATCGCGGGGGCTTGGCGGTCCAGGCGTCGACTGGATTGAAGCTTTACATGTCATAAGAGGAATTCTCCTACAGAGCTATCAGAATCATCCGGCGTTCACGGGGGGCAGATAACCGGAAAATGCGCGTTTTACGTGCTTCCGAGAAGGTATGCCCATGTGTGAATGTAACGAGCAACGCAATACGGCCAGCCAAGCCAGCCGCCGACAGTTTTTACGTTTTGGTGGCGGTGCCGCCTTGTTGACCGCTGGGGCGATGATGCTACCGGCCATGCCAGCAATAGCTGCACCCAAGGATGGCCCGTTACCTAAACCACAGAATGACCTCACGCCCGACCTGGCCCTGTCTCGGTTGATGGAGGGTAATCAGCGGTATGTCGAGGGCGTCGCCCGTCGGCATGACTTCCTCTCCGAGCGGGAAGCCTTGGCATCCGGGCAAAACCCCTTTGCGGCCATCCTCAGCTGTGCAGATTCGCGCATTGCCCCGGAGTACGCCTTTGACAGTGCCCGTGGCGACATCTTTGCTGTGCGCGTGGCCGGCAATTTCGTTACCACCGATGGCCTGGCCAGCCTTGAGTACGCCGTAGCGGTGCTGGGCACCCCGGTGATCATGGTGCTGGGTCACGAAGCCTGTGGCGCGGTGAAGGCAGGGGTGCAGCGGGCAACCGATGGCACGACCTTCCCAGGGCATATCGACACGCTTGCCAAAGCCGTGGAGCCTTCGGTCAAGACTGTGATGGGCAAATCGGGCAATGTGCTCGACAACGCCATTCGCCAGAACGTTCTGGACAACGTCGAGCGCCTGAAAGGGGCGTCTGCGGTGTTGACCGAAGCCTTGGCCGCCAAGCGCTTGAAGATTGTTGGTGGGGTCTACGAGCTGGCGAGTGGCAAGGTTCAGTTGCTGGGCTAAAACGCCAGCAAACACGCCGGTCAGCACACGCTTGTGCTGACCGGCGCTGTTCTATTGCACCTCGGCTTGATCAGTCGCGCTCAAGTGCCAGGGCAACACCCTGACCACCACCGATGCACAGCGTGGCCAGGCCTTTGTTGACATCACGTTTGATCATTTCATGCAGCAGGGTCACCAGCACCCGGCAACCGGAAGCGCCGATAGGGTGCCCAAGCGCGATGGCACCTCCATTGACGTTGACCTTGTCTGCATCCCAACCCAGCTCTTTACCTACCGAGAGCGCCTGTGCGGCGAAGGCCTCGTTGGCTTCGATCAGGTCCAGTTGGTCCAGGGTCCAACCGGCCTTTTCCAGGCAGCGACGGGTTGCGTCGACCGGGCCAATGCCCATGATTGCCGGATCAACCCCGGCATTGGCGTAGGCTGCAATGCGGGCCAGTGCAGGCAAGCCCAAGGCCTTGGCTTTCTCTGCACTCATCAACAGCACCGCTGCTGCGCCGTCGTTGAGGCTGGACGCGTTGCCAGCAGTCACACTGCCGTCTTTCTTGAACGCCGGCTTGAGCTTGCCCAGGGATTCGGCAGTGGTTGCGCTGCGTGGTTGTTCGTCGGTGGCGAAGGCAATGGACTCGCCCTTGCGCTGCGGGATCAGGATCGGCGTGATTTCATCGATGAAGCGACCGGCCTCGATGGCGGCGCAGGCCTTCTGTTGGGAGGCCGCGGCAAACGCGTCCTGCGCTTCACGGCTGATCGCGTACTGCTCCACCAGGTTCTCGGCGGTAATACCCATGTGATAGTCGTTGAAGGCATCCCACAAGCCGTCACTGATCATGCTGTCGATCATGCTGGCATGGCCCATGCGCAACCCTGTGCGGGCGGCTGGCAGCACATAAGGCGCCAGGCTCATGTTTTCCATGCCGCCGGCGATGATCACCTCGGCGTCGCCACACCGAATGGCCTGGGCACCGAGGTGCAGCGCCTTGAGGCCTGAGCCGCAGACCTTGTTCAGGGTCAGTGCCGGCACCGCATGGGGCAGGCCGGCGAGAATCGCCGCTTGACGTGCCGGGTTCTGGCCACTGCCAGCGGTGAGTACCTGGCCGAGGATGACTTCATCCACTTCACTGCCGCAAATCCCGGCCTGTTGCAGCAGGTTGCGTATCACTGAAGCACCCAGCTCCGTCGCAGGGATCATGGCCAGTGAGCCTTGAAAACTGCCGATCGCGGTGCGGGTGGCGGCGACAATGACGACTTCTTGCATTGACTCTCTCCGTGTTCAGGGCTATTTGCGCTGAAGTGTTGCGCCAATACATATATTTGTTAAATTGATTTTTAAGATGAATTGATCGATTAATCTCAATAAAGCGCAGCGATACAGGAGCAGTCATGACGGTTAAGCAGATACGGGCCTTTTGGGCGGTGGCGCAGAGCCTGAGTTTTGCCGTGGCCTGCGAGCGGTTGCACCTGTCGCAATCAGCGCTGAGCCTGACCATCAAGTCCTTGGAGGAGGGGTTGGGTGGGCGATTGTTCAGCCGCACCACGCGCACGGTTACCCTGACCCCGGAAGGCGAGTCGCTATTGCCCCTGGCCCGCCGTCTGATCGCCGACTGGGACAACGCAGAGGATGAAATCCGCCAGCGGTTCACGCTCCAGCGGGGCCGCGTCACCCTGGCGGCGATGCCATCGTTCGCCTGCAACCTGCTGCCGCCGATCCTGAAAACCTTTCGTACGCGATACCCCAAGGTTGGCGTCACGGTAAACGATGTGATCAACGAGCAGGTGGTGGAAATGGTCCGCGATCGCCAGGTGGAACTGGGCGTCGCTTTTGAGCCGCTGCAGAGTTCGTCACTGGCGTTTACAACGCTGTACCGTGATCGATTCGTTGCCGTGGTGCCGCTTGACTCGCCGCTGGCTGAACTTCAAGAGGTCGACTGGAAAACCTTGCTTGAGCAGCCCTTTATTACCTTGCAACGCCCCTCAAGCGTGCGGGTGATGCTTGAAGATCACCTTCAAGCGCGGCAATTGAAGTTGGCGGTGGAGTTTGAAAGCCATCAGCTAGCGACCGTTGGCCGAATGGTTGCCAGCGGGCTGGGTGTCAGCACGGTACCGGCGTTGTGCGCCAGGCAAATGCAGGAGTTGGGCGCACGGTGCATTACCTTGCGCGATCCGGTGGAGCGGGCAATTGGCGTGTTGACCAAGCCCGGCCATGAGCTTTCGGCTGCTGCGCAGGCGCTGTTCGATATTCTGCTGGGCGCGCAGCCCGACGCACAGATGCCCGGGTGGCCGTGAGCTCAGTCGGCGGGCGGTTTTTCCGGCGTGTCACTTGCGTCGGGACCGTCATCTGGCAGTGTCTGATAGACCCAGTTCATGAAGAGCTGATACCCCACCGCCAGAATCACCGGCCCGATGAACAACCCGATGATGCCGTTGCTCAACATCCCGCCCAAGGCGCCAATCAGCACGACCGGCATCGGCACCGCCACGCCTCGTCCCAATAACAGGGGTTTGAGAATGTTGTCCGAAAGCCCGGCGAACACCGTCCAGGCCGTGAAGACGATGGTCGCAACGCTCACACCATCATGCGCGAACACATAGATCATAATGGGCAGGAGAATCAAGATCGTTGGCAACTGGGTAATGCCCAGCAGTAACACGACCAATGACAGCAACCCGGCTGCGGGCACGCCCATCGCGACCAGGCCAATGCCCACCATTAACATCTGGATAAAGGCAATGCCGACAACGCCCTGGGCCACTGCACGGATGGTGGAGGTGCACAGTGCTGCAAGCTGTGCGCCGCGTTCGGCGCCGGAAATGCGTGAGGCGATAGCCACCGCACTGTGCTGCAAACTGTCGCCTTTTGCCATCATCAGGCCAGCGATCATGAGGGCTGCGACAAACACCAGGACGCCCGTGCCGATGCCCGCCAACTGGACCAGCAGGGTTTTACTGACGCCTTTGATATGGGGGGCGATCTGCGAGTATGCCCAGCTCAAGTCATTGGACGCACGGCTCCAGACACCAAACAGCGTTTCGCCGATCAAAGGCCAACTGCGTACCGAGTCTGGCGGTGGAGGAATTTCGATGGCCTGGTTATGTAGCGTCTGCATGCTGGTTTGTACGGAGTTGGCGACTGAACTCCCCAGCAAGCTCAACGGGCCGATCAGGCAGGCGAGCCCCAGCAGAATCAGCAGAACGCTGGCAAAGCCCGGGCGATTGCCGAATACGACCGCGAGCTTCTGATTCAAGGGGTAAAGTGTGATTGCCAGGATCACTGCCCATAGCATCAGGTTCAAGAACGGCTGGAAAATCTGAAAGCACCAGCTCACCAGCACGGCGATCATCCCGGCACGAATCAGCACGTCCAGCAGTTCCCGACCGCTGTTTACACCGAGAAAGCGGTTTGCAGGCATACGTATGTCCCTCCTGAACGGGATCGGAACGCCGCCACCCGTGTCGGCCACCGGGTGGCGTTGCGGACGGTGCCGCAAACCCATTAGCTCACTATAGAAGTGCGCTGCAATTGAGCAAACGCAACAGGGCGATGAGCCGGTGCGCAAGAACCCGCTCGTCCAGGGGCTGGGCCGTATGCCGCTGACGCGTCAGAAGGTATAGGCGATGCCCGCCTGAACCGTACGCGGTGCGCCGGGATAGACGTAGTTGTTGAACGCGCCTTCGTCATAGCCTTTGTTGAACACGTTTTTCACGTCGAGGTTCAGACGTACATGTTCGTTGAGCTTGTAGAAGCTCAACAAATCGACCACGCTGTAACGGTCCATGGTGTAGGTCTGTGCGCTGGTCTGCCCGGCCCGGTCATCGACATACTTGACCCCCATGCCCAGCCCAAGCCCCCGGGCTATGCCATCCTGGAACTCATAGACGTTGAGCAGGCTGAAGGTGTTGCGGGGAATGTTGGCCAGTCGTGTCCCAGTCTCCAGTGAGTTGTCCTTGGTCACCTCGGCATCAACGTAGGCATAGCCCCCGATAACCCGCCACTCGGGCGTGAGGTTGCCTGCAATGTTGAGGTCCAGACCACGGCTGCGCACCTCGCCCGCTGCAACTTTGTAGTCTTCATTGACTGGGTCGACGGTCAGGACGTTTTCCTTGACGATCTGATACACCGCTGCATCGACGCTCAACTGACGTTCAAGTGCTTCCCACTTCATGCCCAGTTCGACGGATTTGCCTTTTTCCGGAGCAAACCCCTCACCCTGGCGGCTGGCACCGCTGTTGGGCTTGAACGAGCGCGCCGTGTTGGCATACACCGCAAGGGTATCGGTCAGGTCATACATCAGGCCAAAGCGTGGGGTGACCGCGTTGTCGGCCGCTTCCCAGCTTTTACTCTTGGGCAGGTAGTTGTCGTAGTCGTGCTCGAAGCGCTCGACGCGTACCCCGGCCAATGCCTTGAGACGCTCGGTCAGGGCTACCTGGTCCTGGACAAAAAACGCCCAGGTCTTCAGGTTTTCCTTGTCGTGGGTTGTGGTTCGGGTCAGGGCAGGGCGGGGTTGGCCGAGCACGGGATCGAAGATATCGATGGGGTAAGCCGTTGCCCCAGCCGCAGACCGCTGGATGATCGACTTGTAGTCGTAATCCTCGTACTCGACGCCGGTCAGCAGGGTATGGGCGAAACCGGCGGTATCGAAGTGCCCCGTCAGGTTCAGTTGCACGTCCCGGTCGGTCCACTCCAGCTTGCGATAGTTGAAGTTACGGTTCAGGGTGCGGCCGTCCGCTTGCAGGGCGTTGGCTTCCACGGCGTTGCCTTCGAGGCTGCCGTCAAGCATCTGCACGCCACCGGCCAGTGTCCAGTCATCGTTCAGCGCGTGGTCGAAGCGCAGTTGAGCCATGTTGTTGTCATTGTGCAGCAGGTTGTCGCTGCCTTTTTCCCAGATGTTGGTATCACGCGAGGCGCTGCCTTTTTGCGTGGCATAGCGGGTCAGACCACGGTCGAGCGGGTGGTTGTTACGCATGAAGTCACCTTCGAAAACGATCCGGGTCGTCTCGTTGACCTGCCAGCTCAGCACGGGCGCAACGTCGTAACGCTCACTCTCGACATTGTCGCGGAAACTCTCGCCACCTTCGCCCAGCAGGTTCAAACGATACGCCAGTGAACCCTCCTGGTTGAGCGCACCCGTAGCATCGAGGGTGGCGCGGTGCATGCCTTGGTCGTCGATCTGGCTGCCGACAGTCACCTTTTGCTCAACCTGCGGTTGTTTGCTGACCACGTTGAAGGTGCCGCCGGGATCGCCACGGCCGTAAAGGCTGGTAGCCGGGCCGCGTAACACCTCGAGCCGCTCGACGGTGTTGGCATCGGGGGCGTTCGGGTAGCCGCGGTTGATAGGAAAACCGTTGCGGTAGAACTCGCCGGTGGTAAAGCCTCGGACAGTAAAGGTGGTCAATCCCTGGCCACCGAAGTTGTTGGCCCGGCCAACGCCGCCAGCGTAGTCCAGCGCGTCCTGCAATCGGGTCGAACCGGTGTCTTCAAGCACATCGCGTGGCACCACACTGACGGACTGCGGGGTTTCATGCAGGGCGGTGTCGGTACGGGTCGCACTGGCCGAGCGTGTTGCCTTGTAGCCTTGCACCGGGCCGTCGGCGCGCTCGGCATCGGCGGCGTCGGCATTGATACTCAAGGCTTGAAGCTCGACCAGCGGTGGCTCGGTTTCATTTGAAGGATTAGCCCACACGGTGGGTGTAACAGCATGAAGCAGGCATAGCGAGACGAACGTGCGACGCATGGAAGGCGCAATCCTTGGAGGCGAGTGGTAGCAATTTGAATACGCGATAATAATAGTAATTATCGTTAATATTCAAAGTGTATTTTCCCACTTCACGCTTTCTCGCTGACAAGGCCCTTGAATGACAACAGGGCCCTTGGAAAACCAAGGGCCCTGTTGTGAGTGCAGGCCGAAATGAGCGGTTGCGACTGCCTTGAGCGCTACACGATCACTCAGTGAGGGGCGCGAGGAATGGTCTTGAGCAAGTCTTCCGGGCTGATGTGCCCGACCACCTGTTCCACCACGCTGCCCGGTTGCGGCAGGTCAAGGATGTGGCCCTTCATCTTGCCGATGACGTGCATTTCGCAAGGCTTGCAGTCGAACTTCAGCGTCAGCACCTCGTCGCCATGTATCAGTTGCATCGGTGCGACCTTGGTGCGCACACCAGTGACGCCCTTGGCCTGTTTGGGGCAGAGGTTGAAGGAGAAACGCAGGCAGTGCTTGGTGATCATCACCGGCACTTCGCCGGTTTCCTCGTGGGCCTCGAAGGCGGCGTCGATCAGCTTCACGCCATGGCGGTGATAGAAGTCGCGGGCCTTCTGGTTGTAGACGTTTGCCAGGAACGACAGGTGCGACTCCGGGTATACCGGTGGCGGGTCTGTCTCGGCTTTGCGGCTGCCACGTGGGTGGGCGTTGATACGGGCCATGGTCAGCGCATCGATGACCTCGCGGCGTAACGCCTTGAGCTGCGAGTTGGGGATGAAATACGCCTGTGGTGCATCCAGCGTGATGGCCGTAGCGTGGTACTGGGTGGTACCCAACTGGCCAAGCAGGTCATGCAATTGCTCCAGGGCCTGTTCCGGCTTGTTGGCCAGGCCGAACGGGCCGTCCAGGGCAGCGCTGGCAGTAATGCCTTCCTCACTGGTGGCGGTCAGTTCCAGGCGATCTTCGCGCAGGCGAGCGAGCCAGGAAAGACCTACCCGGCGCTCGGCGGACGTCTTGAGCAGGGCTTGCTGCCAGTTGTGGTCCAGGTTGCGGCTCAGCGGGTGGCCTGGGCGCAACTGGTGCAGGCCCTCGGGCATTTCGTTGGGTTCGACGCGGTAGCGGTAACGCTTTTCGCCATCTTCTTCGAACTCGCCCTTGGCTTCGGCGATGTTGGCGCGAAAACCCACCACTTCGCGTTTGACCAGCACATTGAGGCCGTCGCCGTTGGACAACGGCTCATGGCTGACTACCAGCAGGTCACGCTTGCCGACCTTCTCGACGACACCCACCGGCAGGCCGGTGAAGGTTGGCGAATCAAAGGCGCCAATGTCGATCTTGCGCTCGCTGACGAAGTAGTCGGTACTGCCGCGGTGGAAGGTCTTGTCTGGATCGGGCACGAAAAAGTGCGCGGTGCGGCCGCTGGAGGCGCGGGCCAGGTCCGGGCGGTCTTCGAGGACCTCGTCCAGGCGCTGGCGGTAATAGGCGGTGATGTTCTTCACATAGCCCATGTCCTTGTAGCGCCCTTCGATCTTGAACGAACGCACGCCGGCTTCCACCAGTGCGCGAATGTTGGCGCTCTGGTTGTTATCCTTCATCGACAGCAGGTGCTTTTCGTAGGCAACCACACGGCCTTGATCGTCTTTCAGGGTGTAGGGCAGGCGGCAGGCCTGGGAGCAGTCGCCGCGGTTGGCGCTGCGGCCGGTCTGGGCGTGAGAGATATTGCACTGGCCAGAGAAGGCCACGCACAGCGCGCCGTGAATAAAGAACTCGATTGCCGCATCGGTTTCATCGGCGATGGCGCGGATTTCACTGAGGTTCAGTTCGCGGGCCAGTACCAGTTGAGAGAAGCCAGCCTGGTCGAGGAACTTCGCCCGCTCCAGCGTACGGATGTCGGTCTGGGTACTGGCGTGCAGTTCGATCGGCGGGATATCCAGCTCCATCACGCCCAGGTCCTGGACGATCAGTGCATCGACACCGGCATCGTACAGTTGGTGGATCAGCTTGCGTGCCGGCTCCAGCTCATTGTCGTGCAGGATCGTGTTGATGGTAGTGAACACCCGGGCGTGGTAGCGACGGGCGAACGCTACTAACTGAGCGATATCACTCACTTCGTTGCAGGCGTTGTGGCGGGCGCCGAAGCTTGGGCCGCCGATGTACACGGCATCAGCGCCATGCAGGATAGCCTCGCGGGCAATGGCAACATCGCGGGCGGGGCTGAGCAATTCCAGGTGATGCTTGGGCAGGGACATGTTTTTCTGGTCGTTTGTCACGGTCAAGGCGCGCATTGTAGCTGCGAAACGCTTGACCGGCACCCACCTGCTGCCCGGTGGCGGCCGCTCGCGGAGGGCCGCCACTGGATAGCACCGTGGATTCAGCCCTTGGCGGCCATCGCCGTGACCTCTACGCGCATGCCTTCAACGGCAAGGGTCGCCACGCCGATCGCAGCGCGCACCGGCCAGGGCCTGGCGAAAAAGCGCTGATAAACCTCATTGAACGCAGCACGGTCGGCCATGTCGGTGAGGTAGATGGTCAGGTGCATGACACGGTCCATGGAACTGCCTGCGCGCTCCAGCGCAACCTTGAGTGCCTGCAGGGTGCATTCGCTCTGCTCGACGATGCCGCCCAGCTCCAGGCTGCCGTCAGCGCGGGTCGGGATCTGGGTGGAAACCAGTACGCCGCCGAAACTGGCGACGTCCGACGAGATGGATTCCGGGTCAGGATCGGGGAGGAAGGTGAGGTCGTGGTTTGCCATTAAGGGTCTCTTGCTTGAGGTCATCATCTGCGGCTGTCGTGCCGGGGCACGGCAGCGTTAACGCGCTCAGTTTAAGCGTACTGGCCAGGGTATGCATGCACCAAAGCGCCCGGCGCGCAGGCATCTGTGGTCAATAGGGTAACGACGCCTTCATTTCGCGGGAAACGTCCTACATTGCTGCGGTAACTAAACCTACTTTCACGGCCCCTGTTGATCAGCACAATAGCGTCGTCGGCAAACACCGACAGATAGAACATTCTGACAGTCATTTCAGGCTCTTCGCATTTAAGGGTGTAGAAAAAATCTGACCGGCTGGAAAAGGAGTCGAGGATCTTAGAAAATGTAAGCTC
>NZ_MBPN01000119.1 GCF_001695625.1 Pseudomonas defluvii
CGCACCTTTATCAGCGCGACACTTGGGGGGGGTATGCCGCGCTAACAGTTCAAGTATTGGTCAGGATTGGCGCTATTCCACTGCAGGTTGGTCGATTTTTAAACAAATTTGGAATACGCGTGGGGTTGTTGAGCACTCATTGCTCTGCAAGCCGGCGTACCAAGGCCAGTGTTTCGTCGATCACGCGCTTATCTGTGTAAAAATGTGGGGAAAAGCGTATACCCGGTCCTCGCGGTATGCAGACGACCTGTTCGGCTTTGAGTGACTGGTACACCTGCGCATGTTCCTGGCCATCGATGCTGAACGAAACAATCCCGGCGCGGCGGGAGGGCTCCAGTGGGCTGTGCAGGCGCACGCCGGGGATGGCGGCAAGCCCATTGCTCAACCATTGCACGCGTTCTTCGATGGCGCTGGCCACGCGCTCCATGCCCACTTCTTCCAGCAACGACAGGCTGGCCTCCAGGGCCACAGCACCGAGCATGTTCGGGCTGCCACATTCAAAGCGCCGTGCGCTGCGCGCCGGCTCCCAGGTGGTGCGGTTGTAGTCACCCATGTGCTCAAGCATATGCCAGCCATACTCGCTGAGCTCCAGCTGTGGCCGAATTTCGGCGCGGCAGTAGAACACCCCGAGCCCCTCCGGGCCGAGCATCCACTTGTGGCCGTCAGCCATGGCAAAGTCGCAGTCATAGGCCTGGACATCAAAGGGCAGGGCGCCCAGTTGCTGAATGGCATCGATGCAGAACAGCACGTTGCGCTCGCGGCAGCCGCGCCCCAGGCGCGTAAGGTCCAGGCGAAGCCCGCTGGCGAACTGCACGGCACTGATTGCCAGTAGCCGCGTGCGCGCATCACAGGCCTCCAGCAGGTCGCCTTCCGGGTCGTGGCCTTTGAGGCTGACTTGTCGGACCTTCACGCCTTGGTTGGCCAGCGCCTCCCAGACCACCCGATTGGAAGGGAACTCCTCATCGCTGATGACGATTTGATCGCCAGCCTGCCAGTCGAGGCCGAAGGCGACGAACGATAGTGCTTCCGAGGTGTTTTTGACCAGCGCGATATCATCCGTCGACGGTGCGTTCGTCAGGCGCTTGAGCCGTTCGCGAAGTCTCTGCTCCATGGCCATCCAGTCTGGATAGTCGCGGGCGCCGATCAAAACGTTCTCGTTGGCGAAGCGTGAGACCGCCTCGCTCGCGCGTTTTGGCCAAGGGGCGACGGCGGCATGGTTCAGATAGCGGAGGCCGTCAGCGTGTGGGAACTCATCATGAAACATAGACATGGTTGGATGATCCGTGCATTTTGGCGCAAGTTAGGCATAATACCTGGCTTCGATTTTGATCCAGTCCTTCTTATGCAGAAAGAACCTCGTAAGGTCCGTGAGTTTCGTCGCCGTGAGCAAGAGATTCTCGACACCGCGCTCAAGCTGTTTCTCGAACAGGGTGAAGACAGTGTCACCGTCGAGATGATCGCTGATGCTGTCGGTATCGGCAAAGGCACGATCTACAAGCACTTCAAGTCCAAGGCGGAGATCTACCTGCGCCTGATGCTCGACTATGAGCGCGATTTGAACCAATTGCTGCACTCTGCCGACGTCGACCGCGATAAGGAAGCCCTGTCGCGTGCCTATTTCGAATTCCGGATGCGTGATCCGCAGCGCTACCGGTTGTTCGACCGTCTGGAAGAAAAGGTGGTCAAGGGCAATCAGGTGCCGGAGATGGTCGAGGAGCTACACAAGATCCGCGCATCCAACTTCGACCGTCTGACCCTGTTGATCAAAGGGCGCATCAGTGAAGGCAAGCTTGAGGATGTCCCGCCATACTTCCATTACTGTGCCGCCTGGGCGTTGGTGCATGGTGCCGTAGCGCTCTATCACTCGCCGTTCTGGAGCAATGTGCTGGAAGATCAGGAAGGCTTTTTCCAGTTCCTGATGGATATCGGTGTGCGCATGGGCAACAAGCGCAAGCGTGACCCGGAAGCCTCCGGTAACTGAGCCGCTCGGCAGAGCTTTAGTGCTACTGGCGTGAGTCACTCGGGAATATACTCGAGGATGAGGCTTGCAAATACCTGATTTTTGAGTCAGGTTTTGCAAGCCAACTTCATTCGTGCCGGAGTCATCATGATCGTCGATCATCAAGGCAGACGCTTTCGCAATTTGCGTGTCAGCCTTACTGCCGCCTGCAACTACGCTTGCACCTATTGTGTGCCGGACGGCAAGCGGCTGGTCGCGGCTCAGGATGAGCTGTCGGCTGAGGCAATGGCGCGTGGCGTTGCCTACCTGATCGAGGCGGCCGGTATCGAGCGCCTGCGCATCACGGGCGGGGAACCGCTGGTCAGCCCGAAACTTGAAGCCTTTCTCAAGACCGTTGCCGGTTTCGGCCTGGATGAAATCAGCCTGACCACCAACGGCCAATTGCTGGCGCGCAAGCTGCCGTTGCTGATAGAGGCCGGAATTGCTCGGCTTAACGTCTCCCTCGATACCCTGAATGCCGAAGCCTTTCGCAGCATTGCGCGTGGCGGCGACCTGGCCACTGTGCTCGACGGCATGCGTCAAGCCAGCGCTGCGGGGATGAAGATCAAGGTCAATATGGTGCCGCTGAACGGGCAGAACCTTGATCAGGTGCTACCGCTGCTGGATTACTGCCTGGAGCACGGCTATGAGCTTCGCTTCATCGAATTGATGCGCATGGGGCATCTGGCGCGCGACAGCAATGCTTTCTTGCAGCAGTTTGTTGGCCTGCAGCAGTTGCTGCAGGTAATTGGTGAGCGCTACGAGTACTTGCAGGCCGATGCGCCGGTCGATGCGACCGCCTTGCGCTACTGCATTCCCGGCCAGGGCTTCTTTGGTGTGATTGCCAATGAAAGCGTGCCGTTTTGTCGTACCTGCTCGCGTTTGCGGTTGTCGTCTACAGGCTGGTTGCATGGCTGCCTCTCTTCCAGCAATCGTCACTATGTCGGTGATCTTCTGGACAAGCCGCGCCACCAGGCACTTCCCGCGTTGCAGGGCTTGCTGGTCAAGGCATTGGCTGACAAGCAGCCGGTGGCCTTCTCCGGTGGTGCAACAGTGATGAAAATCATCGGCGGTTAACCTGGTCCTTCTGGAGCTGGCGCAAAATCTGCATCTGCCGACTATTCGCCGGTTTTCCGTCGCCGGCCATTGGAGGAAAGATGCGTAGCCTGGTTGTGCTGCTGGCGCTGACGGCGCTGAGCGGCTGCATGAATGTCAGCGATATGGGCGAGGGTGCCCGTTACCATTTGAGCGATGCCGGCTTGCTCGATCACAGTGAGACTCGGCGCTCGATGTCATTGCGGCTGCAACCCGACTCGTTTATCTATATCGGTCAGGGGGCGTTCGTACCGCCTGGCGGCGCTTACCCGCGCCCTAACGTTGTGGCTGAAGAGGCGTTCAAGGGTTTCATTGAGTACTTCCCGATGGTGCGTCGTGCTCAGGGGCCGTTGGGGCTGGAAGACGCGTTGAATGAGGCGCGGTCAGTGGGTGCGCATTACCTGCTGTATGCACGCTTTGCCAAGGCTGATGACCGTATTGGCAATGGCGACGAATGGTATGACCAGCAGGCGGTCGATCGCCTGGGGATCGACACCGGTGTGATTCAGTTGATGTTGATCGAAACCAATACCCGCTACTTGATCGATACGGCTCGGATCAAGAGTCGTGGCGGTTTGCTGACGTTCCACGACAATAAACCGGAAGATTTGCTTGCCCAGCCGCTGGAAGACTACGCTCGCAGCCTGTTGGGCATGAGTCTTTGAGGAAGGGATGATGGACGGTACCGGCAAGGCTAACGATTTATTGGCGCAGATCCCCAAAACAGAAAAGGGGCTGCCACCGGTGCATCTGTGGAATCCGGACTTCTGTGGCGATATCGACATGCGTATCGCCCGTGATGGCACCTGGTACTACATGGGCAGCCCGATCGGTCGCAAGCCGATGGTTCGGTTGTTCTCGACCATCATCCGTCGAGATGGCGATGACTACTTCCTGATTACGCCGGTAGAAAAGGTAGGTATCAAGGTTGACGATGCGCCTTTCGTTGCTGTCAGCCTGGAGGTGCAGGGGAGTGGCGAGCAGCAACTGCTGCGCTTTACCAGCAACGTCGACGAGCAGGTCGATGCCGGTGCTGAGCACCCATTGCGTTTTGAAATTGACCCGCTAACGCAGGAGCCTTCGCCCTACGTACACATGCGCAGCAACCTTGAAGCGCTTATCCACCGCAATGTGTTCTACCAGTTGGTGGAGCTGGCGGTGCATCGGCGGATTGATGAGGAAGACTGGCTGGGTGTGTGGAGTGGGGGGCGTTTCTTCCCGATCGGTCGAACCTGATAGCGCGGTCGTTCAGCACATTGATTGTCAGTATGGATTGTCAGTGTGCTGAAACGAAAAAACCTCCAGTGCTTGCGCAACTGGAGGTTTTTCATATGTTTGGCTCCGCGACCTGGACTCGAACCAGGGACCCAATGATTAACAGTCATTTGCTCTACCGACTGAGCTATCGCGGAATCTGTGGCGTATCTTACTGATTGCTAAGGGGAAGTCAAGCTTTTGCTAACTTCCCCTTGGCAAAAAACAGCTTACAGCACCTCGACGATTGCCTTGGTCACCACGTGAATGTTGCTCTGGTTCAGCGTGGCGACGCAAATGCGGCCGGTATCCAGGGCATAGATACCGAATTCGCTCTTCAGGCGGGCAACCTGTTCAACTGTCAGGCCGGAGTAGGAGAACATCCCGCGCTGGCGACCGACGAAGCTGAAGTCGCGCTTGGCGCCGTACTCGGCCAGCAGTTCGACCATCTGCTTGCGCATGCCGTGGATGCGCTGGCGCATTTCACCCAGCTCGGCTTCCCACATGGCACGCAGTTCCGGGCTGTTGAGCACAGCGGCGACGATGCTTGCACCGTGAGTCGGAGGGTTGGAGTAGTTGGTGCGAATAACGCGTTTGACCTGCGACAGTACCCGTGCGCTTTCTTCCTTCGACTCGGTCACGATGGACAGTGCGCCAACGCGCTCACCGTACAGCGAGAACGACTTGGAGAACGAGCTGGAAACGAAGAAGCTCAGGCCCGATTCAGCGAACAGGCGCACAGCAGCGGCGTCTTCGGTGATGCCGTCGCCAAAGCCCTGGTAGGCCATGTCGAGGAATGGCACGTGACCTTTGGCCTTGATGACCTCCAGGACGTTTTTCCAGTCTTCTGGGCTCAGGTCGACGCCAGTCGGGTTGTGGCAGCAGGCGTGCAGGACGATGATGGAACCCGACGGCAGGGCGTTCAGGTCTTCCAGCATGCCGGCGCGGTTTACGTCATTGGTGGCGGCATCGTAGTAACGGTAGTTCTGTACCGGGAAACCAGCGGCTTCAAACAGCGCGCGGTGGTTTTCCCAGCTTGGGTCACTGATGGCGACGACAGCGTTTGGCGACAGTTGCTTGAGGAAGTCGGCACCAATCTTCAGTGCGCCGGTACCACCGACGGCCTGGGTGGTGATCACGCGGCCAGCGGCCAGCAGTGGCGACTCGGCACCGAACAGCAGCTTCTGTACCGCCTGATCGTAGGCAACAATGCCGTCGATTGGCAGGTAGCCGCGGGAGGCGTGCAGGGCTGCGCGTTGGGTTTCGGCTTCGATGACCGCGCGCAGCAGTGGAATGCGCCCCTCTTCGTTGCAGTAGACCCCTACACCCAAGTTGACCTTGTTGGTGCGGGTATCGGCGTTGAATGCTTCGTTGAGGCCCAGAATGGGATCGCGTGGTGCCAGCTCGACAGCGGAAAACAGGCTCATTATTACCTTGGCTCTGAATGGAGGGTGAAAGAGGTCGCACGCTCCAGTCGGATGCACTAGAGCGGTGCATAAACGGGGAGTCAGTATAGTGATACCCATCGGTCACGGCGACAGCCTGACGCAGCTTTTCCTGCTGTTTGGCCGATTATTTTTTTACCGTTAGTCGATTTACCGGGTTGAATGCAGGAAAAGCACCGCATGTCAGGTTGAAACTGGCGTCAGGTGCCCTTCATTCGGTATAAATACTGTCTATAAATACAGTTGCCTGTATCCGTACATTTCAGGGGTTTGTCATGTCCGAGTTTCAACTCGTCACCCGTTTCCAGCCAGCTGGTGATCAGCCAGAAGCCATCCGCCTGATGGTCGAAGGTATCGAGGCCGGGCTTGCACATCAGACCCTGCTCGGTGTGACCGGCTCTGGCAAGACGTTCAGCATTGCCAACGTCATCGCTCAGGTTCAGCGGCCAACATTGGTACTGGCGCCGAACAAGACCCTTGCGGCGCAGTTGTACGGCGAATTCAAGGCGTTTTTCCCGAACAACGCCGTGGAATACTTCGTTTCGTACTACGACTACTACCAGCCTGAGGCCTATGTACCGTCGTCTGACACCTTCATCGAGAAAGATGCGTCGATCAACGACCATATCGAGCAGATGCGCCTGTCGGCGACCAAGGCGTTGCTGGAGCGACGCGACGCGATCATCGTGACCACCGTGTCCTGCATCTACGGTCTGGGCAGCCCGGAGACCTACCTGAAAATGGTGCTGCACGTGGACCGTGGCGACAAGCTCGACCAGCGTGCCTTGCTGCGTCGTCTGGCCGACCTGCAGTACACCCGCAATGAAATGGATTTTGCCCGTGCCACCTTTCGCGTGCGCGGCGATGTGATCGATGTGTTTCCGGCCGAATCGGACCTGGAGGCCATTCGCATCGAGTTGTTCGATGACGAAGTGGAGAACATTGCCGCGTTTGATCCCTTGACTGGCGAAGTGATTCGCAAGCTGCCGCGCTTCACCTTTTACCCGAAGAGTCACTACGTCACTCCGCGTGAAACCCTGCTGGAGGCGGTGGAGGGCATCAAGGAGGAGCTCAAGGAGCGTCTGGAGTACCTGCACAAGGCGAACAAGCTGGTCGAGGCGCAGCGTCTTGAGCAGCGTACCCGTTTCGACCTGGAGATGATCCTCGAGCTGGGCTACTGCAACGGTATCGAAAACTACTCGCGCTACCTCTCGGGACGTCCTGCCGGTGCGCCGCCGCCGACCTTGTACGACTACCTGCCCGATGACGCCTTGCTGGTCATCGACGAATCCCACGTCAGTGTTCCTCAGGTTGGCGCCATGTACAAAGGCGACCGTTCGCGCAAGGAAACCCTGGTCGAGTACGGTTTTCGCTTGCCGTCGGCGCTGGATAACCGACCGATGCGTTTCGATGAATGGGAGAGCGTCAGCCCCCAGACCATTTTTGTCTCGGCAACCCCGGGGCCTTACGAGGCCGAGCATGCGGGGCGGGTGGTCGAGCAGGTGGTGCGGCCGACAGGGCTGGTCGATCCACAGGTCGAGATACGTCCGGCAACCACGCAGGTGGACGATCTGCTTTCGGAGATCCGCAAGCGTGTCGCGGTCGAGGAGCGGGTGCTGGTGACCACCCTGACCAAGCGCATGGCTGAAGACCTGACCGACTACCTTGCTGATCATGATGTTCGGGTGCGTTACCTGCACTCGGACATCGACACGGTCGAGCGGGTCGAGATTATCCGCGACCTGCGCCTTGGAACCTTCGATGTCCTGGTAGGCATCAACCTGTTGCGCGAAGGCCTGGATATGCCGGAAGTGTCGCTGGTGGCCATTCTCGATGCCGACAAGGAAGGTTTCCTGCGTTCGGAACGCTCGCTGATTCAGACCATTGGCCGGGCTGCGCGGAACCTCAATGGCCGGGCGATTCTCTATGCCGACCGTATGACCGGTTCGATGCAGCGCGCCATCGATGAAACCGAGCGCCGTCGGGAGAAGCAGGTGGCCTTTAACCTGGCCAATGGCATCGTGCCCAAGGGCGTGGTCAAGGACATCACCGACATCATGGAAGGGGCCACTGTCCCCGGTTCGCGCAGCAAGAAACGCAAAGGCATGGCCAAGGCGGCAGAGGAGAGTGCGCGTTACGAAGCCGAACTGCGTTCACCGGCCGAGATCACCAAGCGCATCAAGCAGCTGGAAGAGAAAATGTACCAGTTGGCCCGAGACCTGGAGTTCGAGGCCGCGGCCCAATTGCGGGACGAGATCGCGGCCTTGCGTGAGCGCTTGTTGACGGTCTGACCGC
Organism: Pseudomonas defluvii; assembly: GCF_001695625.1. Lineage (GTDB taxonomy): Bacteria > Pseudomonadota > Gammaproteobacteria > Pseudomonadales > Pseudomonadaceae > Aquipseudomonas > Aquipseudomonas defluvii. The sequence goes on from NZ_MBPN01000119.1 coordinate 8,089, forward strand.
ACAGGTCAGTGTGCTTCCCCGGCCTTGAGTCCTGCTGGCAGTTTACGTGTCAGCAGGACCGCCAGCATGCTGATTGCCAGCCCGAGCCCGACCCAGTGGAACGCATCGTTGTAGGCCATGATTTGCGCCTGCTGATGGGTGATCTCGCTGAGCTTGCCCAATGCTGCGGTTTCACTGCCCAGCTTCTCCGCGAGCAACCCCAGGCGTTCGGCAACCTGCGGATTGCTGGGTACCAGTGATTCGCGCAAATAGTCGAAGTAGACCTTGGTGCGGGCGTCCAGCAAGGTTGCCAGCAGGGCAATGCCGATGGCACCCCCGAGGTTGCGCAGGATATTGAACAGACTCGATGCCGAGCCCGCGTCCTGGGGCAGGATGTAAGCGGTAGCAATCAGCGAAATGGTCACCATGATCATCGGTTGGCCGAGGGCGCGGATGATCTGGATCTGGTTGAACTGACTGCCGGCAAAGTCCGGGTTCAGTACCCCGGAGCTGAAGCTGGCGATGCCGAACAGGGCAAAGCCCAGCGTGCAGAGGATTTTTGGCGAAATCACCTTCATCAATTGTGGAACCAGCGGAATCAGAAACAGCTGGGGGATGCCCATCCACATGATGACTTCACCGATCTGCAGGGCGTTGTAGTGCTGAATTTGCGCCAGGTACAGCGGCAGCAGGTAGACCGAGCCATACAAGCCAAAGCCCATGCCGAGGCTGGCAATACTGCACAGGCCAAAATTACGGTTGCCAAGGATGCGCAGGTTGATCAGCGGGTTGGGTTTGGAAAACTGCAGAATGACAAAGCTAATCAGGCTGAAGGTGGCGATGCTGAGCAGGCTGACGATCAGGCTCGATTCGAGCCAGTCTTTGCGGTGACCTTCCTCCAGGAAGACCTGCAGGCAGCCCAGGCCTATACCGAGGCTGACGATGCCTGCGTAGTCGGTGCTTTTCAGCAGCTCCCAGTGCGACGCCTTTTTCTCCAGGCCATAGAGCATGCCGGCAATCATCAGCAACCCGGGCGGGATGTTGATATAGAAGATGTATTCCCAGCCCCAGTTTTCGGTCAGCCAGCCGCCCAGTGTCGGGCCGATGGAGGGCGCGAAGGTGGCGGTCATGGCAAACATGGCCATGCCCTTGGCGCGGTGGTGTTCCGGTAGCTTGATCAGGGTGAGGCTGAAGGCCAGCGGGATAAGTGCGCCGCCGGTGAAACCCTGCATTGCACGAAAGATGATCATGCTTTCCAGGTTCCAGGCCATCGAGCACAGCAGGGATGACCCCAGAAAGCCCAGCGATACCCAGGTCGCCAGGCGTCGAGCCGAAAGCAGTTGTACCAGCCACGCGGTGAGCGGAATCATGATGATTTCCGCGACCAGATACGAGGTGGAAATCCAGGAGCCTTCTTCCAGGGTCGCTGACAGCGCCCCCTGGATATCCTGGAGCGAGGCGTTGGTGATCTGGATGTCCAGCACCGCCATGAACGCGCCAAGCATCGCGCTCATGACGGCAATCCAGTCCCGTCGGCTCGGTTCGCCGATGGGGCGGATCAAGGCGTCACCGGCCATTGTCAGGGTTGCCGGTGCTGCGCAGGTCGACTGTGGCAGTGACAGACATGCCAGGCCGAATCTTGCCGTGCAGTGCGTTGTCTGGAGCGAAGGTCAGTTTCACCGGAATGCGCTGAACCACCTTGGTGAAGTTGCCAGTGGCGTTGTCCGGTGGCAGCAGGCTGAACTGGGCGCCAGAGGCTGCGAACAGACTGTCGATCCGGGCTTCGATCGGCGTATCCGGGTAGCTGTCGAAGCGCAGTTCGGCGCGCTGGCCGGGTTGCATCTTGCCGATCTGGGTTTCCTTGAAGTTGGCCTGAACCCAGATGTCCTGGTCTGGAACGATCGACAGCAGGTAGGCGCCGGCCTGCACATATTGGCCATTGCGCGCGGCACGTTGCCCGATAAAGCCGCTGATCGGCGCATGGATTTCGCTGCGCGTCAGGTTCAGTTCGGCCTGGGCCAGCTCGGCGCGGGCACTGGCGATCTGTGCGTCGAGGCGTTTGATCTCGGCACTGAGGGCGTTGACCTGTTGGCGCTGGCCCTGCAGGTCAGCCTGGGCCTTGCTCACCTGGGAACGTGCGACATGGCTTTCCGCTGACAGCGTGGTAACGCGCTCCTCCGAGACAAAACCGGGTTTACGCAGTGCTTCTGCCCGATTGAGGTCCAATTGGGTGCGCCCGAGCGTGGCTTCGTTGGCGGCAACCTGTGCTTGCCCTGCGGCGATCAGGCTGGCTTGTTGGGTCAGGCGGCTTTCGGCTTGCAAGCGCTCGGCCTCTCGTGTCGCGAGGTTGGCGCGAGCGTGTTCCACCGCCAGGTCGAAGTCGTCACGTTCCAGGCGAACCAGTACCTGGCCTTTCTCCACCCGTTGGTTGTCCTCGACCAGTACCTCGTCGATACGTGCGCCAAGTTGGCTGGAAATACGCGTGATTTCACCTTGAACATAGGCGTTGTCGGTGGTTTCGTAGAAGCGTCCCTTGAGGTACCAGTGCGCCAGGAAGGCGAGGGCGATGAGCAGAGCCAGCGTGAAGAAAATCAGCAGGCGACGTTTGAGTTGGGCAGGCATGGGTACGATCGTTCTAAAAATGTAAGCAGATTTAACAGCGTTTGGATCCGCTGGCACAAGTGACGATCGCGCCCATTGCTGGAGCCGAGTGCCCGCTCCCTGTTAACATCCAGCCTTTGTTTCATCTCTTGTTCGAGACTCTCAATGACCACCGTTCGCACGCGAATCGCGCCATCGCCGACTGGCGATCCCCATGTCGGCACCGCTTACATCGCCCTGTTCAACTACTGCTTTGCCAAGCAGCACGGCGGTGAGTTCATCCTGCGTATCGAAGATACCGACCAACTGCGATCGACCCGTGAGTCCGAGCAGCAGATCTTCGACGCCCTGCGCTGGCTCGGTATCGAGTGGAGCGAGGGGCCGGACGTCGGTGGCCCGCACGGCCCTTACCGGCAGAGTGAGCGTGGCGATATCTACAAGCAGTACGCTCAACAGCTGGTCGACATGGGGCACGCCTTCCCGTGCTTCTGTACCGCCGAAGAACTGGACCAGATGCGTGCCGAGCAGATCGCGCGTGGCGAGACGCCGCGTTATGACGGTCGCGCCTTGCTGCTCTCGCCTGAGGAAGTACAGCGCCGTCTGGCCGCGGGCGAGCCTCACGTTATCCGCATGAAGGTACCGACCGAAGGTGTCTGCGTGGTACCGGACATGCTCCGTGGCGACGTTGAAATCCCGTGGGACCGTATGGACATGCAGGTCTTGATGAAGACCGATGGCCTGCCGACCTACTTCCTGGCCAACGTCGTCGATGACCACCTGATGGGCATCACCCACGTCTTGCGCGGTGAAGAGTGGCTGCCCTCGGCACCGAAGCTGATCAAGCTCTATGAGTACTTCGGCTGGGATCAGCCGGTGCTGTGCTACATGCCGCTGCTGCGTAACCCGGACAAGAGCAAGCTGTCCAAGCGCAAGAACCCGACCTCGGTGACGTTCTACGAGCGTATGGGCTTCATGCCCGAGGCCATGCTCAACTACCTGGGGCGCATGGGCTGGTCGATGCCGGACGAGCGTGAGAAGTTCTCCCTGGCCGAGATGGTCGAGCATTTCGATCTGTCGCGGGTTTCCCTGGGTGGGCCGATCTTCGATATCGAGAAGCTGTCCTGGCTCAACGGTCAGTGGTTGCGCGATCTGCCGGTCGAGGAGTTTGCTGCTCGCGTTCAGCAGTGGGCCTTCAACAGCGATTACATGATGAAGATCGCACCGCACGTGCAGGGCAGGGTGGAAACCTTCAGCCAGATCGCGCCACTGGGCGGGTTCTTCTTTGAAGGTGGTCTGAAGCTCGATGCGGCGCTGTTCGAGCACAAGAAACTGTCCGCTGATCAGGTTCGTCAACTGATGCAGTTGATCCTGTGGAAACTGGAAAGCCTGCGTCAGTGGGAAAAGGATCGCATCACCGGCTGCATTCAGTCCGTGGTCGAGGCGTTGGAGCTTAAACTGCGCGATGCCATGCCGCTGATGTTTGCCGCGATTACCGGTCAGGCCAGTTCGGTCTCGGTGCTCGACGCCATGGAAATCCTTGGCCCGGACCTGACCCGCTACCGCTTGCGCCAGGCGCTGGACCTGCTGGGTGGTGTGTCGAAGAAAGAAAACAAGGAGTGGGAGAAGCTGTTCGCGTCCATCGCGTAAGCGTGCTGCCTTGCATAACGCCCCTGTGGCGCCGGCAACCCCGGCCTCACGGGGCGTACACCCCTGAATTACCGGGTGTTTTCCCGGTGAGGGCGGTAAGTGTTTGTTATCTCGGAAAAAAACTTTGGATTTTGTTGAAAATTTATTTGACAGGTCTTTGATCCGATCTTAATATGCGCCCCGTCCACAGCGATGAACGAAACGAAGCGCGAAGCACCCAGCCCAGCGATTCAGTTCAAAGCGACTTGTGGGGCTATAGCTCAGCTGGGAGAGCGCCTGCATGGCATGCAGGAGGTCAGCGGTTCGATCCCGCTTAGCTCCACCAATTTCCAGATTCGTAGTTGTTGTATAACTGCGAATACGATCAGGATGAAGTCTGATCGATTGGTAGAAGGGTTGCGTCCCCTTCGTCTAGTGGCCTAGGACACCGCCCTTTCACGGCGGTAACAGGGGTTCGAGTCCCCTAGGGGACGCCAGTTTTACACAAGCGATGTCGTAAGAGGTCGCTGCGCCGCGAGGCGAAAAATCTGGGGCTATAGCTCAGCTGGGAGAGCGCCTGCATGGCATGCAGGAGGTCAGCGGTTCGATCCCGCTTAGCTCCACCAATTTTGCCAGGATTCGTGAAAACGGATCTGCACGAAGGTTACATGTCCCCTTCGTCTAGTGGCCTAGGACACCGCCCTTTCACGGCGGTAACAGGGGTTCGAGTCCCCTAGGGGACGCCAATGCGGGAATAGCTCAGTTGGTAGAGCACGACCTTGCCAAGGTCGGGGTCGCGAGTTCGAGTCTCGTTTCCCGCTCCA
>NZ_MBPN01000120.1 GCF_001695625.1 Pseudomonas defluvii
GCGATCCACCCGGTAGCCGGTCGGATGCCTGGACACATGAACGTACTGCTGGCCGAAGCCGAAGTGCCTTACGACCAAGTCTTTGAGATGGAGGATATCAACTCCGAATTCGGCCAGGCCGACGTGGTCCTGGTGCTGGGCGCCAACGACGTGGTCAACCCGGCCGCGAAGAACGATCCGAAATCGCCGATTGCCGGCATGCCGATTCTCGAAGCGTTCAAGGCCAAGACCATCATCGTCAACAAGCGCTCCATGGCCAGCGGCTATGCCGGCCTGGACAACGAACTGTTCTACCTGGACAAAACCATGATGGTGTTCGGCGACGCTAAAAAGGTCATCGAAGACATGGTCAAGGCTGTCGAGTAAGTGCTGCCTTAGCGCATCACTAAAATGAAGTGCCGTCCCCTATCCTGCGAACGTTACGCTTTCGCAGGATAGGGGTGAAAATTTATAGACGAACACTGGCAAAGGTAGATTCGTTGCGTGCCTGGCTCAATGCCGACAATGGCCCGGACAACGGCGACAGCACCAGCGCTTGCGGCAGCGGTATCATCGCGACCTGTTGCGTGGTGTTGGAGCCTACACGTTCGTCACGCGGTGGAATGCCGAAGTATTCGCGGTAGCACTTGGAGAAGTGTGGCGTGGACACGAAGCCACAGATCGACGCCACTTCGATGATCGACACCGGCGTTTGCTTGAGCAACTGCCGCGCGCGGATCAAGCGCAGCTTGAGGTAGTACCGCGATGGTGAACAGTGCAAGTATTTCTGAAACAGGCGTTCTAGCTGACGACGGGACACCGAGACGTACACAGCCAGTTCGTCCAGGTCGATCGGCTCTTCGAGATTGGCCTCCATCAGCGCGACAATTTCCTGCAATTTCGGCTGGTTGGTGCCGAGCATGTGCTTGAGCGGCACGCGCTGGTGATCCTGTTCGTTGCGGATGCGTTCGTAGACGAACATCTCCGAAATCGCAGCCGACAGTTCGCGACCGTGATCGCGGCTGATCAGGTGCAGCATCATGTCCAGCGGCGCGGTGCCGCCGGAGCTGGTAAAACGGTTACGGTCGAGGGTGAATAGCCGGGTGCTCATGACCACACGCGGAAACGCTTCCTGCATCGCCGCCAGGCATTCCCAGTGCACGCTGCAATCGAATCCGTCCAGCAGGCCGGCGCAAGCCAGGGCCCAGCTACCAGTGCAAACCGCGCCAAGACGCCGGTGCTGACGTGCCTGGCTTTGTAGCCATGACACGTGTTCGCGGGTAACGGTGCGCTGGATACCGACACCACCGCAAACGACGATTGCGTCCATTGGTGGAGCTTTATGCATGGAGGCGTCAGGAGTGATTTGCAGGCCATCACTGGCCCAAACCTGGCCGCCATCGACGGTGAGGGTTGTCCAGCGATACAGCTCACGACCGGACAACTGGTTGGCCATTCGCAGAGGCTCCACGGCTGAGGCCAGAGAAATCAACGTGAAGTTGTCCAGCAGCAGAAAACCGATGGATTGAGGCGCACGGTTCTGGGGGTGGGCCCCGGAGTTGAACGACGTCATCGCAGTATCTCCTCACACAAAGTGTATGAATGGCCTCAGGCAAAGGCTCTTTTTATTCTCCCATCCAAAAGTTGGTGGGTTTGTTCCTGTTCAACTTGCAAAGGTTATACCCACTTACATATGTTTTAACGGATCCAAAAGCGACATCACCCAATGTCTCTAAGCTGAGGATTTTCAGGACGGTAGCCATAAGGAAAACGTTTGATTTTGAGCACGTGCTTATCAACGTTGTGCACATTCGTAGCACATGCGCGTGAGATGCCTGTAAACGACAACTTATTTGTCACCGACACCCATATGTCGGTTTTTGAAAACAATAATGACCAATGCTCCAATTTGGGGCTGGCGCCAGCGCCATGCGCTATAAAAGTGATCTGCGGTCGGGACAAGGCGTACCAGTTACCAGACCTATCCGGAAAGGCGCGGAAAAACCTTGCCTTGGAAGCTTCGGACCAGGCTGATGTGCAAGCTGCTTGCCGGGGATATGGGAATTGACGTTCTGCACGCAATGCGCCCGCAGTTCGAGTTGCGGGAAGACATCGGGGAAATCGCGGGCGATTTGGTCGAGGAGTTTAAGAAGACGTCGGCGCTCAGGACTTGGGGATGGAAGTGCATCATTGATGGCACGCCACAGGTAGTGCCACCCGTAGCGCTGCTGTAGCCCTCCCATGAGCCGCTAGGCGGGTGGTCAATTCCAATTCAAAGTCTGGTCACGTCCGATGCAAACGACTGATCAAGTCGCATGCAAGCGAGTGGTCAAATGGAATGCAAATCCCCACATGCAGCGTCAGCCGTCAATACGGTAACATCCTGGCCGCCGCTAGGTAGATCAAGCAACAACCGTGTACCTGTCTGGAAAATAGCGAGTAGCGCCCATGCACCTGCCGAGTCTGAACTGATGACCGCCTTGACTGCCCGAGAGGTGTACCAATGCTTGCGAGACGCCGCCTTGGGCATTCGACCCTTGCAGCGCCTTGACCAGCCGTCTGGGCATGGCCTGTTGGAGGTTGCCATTGAAGGGTGGCAACTGACGCTCGACTTCAGCGGCAACAGCCTGCACCACTGCCTGCGTGGTCAGAGCCCGGATGGTCGTGTAGGGGCCTGCGACAGTTGGCAACGTACCGACCCGGTCAGTTTGCTCAGTACCTGGGAACTGGCCCAGGTTGAGCGGTTGCTGAAGGGCGCCTGAGTCAAGGCTGCACGGGTTCGTCGGCACACTGCTTGAGCTAGTCAATCAGCACCTGTACACGCTGGGGCATGGCTTCGCGGTTGGGGTAGACGAATAACCTGTGGCCACGGCGCTGCGATCAAGGGCTAGTGTCCAGCCAGTAGTGTACGGCCCCGGCTCAGGTAGGCGTCCATTTCTTCGTCCGGGACCATGCTGCCGCCGGTGCCCCACATGATGTGCGTCGCCTTGGCCATACGTGGGTCATCCAGCCCCAGGCGTGCCCTGTAGCCTTGTTGCTCCTGCAACACCCGCAGGAAACCGGGCAGCCCGGCCAGTGCCGAGGGCTCCAGCTTCAGGCCTTCGGTAGCCTCCATCAGGGCCAGCAGGCGGTAGAGTTCGTCATCGGTGACGGTGTAGTAACCGTCGATCAAGCGCTGCATGGCGCGCCCGACAAAGCCTGATGGCCTGGCCACTGCCAGGCCATCGGCGGCGGTGCGGTTGTCGATGCCGACGTCGTAGACGCTGACCGCATCGTGCAACCCGGTGTAAACCCCCAGCAGCATGCAGGGCGAGTGCGTCGGTTCAGCAAACACGCAGTGCACCGCATCACCGAAAACCTGCTTGAGACCGAACGCCACTCCGCCAGGGCCACCACCGACACCGCAAGGCAGGTAGACAAACAGTGGGTGCGCCTGATCTACCGTGATGCCTGCGGCGTCAAGCTGGCGTTCCAGCCGGCGTGCGGCCACGGCGTAGCCGAGGAACAGGTTCAGAGAATTTTCGTCGTCGACAAAATGGCATTTTGCGTCCATCTCGGCCTGTTTGCGGCCTTGCTCCACCGCCACACTGTAGTCGGAGGCGTATTCGATCACCTCGACCCCGCAGGCGCGCAGCCGGTCTTTCTTCCATTGCCGGGCATCGGTGGACATGTGCACGGTCGCCTTGAACCCCAGGCGCGCGCTCATGATGCCAATCGACAAGCCGAGGTTGCCGGTGGAGCCGACCGCGATACTGTACTGGGCAAAAAAGGCCCGGGCTTCATCGCTGTCCAGTGTGCTGTAGCTGTCGCCGGGTTGAAGCAAGCCGCCGGCCAAGGCCAGGTCCTCAGCGTGCTTGAGTATTTCATAGATACCGCCCCGGGCCTTGATCGAGCCAGAAATCGGCAGCAGGTTATCGGCCTTCAGCCATAGCCGGCCTTGTATCGGCAACTGATGCTCCGCGCACAAGGCAGCCTGGAGCTGGGCCAGCGGCTGCAGCGGTGACTCGATGATACCGTCACTGGCCTGTGTCTCGGGGAAGGCTGATTGGATAAATGCCGCAAAGCGTTCAAGCCGGGAGGCGGCGTCGTCGACATCGGCGACGTTCAGCGGCACATCACCCAGCGCTTGCGCTGTCGGTGCCAGCGCCGGATTGAACCAGGTGGTTGGTTCAAGACGGATCAATTCGGCGAGCAAAGGATGGTTTTCGCACCCGTTGTCGATCATTTCATTGAGGGTCATGTTCTGCCCTTTGTTCTCGTCAGTGCGTGAGGTTGTGTAGATCGCAGTTGCAGCGATTAAGCCTCGGACGCTGGGGCTTTACAACGGATGTATGTTCAACGGATAGCTGATCTGTGGTCACCTGTGCAGGTTCGGCTGAGCACGTCGGGCAGGGCTTCGAGCCAGTGCCTGTCTACCAGGCTGCGCCATCACAAAGGAAGAAGCCTGTTCTGGATGACTTGCTTCATTACCAGCGTGGAGGTCAGCCGCTGCACATTGGGCAGTGTCGAAAGGCTTTCATCGTAGAGCCGCTGGAAGGCCGGCAGGTCCTGAGTGATGACCTGAAGCAGGTAGTCCGGCTCGCCAAACAGTCGCTGAGCGTCGACCACCTGGGGAATGTCAATCAGCGCCGTCTCGAACGCCTCGACCGCGCGCCTGTCGCCCTCTCGGAGCGTGACAAACACCATGGCAGAAAAATTCAGGCCCAGTGCGCCGGGATTCAGCTGTGCTCGATAACCCAGCAACACGCCAGACTCTTCCAGTGCCCGTACTCGCCGATGGCACGGGGAAAGGCTCAGGCCCACGCGCTCGGCCAGTTCGGTGACCGACAGACGACCATCTTTTTGAAGCTCAGCAAGAATCTTCCGATCAGTCCGGTCCATGCAGAAGAATCTCCCCGTTAGCAGCGTATGAATGATGATATTCGAAAGAAAATTCTAGCAAGATTTCACTAATCTTCCTCGCACCCTTAACGGCTGTACTTTTCTGGCGACCAGAGGAGGGCGGCGTTTGATTCACGGAGCGAGACGATGCAGATGGCGATGAGTAAGCAGCAGGGGCGGGTGGCCCGATGACGTTCAGTGTGGTCGTTGCATTCTGGGCGGTGTCGATCCTGTTCATTATCACGCCCGGCGCGGATTGGGCGTATGCGATTTCGGCGGGCCTGAAGGGGCGTGTCGTCATACCTGCGGTGGCCGGGCTGCTGTCTGGCCACTTGATTGCAACCGTGATTGTGGCAGGCGGTGTCGGCACGCTGGTTGCCAGCCACCCGGTAGCCCTGTCGGCACTGACCGTTGCCGGGAGCGCTTATCTGCTTTGGTTGGGCATCAATATGCTTGCCCATCCGGCTACACCGCACGCTGATGCCCGTCAAGCATCGAGCTCTTGGCAGCGCTGGGCAATCAAGGGGCTTTGCGTGAGCGGGCTGAATCCGAAAGTGTTCCTGCTGTTCCTGGCGCTCTTGCCTCAATTCACGGATGTCACCGCGCCATGGCCCGTTCCCATGCAGATCATTGCGCTGGGGCTAATCCATGCTGTGAGTTGCGGTGTGATCTATCTGCTGGTCGGGTTTGGTTCACAAGCCGTTCTTCGGGCGCGCCCGGCTGCAGCGCACCTTATCAGCCGGCTCTCTGGTGCCACCATGATCATCATCGCGGTAGTACTGCTCGCCGGGCAGGTACCGCTCTGAACAATGCCCCACTGTTGCCCACGGAGCCTTTATGAAAAGCCCGAGAGAACGTGCCGCTGAAGGTCTTCAGGTCGGCGACTGCTTCACGGTATCCCGCTGTTTCTCAGAGGACGATGTTCGTCAGTTTGCACAGATATCTCGGGACTACAATCCGGTTCACTGCGATGCCTGCTATGCCGAACTGCGCAGGTTCAAGGCGCCTATTTCCCACGGTCTTCTGACGGCCAGCCTGCTCACTGAAATCGGCGGGCAGGTTGGTTGGCTGGCGACAGGGATGCAATTCGAGTTCAAACGCCCGGTTTACCCGGGCTAACAGATCACGTGCCATTGGCGCATCACTGACATCAACGAGCGGGGGCACGCAAAGGCCGAGGTGATAATACACAACGCGCAGGGCGTCACCGTGCTGGAGGCTTCGACCTCGGGTGTGCTGCCGGGCTTACAGGAGCGTGAACGCCTCAAGCAGATGCTTTGTGAGGGGGACCCCAGCAACGGTGCTGCTCTACATGATTTGAGCCAATCGACGTGCCACAGCTGATGCCTGATCGGCACTGGCGATGTTCGTGAAACCTAGAACCAGACCTTGCCTGGGCATGGTTTCCAGGTACCACCGTGAGAGTGGTTCGATGGCTATGCCAGCGGCCCGCGCGCGCTGCGCAAGCTTGACGTCGTCACCGTCGCAAAGGCCCGCGACCACGTGCATGCCACCCGCCTGAGTGTTGATCTGCAGACGGCCGCCGAACTGTTGGAGCAGCGCGTCGACCAGCCATTGACGGCGGCGCGCATAGAGGCTTCGCATTTTCTTTAGATGCCGCGCGAAATGACCCTCGTTGAGGAATGCGGTGACGGTTGCCTGAAGCAGGTGCGGGCAGTGGTTATGCAGACGATCCGCCTGAAGAGCAAAGGCTTTGTGCTGTTCGGTTGGCACAACCAGATAGGCTAAACGCAGGCCGGGAAACAGTACCTTGCTGAAGGTCCCGGTATAAAGTACGCGGCCCTGTTGGTCGAGGCTTTTGAGGGCTGGCAAAGGCTTGCCCCGATAGCGGTACTCACTGTCGTAGTCGTCCTCGATGATCCAGCTACCTTGGCGGTTGGCCCAGTCCAGCAGTGCCAAGCGGCGTGGCAGTGACAGCGACATGCCCAGCGGGCTTTGGTGGGTCGGCGTGACCAGTGCGAAGTGCGCATCCGGGGCTCGGGCGATACCTTCCGCGACGTCCAGCCCCTGATCGTCCACAGGGACTGGCACCAACTGTGCGCCAGATCCCAGCAGGGCGTTCCTGGCCATGAAGTAGCCAGGTTCTTCCAGCCAGCACCTGTCACCCTGGCGCATCAACGTATGGCTGATCAGGTCGATGCAGGCGCGATAGCCAGCGCACACAAAAACCTGATCCGGGTGGCAAGGGATACCCCTCGAAATTCCCAGGTAGGATGCAATGGCCGTGCGCAAGGGTGCATAACCTCGGGCGTCCGGGTAGACGAGACCTTCAAAGCCAGCCTGTCTCAGCTGTCGACCTGCTAATCGTGTCCAGAGCTTGCGTGGAAAAGCATCCAGCGCGGGAAGGCCCATCTGCAGTTCCAGTGGCATTGTCCCTGAATGGGCGGCCTGGTATGGCGTTGAGGTAGCAGGGGCGTGGAGCATGGGCGAGGAAATGGGGGCCAGTTGCGGTGTGACAACCGTCCCGGCTGCACCGCGAGCAACAAGATAGCCTTCGCCAATCAGCAGCTGGTAGGCCGCATCTACGGTGCCGCGCGCAAGGTTCAGCTCTGCCGCTAGCGCACGAACCGCAGGTACCCGATCCCCCGGGCGCAGGCGACCGTCAGAGATAGACTCACGAAACCTTTGATAGATCTGACGATAGATCGGCGCAGACTGGCAGGGGTCCAATTCAAAGGGAAATGTCATGGCCTAGTCATTTATGCATTTTTTGGCTCTATAGCTTAAGCCATCGTGGCTCTAAAGTGGGTCATCTCTCACCAGCGGACGACGACATGCCCTACACACTTCAGCACCTTGAGGACGCGGCGGCCTTTCAGGACAGTTTCGACCTGATGTGCGTCCTGCGGCCACATGTCACCACCCAGGCTGCCTATGTTGCGCAGCTGCTTCGGCAGGCCGAACAGGGTTATCGCTTACTGGCAGCGCGGGACGGCGAGCGCCTTGTCGGCCTGGCCGGTTACCGTGAAGTGGAAAACCTGCTCTACGGGCGTTTCATCTACGTTGATGATCTAGTGGTGAGCCCCAGCCTTCAGCGCAGCGGCTTGGGAGGGCGGCTGTTGGGCGCTGTTCGTGACGAAGCCTTACAGCGTCGTTGTGATCATCTGGTTCTGGATACTGGCCTGCATATGCCGTTGGCCCAACGCTTCTATTTTCGTCAGGGTTTGCTGGCCCGTGGCATGCACTTCACCCAGAGCCTTCGGCAAGGGCGGCCGGCATGAACAATGTTCTCTTGATCAACGCCAGCCCGCATGGGCAGGTTTCCCACGCGAATCAGTTGGCACTGGAACTTGTCACATCCTTACGGCTCCGCTACCCGAGCCTCAAGCTGGTTGAGCGTGACCTGAGCGTGCATCCGCTGCCACCGCTCGGTATGGACTACGCCCATGCCCTTAGCACTGCCACGCCATTCGACTCACCGGTGTTCGACGTGTCCGAGATGCTCATCGGCGAGTTGGAGCGCAGCGATATCCTGCTCATTGCAACCCCGATGCACAACTTCACGCTCCCCGCTGCGCTCAAGCTTTGGATCGACTACGTCCTGCGTATTCACCGGACATTCAGTTCAAGCACTGAAGGCAAGGTCGGCCTGCTGAACGACCGACCGGTGTACATCGTGGTCGGGTCTGGTGGCTATCACCAGGGCGAGCGCGCACGCCAACCGGATTTTCTGACACCTTACCTGCGTCAGGTGCTTAACACGCTCGGCCTGTTCAACCTGCAGTTCACATACCTCCAAGGGCTGGTGTTCGGTGAAGAGGCCGTCTGCGCAACGCTCGAAAATGCCCGGGCGTCACTGTCACTAACGCCATTACTCAACAACCTCGTTTGCGGCTGATCATTTATACCGACCCAGGAGTTCTATCATGAGCCAACTCAGACTGCCGTTTGCTTCCCTGTCGCCTGAAGCCTACCAAGGCTTGTTTGCCACCAACGCTGCGCTGGCCAAGAGCCCGCTAGGCTTACCGCTGCTTGAACTGGTGTATTTGCGTATCTCGCAAATCAACGGCTGTGCTTTCTGTCTGGGCAAGCATTCGCAGACCCTGCGCGAATGTGAGGTGCCGCAAGAGAAACTGGACTGCCTCGCAGGCTGGCGAATCAGCGAACGGTTCAGCGACCGTGAACGTGCTGCTCTGGCATGGGCCGAGACGCTCACCTATGTCAGCGAGAAGGGCGCGCCAGACGAGCTGTATGATCCTTTGAGCGTGCACTTTTCCGATGTCGAGATTTCCGATCTGACGTTGGCTGTGGCCTTGATGAATGCCTTCAACCGGCTGGCGGTGGGTATGAAACTCTAAACGCGAGGTGAGTACCGGCGGAGTAAATGCATGTCATGGCGTCCCTGTGTCTGCGGATCGATGCTGCGACGTTGCCGGAGGGCTGAGCGAGCCTGCCTGCACCAGTCCTTGAGCCATATCAACGGCCCTGCGCGTGGAGCAGAGCAGGTGACGGGTTTCGCTGTCGACCTTCGCTGCAAAACGAAATTGGGTGGCAGTTGTACGCGGGTTCGCAGACTCGCTGAGACCCTGTTCAATCATGTTAAGGTTCGATGATGTCAATGGGCCGCCATGCCAAAAGGACGAGGTCATGCCGCTGCAAACCCGCAATTTTATTCTTGAAGCACTTGGCGACCTGGCCATTGGAGATTACAACGCGCGCCCCTTCGACTGCGCTTTCGAGTTGCTCGCGGCACCACCAAGCCGCAAGCGTCTGATCATGGTCGGCTTTAACGGCTCTCTTGCCGATGCCGTCCACACCAACGCCGGTTCAATAGGTGCAGGTTACGATCAGCCTGAGTTTTCCAATGTTGCCTATGGCCTTGATGGCGGTTGGGGGCCGAAAACCCTGGCTCGGCGCCTGACAGCGTTACCCACCGCACTGGGTTTTGAGTGGCGCGATACCGTTTACACCAATGCGCTGTTGATGTGCTCCAAAGATGCCGCATCGATACAAAAAGTTGCGCGAGGATCCTCTGCTGCGAGCCTGGAGTCACTGACACGCAAATCAATGGAGTTTTTCCAACGGGTGACGATGTCGCTCGCTGAACCAGAACTGATCATCGCGTACAGCAATGGATTGGGGAGCCCATCCGCCGCGAGGATCATGTGGGAGGCATTCGGCAACGGTGAGGCATTGGACCATGTCGATTCGTCTTCCTACCGTGCGACGTACGGGTTCACCGCTACCATCGCAGGGCGGAGGGTACCGGTGGTGGGAATACGGCATATGTCCAGGTTTGTACCAAGCGTTGAGAACATAAAGCTGGCCTGGGCAAGGCAGCGAGCGCGGGCTTGAAAAGCTGAGTGGCCAGTTAAAGCAAGACAACCAGCCACTCAGGCATGTTTGTTGGTGGTCCAGACACAACAACGCTGCTCCGCGCGTTCGAGGCGTGATGCGTCTGGAGGTTTCGGTCAGTCGTACGCTCTGACAGCCGTTCCGACCTGGCTGAGAGAGGCTTACTCAAGAACGCTTGGATCGCGGCGGATTTCCTCGCGTGCCATGGCTTCCCACAGGAACGGGAAGCCATTCGTATCGGTGCGCTTTCCCGTTGCGAGAGCGACGCTAGCGGGCAATGGTGAGCCGCCGCCCAGCGTTTCGACATGCCACGCCAGACGGCTGCGCCACTCCAATGTGATAGCGCGCAAGTGCGCCTGGCGAATGCCATTGGCCACTAGCAGTACGCCGTGGTTTGCGAGCAGCGCCCATTTTTGCGTCCCCAGTGCGTCGACGACAGCTCGGCCCAATGCAGTGTCTTCCACCGTGCCTCGATACTCGTCATAGAGTACCGGGTCAGTGTCAACCAGCGCGGATGTCTGGTCGTAAATCGGCGGAATTCGTCCGGTCGCCGACCACACCGACCCCCATCGCGGATGGTTATGGATCACCACGCCCACATCATGACGGGCTGCGTGCACATCCATATGCAGATTGATGGCCGGCGTGATGTTCCATTCCCCCTCGATCACCTTGCCTTCCTGATCGAGGCGCACGATATCCGATGCGGCCACTTCTCCCCAGGTGAGTTCCCAAGGGTTGGCCAGGTAAGTGCCATCGTCCTGGCGAACGGTGATGTGACCGGCGATGTGGTCGTTATAGCCTTCGCGAGATAACACCCGGCAAAGTAGCGCCACGCTCTGGCGCGGAGTCAGTTCAGGCAGCAGCGCATAGCGACCGGGCCTGGGTATGTAACGGCTCAGCAAGTCGTAGTTCAGTTCATCCTTCAGCATGGCTGTTTCCTTGAGAGTTACGCGTGGAAAGGCCCGCGAGCGAATACCGAGGTACGCTGCATGCGCCGTTGATGCGGTTGATAGTCCAGGATGGCGTTGTGGAGCACGCTGCGGTTGTCCCAGAGCACCATGTCACCCACTCGCCAGCGATGGCGGAAGCCGAACTTAACGTGTTGGCAATGTGCATTCAGGTAGGCAAGGATCGCATCGCTTTCCTGGATGGCCAGGCCGTCGATATGGGTGGTGTAGGTCGGGCTCAGATACAACGCCTTGCGACCTGATACCGGGTGCTGAATAACCAGCGGATGCAGGTGTCGACGGTTCATGTTGATGACCTCGACATAGCGATCATGCGTGACAACGTTCTGGCGCAGTGCGGCCGTCATTGGCCCGTTCATGTCGTGCCAGGCGCCAAGGCCTTCAAGGTAACGCTTCATGCGTTCGGACAGCTCGTC
The DNA here is from genome assembly GCF_001695625.1 of Pseudomonas defluvii. Classification (GTDB taxonomy): domain Bacteria; phylum Pseudomonadota; class Gammaproteobacteria; order Pseudomonadales; family Pseudomonadaceae; genus Aquipseudomonas; species Aquipseudomonas defluvii. The sequence goes on from NZ_MBPN01000120.1 coordinate 11,564, forward strand.
GTAAGCCGTGGTCATGCTGATCCAGCAGGTGTCGCCGCCACACGGCGGCAAGATCTGAGCGTGTGTCATGGTGACGATAGGTGGGCTTGGCAGAAAGCTCTCATCGTGGTGCCACATATCGGCGCGGTCGCCCAGCTTGGAGTCGATCACGGTGATCTGTTCAAAGCCTTCGCCCAGGTTGGGATAGAAGGTGTGAACTTCGGGCTCACCGAAGTGCCGTGCCATTGCCAAATGTTGCTCGGGCCTTAGCCCAGGGACGTGCAGCACTATGGCTTCGTGTTTTATAAGTAGCGCCTCAAGCGCCTCCAGCGTTTCCGGCAAAACGATTGAAGCGGGATCTAGATCAAGCACCTCGGCACCCAGGTTTGGGCCAAGAGGCTGGACGCTGAATGATGAAGACATAGGCAATCTCCCGGTAGGGTTGGAATATCCGATCTTATGGGCGTATCACGCTGCGTTTAGACGTTGTCTGATCGACGAAAATGATCATACTCACGTCGCCAACGTTGAGATATTCGCATTCCGGAAGCCCCGGAATTGGCGTTTAACTGATTGATTTAATGGGTAAATATATAGCGCGTGGTGCGGCGATAAACGCAGCACTCGGGTTTTCATGAGCAAGAGGCGATGAAACCACGATGGCCCCAACGTCTAAGCCGGAGCAGCTTCCTGCGTTACGCAAGCGCCCGACTCAATCACGCTCTCGCGCACTGGTCGATGCTGTGGAGCAGGCGTGCCTGCAGATTCTGGATGAAGCAGGCGAGGCAGCGCTGACCGTCGCGCGCATCGCGGAAATATCAGGGGTCGCAGTTGGGTCGATATACCAGTATTTCCCCAACAAGGACGCGATCGTTGCCTTGCTGTACGAGCGTGTACTCGATGAGGAATCCGAGGCATTACTGAGGCTGCGCGAAAGGTTGGTTTAAAGTGGACCCATCGGTCAAGACAGTTTTTCAGCGAGTTTAAGCTGCGTCGCTTACTGCCACTGCAGCTGGTCGGC
>NZ_MBPN01000121.1 GCF_001695625.1 Pseudomonas defluvii
CTCCGAAGAAATCAATACGCTGTCAGGTATAAAGCGCCGCCCCGGCGGGCACATCGTCAAAACGGGGTATGGCCGCATGAAGCGGCCATTTCAGGGCCGCTTCAACGGCCCCCGATTCAACTGCCCCAGACACGCTGGGCCGCAGGCGCTTCAACAAGAATCGCATCGACGACCGGGCCAATTTCCTCGACCTGCCAAAGCCCGCCCTTGTCACGGGTGGTGCCGGTGCGCCAGCCATCGCCGAGAGAGATGCGCCCGCCCTGGCTCTCGAAAACCTGCCCCGTGACATGGGACGATTCAAGGCTGCCGAGCCAGACCACCAGCGGTGCGACGTTTTCCGGGGCCCAGGCATCAAAGCTGCCGTCCTCGGGCTTTTTCACCACGTCGGGCATGGCGCTCTCGGTCATGGACGTCCGTGCCGCCGGTGCCAGGGCGTTGGCGGTGACCCCATATCGAGCCAGTTCAGCGGCCTGCACCAGGGTCAGTGCGGCGATACCCCCTTTGGCAGCGGAATAGTTCGACTGCCCGATCGAGCCCTGCAGGCCGGCACCGGAGCTGGTGTTGATGATTCGCCCGGCGACCGGGGTTCCCGCCTTGGCCAGGTCACGCCAACGACGCCCCAACAGGTTTGCCAGGCAATAATGTCCCTTGAGGTGAACACGCATCACCGTGTCCCAGTCCTCTTCCGAGAGGCTGATAAACATTCGATCGCGCAACACCCCGGCATTGTTGACCAGTACATGCACCTCACCGAAGGCCGCCAACGCGGCGTCGACGATACGCTGAGCGGTGTCCAGGGTTGTAATGTCGTTGCTGTTGGCGATGGCCTGGCCGCCACTGGCGCGGATCTCGCCAGCAACATCCTGCGCCGCGTCGGCACGGATATCGTTAACCACCACATTGGCGCCTTGCGCGGCGAACGCCAACGCGTAGGCGCGACCGAGCCCACCGCCAGCACCGGTAATGATCACGGTGCGGTCTGTGCAAATAGCCATGTTTGACTCCTTTGACTGCAAGGCCGCGCGCCCTGAGGGCGGCGGCACGGATTGATTGAGGGAACGGGACTACAGGCGCTCGATAATGGTGACGTTGGCCTGGCCACCGCCTTCGCACATGGTTTGCAGGCCATAACGGCCACCGCTGCACTCCAGTTCGTGCAGCAAGGTGGTCATCAACCGTGCTCCGGTGGCGCCCAGTGGATGGCCAAGGGCGATGGCGCCGCCGTTGACGTTGGTCTGCGCCGGGTCGTAATCCAGCTCCTTGGCCCAGGCCATAACCACCGACGCAAAGGCCTCGTTGATCTCCACCCGGTCGATATCAGCCATGCGCATGCCGGCCTTTTTCAAGGCGTGGCGCGTCGCCGCAATCGGGGCGGTCAAATGCCAGATCGGGTCATCAGCCAACACCGTGAGGTGATGAATACGTGCCCGTGGCGTCAGGTCGTAGCGCTTGAGGGCGGCCTCCGACACCACCAGCAAGGCGGCCGAGGCATCACAGGTCTGGCTGGAGACGGCAGCGGTGATCGAAGGAAACTGTGGATCTACCGGTTGCAACTCGGCCATTTTTTCCAGGCTGGTCAGGCGCGGTGTTTCATCATGCTGCAGCCCCTGGCAGGCGACGATCTCGCGGGCAAAGCGCCCACTCTCGATAGCCGCCAAGGCGCGGTGATGGCTCTGCAGGGCGAACACTTCCATCTGCTCGCGGCTGATCTGCCAATGGTCGGCGATACGCTGCGCGGCGTAGAACTGATTGACCGGCTGGTTGGCGAAACGCGAGCGCCAGCCTTCGCTACCGGAGAACGGGTCAGCAAAACCCAGCGCTTGCCCGGCCAGCATCGCCGAGGAAATCGGGATGCGCGTCATGGTTTGCACACCGCCCACGGCAACAACGTCCTGGGTGCCGCTCATCACCGCCTGCGCGGCAAAATGCAGCGCCTGCTGCGACGAACCGCACTGGCGATCGACCGTGGTACCCGGCACGTTCAGCGGCAACCCAGCAGCCAGCCAACTGGTGCGGGCGATATCCCCGGCCTGTGAGCCGATGGTATCGACGCAGCCAAAAATCACATCGTCATAGTCTTCGCCGGGAATGACGTTGCGCGCCACCAGTGCCTTGAGCACATGGGCACCCAGATCAATCGCGTGAACCTCCGACAGCGCCCCTTTGCGCTTGCCGGTCGGGCTGCGCAGCGCATCGACAATATAGGCTTGTGCCATGAATCACTCCTCGAAGGTATGCCCTGGCCCGAGTCGGGCGCCGTCGGCGAACAGGTAGTCGCTGACACGCGACTTGTGGAAGGCACGGTCACCCCAGGATGCGTCGAGCGACCAGGCGCGTTTCATGAACATCTGCAAATCGACTTCCCAGGTGTACCCCATGGCGCCATGCACCTGGATACCCTTGCGCGCCGCCAGCCAGCTCGCTTCACAACAGGCCAGGCGCGCCTGGGAGACCCAGAGGCTGGCATTGCGCTCACCCCGGGCCAGGCCATGGGCGGCACGGTAGAGCACCGGTTTGGCCTGTTCGATTTGCCGGGCCACATCAGCCAGGTGGTGCTTGACCGCCTGAAAGCTGCCGATCGGTTTGCCGAACTGCTTGCGCTGGGCCACGTAGTCAACCGACAGGTCGAGCATGCGTTGCGCCAAGCCCAGCAGTTGCCCGGCCACCGACAACGCGCCACGGTCGAGCAACTGGGCCTGCAAGGTACGCCCTTGCTCTGCGCTGGCGATCAATGTTGCCGGGCTGGGGTTCCAGGTCACCCGACCCAGGCGCCGCGAGGCATCGATACTCGGGTTGGCCTCGACATCAACCTCCGCCCGCGGCACGACATGAATGTCATCCCCATCAAGCAAGATCAGAACTTCGGCCAGTTGCGCATCACTGACCAGCGGGTTGACCGGGTGACCGATGGCCAGGCGCAAGCTGCCCTCGGCGATACGGGGCAGCAGGCGAGCACGCGCCGGATGCGCTGGCGCCAGGCCTGCAAGCAGGCCCGTGGCGACATAAGCGGTGTCGGCCATGGAGTCGGGAATGGCGTAGTAGCCCAACTCCTGGGTCATCAAGGCCCACGCCACGTCATCCATGCCCAGGCCACCTTCAGCTTCGGGCACCGACAGTGCAGTAAGGCCCTGGGCGGCGATCTTGTTACGCAGGTCGGGCGAGCGCCCGGCATCGGTTTCCCAGATTTCGCGGAGCATTTCCGGCGCAGCTTCGGTCATCAGAAAACGGCTGATGGCTTCGCGAAACGTGAGCTGGTCATCGGTAAAAGTGAAGTCCATGGCCTGTTCCTTACTTCGGCAAGCCGAGCATCCGCTCGGCAATGATGTTGCGCTGGATTTCGTTGGTACCGGCATAGATCGGCCCGGACTGGGCGAACAGGAAACCCTCCAGCCAGCCCGCCGCATCGCCAGCGACGGGTGCAGTGGCCAGCAACTCACCGCGCGCGCCGAGAATGCGCATGGCGGTCTCGTGCATCTTCAGGTCCAGTTCCGACCAGATGATCTTGTTGATGCTCGACTCGGCACCAATCGCCTCTCCCCGGCTCAGCCGGCCGACGGTGTGGTACGCAGACAATGCGTAGGCCTCGGCGCCCATCCAGGTCTCAAGCACGGCGTCACGCAGGCCGGGGTCGCGGTCGGCGCTTTCGCGGTTGGCCTTGTACAGCTCGACCAGCTTGCGGGCGGTGTGCTGGAAACGTGCCGGTGAACGCAGCAGCAACCCGCGCTCAAAACCGGCAGTGGCCATCGCTACATGCCAGCCTTGCCCCTCGGCGCCAATACGGTTGCCGACCGGCACCCGCACGTCGTCGAAAAACACTTCGGCGAACGCGTCCTTGCCATTGAGGGCCTTGATCGGGCGAATACTCACCCCCGGCGCATTCAGTGGCACCATCAGGAACGACAGGCCGTGGTGCCGGGTGGAGCCCGGTTCGCTGCGGAACAGCCCGAACAGCCAGTCGGCAAAGATCGCCCGGGTAGACCAGGTTTTCTGACCGTTGATGACGTAGTGTTCACCCTCAAGTACCGCCTTGCTGGTGATCGCCGCCATATCAGAACCGGCATTGGGCTCCGACCAGCCCTGGGCCCACATGTCGGCACTGGCCGCCATACGCGGCAGAAAACGTTGTTTCTGGTCGGTGGTGCCGAACTCCATCAGCGTGGGGCCCAGCAGTAATTGGCCGTTCTGGTTGACGCGCATCGGCGCCCCGGCACCGTAGTACTCTTCCTCGAAGATCAGCCACTCGATAAGGTCGCAACCGCGGCCCCCCAGTTCAGCGGGCCACATCACCATCGACCAGCGACTTTCAAACAGCTTCGCCTCCCAGGCGCGGTGCTGCTCAAAGCCTTCGCGGGTGTCGTAGCTGGCCAGCGGTTCACGCGGCAGATTGTGTGCCAACCACGCGCGGACTTCGGCGCGGAAGGCTTTTTGTTTTGGCGTGTAAGTCAGTTCCATGGCGTTCTCTCAGAACTTGGCGTCGCGTTTTTCGACAAAGGCCCGACGGGTCTCCGCCGAATCGGGGCTGCTGTAGGCCTGTAAAGTGAAGCCCTGCTCCCAGCGGTATTTGTCTTCCAGGTTGCCGTCTTCGATACCGTTCAAGGCCTCCTTGGCAATGCGGATCATCCCCGGGCTTTTCGCCGCGATGCGCGCAGCGATTTCCAGTGCGGTTTCACGCAGTTGATCCTTGGGCACTACCTGTTCGATAAAGCCGTATTGCTGAGCCTCGATGGCACCAATCGAGGCGCCGGTAAAGAACAGGTAACGGACCTTCTGCACCGGAAACAGCCGCTGCAAATGCGCGCCGCCGCCCATGGCGCCGCGATCGACCTCCGGCAAGGCAAAGGTGGCGCATTCGGAGGCCACGACAATATCAGCCGCGCCGGTAATGCCGATGCCACCGCCGAGCACGAAACCGTGCACAGCGACAATCACCGGCACCGGGTTGCGGTGTACGGCCTTGAAGGTCGCGTAGTTGCCCGCGTTGACCTCGACAATGCGCTCCGGGTGAGCGTCCAGTTCCTTGATATCCACCCCGGCACAGAACCCCCGGCCTTCAGCGCGGATGACGATGACGCGCACCTCGGGGTTGGCTCCGAGCGCTTCGATCTGCTTGGCCAATGCCAGCCACTCTTGGCTGTCGAGTGCATTGACCGGTGGTTTGGCGATCACAAGTTCCGCGATCCCCTGATTGAGCTGCGTGGTAAAGGCCTGGTTCACAGGGGTTCTCCAATGCTGGCGGGATGATGGGGTTGGCACGGCTCGGCGGTGGGTTGGCAACGGGCCAGGAGCGCGTCGAGGCACTGTTCGGCTTCATCGGCGATGCCTTCGATCACCTGGCGGCAACTCAGCAGTTCGTCGATTGCCGCAGCCACCTGGCCGCTGGGCAAGATGCCTTCGTCCGGGTGCCCATCGACCATTGAACGCTGCAGCAGCACCGGCTGGTTGGCAGCCATGACCACCTGCGACAAGGCGGACGGGTCTTCGCGCAGCGACCGGAAGAACACCCCGGCCATATGCGCCAGGCTCATGCCAGTCTGCTGTTTCCACTGCCAGGCACTGCCCAGGGCAATGCGCAACCGGCCAAAAGGCCCGGCCCGCTCCAACTCATTGATAAACCGGTTTTCGATCATTCGGTGGCGCATGCCGTCCACCGCAGTGGTCACCCGCACGTGCTGTGGATCGGCCACCTTCAGGTAACGCTCAAGCGTCGCGCGCGGGGTTGGCGACTCGCGGGTCATCAGAAACCGCGTACCCATGGCAATCCCGCTGGCACCTGCCGCCAGCACCGAGGCCAGGCCGCGCCCGGTGGCATAGCCGCCTGCAGCAATCACCGGTACGTTGACCGCCGCCAAGACTTGCGGCAACAGGATCGAACTGGGTACGCCGCCGGTGTGGCCACCGCCCTCGCCGCCCTGAATAGTGATGAGGTCGGCACCCAGTTCCACCGCCTTCAGCGCATGCTTGAGCGCACCCACCGTCGGGATGCACAGCACCTTGGCCGCCTTGAAACGGGCGATGGTCTGTTTGTCCGGCCCACGGCCATAACTGACAGCACGCAAGCGGTACTGGATGGCCAGATCAACGCATTGCGCGGCGTTGTCCTGAAACATGTGGAAATTGAGCCCGAAGTTGCTGCCACCAGTGGCGTCGATCACCTTGCGGATCTCGCCTTCGAGCTCATCCGCGGAAATGGTCGCCCCCGCCAGGAAGCCGAAACCGCCGGCCTGAGTGGTGGCGATCACAAGGTTCGCGTCGGCGACCCAGCCCATGGCGGTTTGCACGATCGGGTAGCGACAACCCAGGGCCTCGGTCAGCGGTGTGTTCAACCAGCGACTCATACGGATTTATCCTCGGCTGTGGCCGCCAGCTTGTTGGCCTGGACCATGCCTTTGGCATCGAAGCCGCCGAGCTTGTCGCCGGAGAGCAATTCGTTGTGGGCATGGGCGAAGTGGTGCCAGGCAAACGCCGCGTCCATGGCACTGCGCTTGCCTTGAAGGTCCTCGACATGGTTGATGGCCTGCTTGGTCAAGGCCAGGCCCATGCGCGGTTGTCGGGCAATACCGGCGGCCAGCGCGTAGGTCGCCTGTTCCAGTTCCTGCGCCGGCACCAGCCGATTGACCATGCCCATCTGATAAGCCCGTGCGGCGCTCATGCGGTCACCGCAGAACAGGAATTCCTTGGCGATGCGCGGGTTCAACTCGTACGGATGGGCGAAATACTCAACGCCCGGAATGCCCATGCGCACCACCGGGTCCTGGAAGAACGCGTCCTCACTGGCGACAATCAGGTCGCAGACCCACGCCAGCATCAGCCCACCGGCCACACAGGCGCCCTGGACCATGGCAATGGTCGGCTTGGGCAGGTCACGCCAACGGCGGCACATGCCCAGATAGACTTCCTGTTCACGGGCGTACAATTGCTCCCCGCCCGGCTTGTTGGTGTGGTCCCACCACAGGTGTGCCCGCTCGAACGGCTTGTTGATATCGCGCCCTGGGGTACCAATATCGTGCCCTGCCGAAAAATGCTTGCCGTTGCCGCGCAAGACGATGACCTTGACGCTGTCGTCGTCGACCGCCTGGCGAAAGGCGGCGTCCAGCGCATAGGTCATCTGCGAGTTTTGAGCATTGTTGAAGGTCGGTCGGTTCAGTGTCAGCGTGGCAATACCCTCGGCCACGCTGTACAGCACCGGTGCATCTGTCTCATAGACCGCCTGGTCTTCGCGGACGACGAATTCACTGTCGCGGCTGTGCATGTTCGCTGTCCTCGCCTCAGGCCGTACGGATACCGGCCGGGTTGCCCTTGATCGCCGAGGCCCGGTAATCGTGGGGGTCAAGTCGGCGGATCAGCGCCAACTGCTCGGCGCTGGGGTGCGCGGTTTCCTGCAAGTGCGCAGACTTGAGCAACGGGAAGCCGGTCTTGTCCTGAACCTCGTCGAAACTCACCCCGGGGTGCAGGGTGCGCACTTGGGCGGCACGTTGCGGGCCATCGAAATCCAGGGTGCAGAGGTCCGTGACCACCCGGCGAATGTCCATCAGGTCACGGCGTACCCCCTCCGGCCAGCGCTCGGCCTTGAAGCCGACGCCCGAGACCATGTCCACTTCACCGCTGACGAACACCCGTGTGTTGTGGTTGGGCACAAAGAACGAATTGAGGTGGTTGATGCTGTTACCCGGCAAGCCGCGCACCCCCAGAATCGCGGTCTTCGGCTTTTGGTAGTCGCCGACGCACGACAGGTTGGTCTGGCCCCAACGGTCGATCTGGGTTGGCCCGATCATCGCGTGACGGCGGCCGCCCCAGACGCATTCGAACACACGCTCAAACGACAGATAGCCCGAGTAGCGCGGCACGAAATCGCCACGCGGCCCAAGCGGGATAGGCTCTTCGACCAGGAAGGCCTCGCTGTCGGTCATCAGCAGTTCAGGGCTGTGGGTCAGCTTGGCCAGGCTTGCGCCCAAACGGGGGATCACGCCCAGGCCCGAGGCGATCACCTCGCCATTGCCGCGCCAGGCTTCGGCTGCGGCGACAATCATCAATTCCGCGAGGGTGAAATCACAGGTTGCAGACATTGTTCATACTCCTCAGAACACGGGTAGGGGCAAGGCGCCCATGCGTACGGCACCGCCGTTCTGCGCTTGATAGGCCTGCTCGCCACCCGCCACGTAAGTCTCGACATAGGCGTGCCAGCCGTTTTCTTCCTGGCTGCTGGCGACATAGCGCTTGAGATGTTCCAGGTCCCAGCCGTAATCAGACGGGCAGGAGGTCGGGTGCGCACCCAGCGGCGCATGCACCACACCGGTCACCAGATAACGCTCGAAGGTATTGAAACGGGCCAGTTCGGCACTCAGCTCAAGGCGCTCTTCAAGCGTTTCGCACGAGACAAAGCACTGCGCGGCGGCACGGGCGAACAGGTGATCGAAATACGGGTCTGGCCCGGTCACCAGGCAGTTGCCCAGGCGGTCCGCGACGTTGACATGCAGGAACGCCACATCGAGGTTCAACGCGGGCATCGCCAACAGCACTTCACCATCGGCATAGGGCGACTGAATCGTCTTGAGTTCCGGGTTGAGACGGGTCACATCGGTGGCCAGCCCGCAGCGGGTCGGCAGGAACGGCAAGCGCATGCCGGCAGCGCGCAGCCCCCACTGGAACATACCTTCATCCAGCTCAAGCAGTTCCAGCTCACCGGCTTCACGGGCCTTGCGGTAGTAAGGCTCGAGCGGAATGGCGTCGAGGGTGGCGAAACCGAACACCAGCTTGCGCACCTTGCCCGCCGCACAGAGCATGCCCACCTCGGGGCCGCCGTAGGCAACCACGGTCAGGTCCTTGACCGGCGAACGGAGGATCTCGCGGACAATCGCCATCGGCTTGCGCCGCGGCCCCCATCCACCGAAACCGATGGTCATGCCGTCACGCAATTGAGCAACCGCATCGGCCGCTGTCAGTTGTTTGTTCATGTGCAGGTTCCTTACTGTTGGCCGACCGAAAAGTCGTGCCCCCAAATGCTCACGCGGGTGAATTCGAACGCCGAGTGTTCGGCCCAATCGACTTGCAACCCGCCGTAGCCGTATTCCAGGTCAAAGCCGGACGGCGTCTTCATGTAGAAACTGGTCATGCGGTCGTTCAGGTGCTGCCCCAACGTCGCCGACAGGCGCACGTCATGTGCCAGCAGGCGGTCATGGGCACGGCCAACCTCGGTCATCGAGTCAACCTCGACCATCACGTGCACACAGCCCGACGGCACCGGGTACTCGGCCAGCGCCAGGCTGTGGTGCCGGGCATTGCGGCAATGCAGGAAATGGATACGAATCGGCGCGGCCGCCGGATCAGGACGGAAGTTGAAAATGTCCGACAGGCCAAAGCCGAGGACGTCCTTGGCGAACGCCAGCGTTGCGTCGAAGTTCGGTGCCGGCAGCACGGTGTGCCCCAGCCCCATGTCGCCGGTAACGAAACGCGGCACCCCCTGGGGCGAGACGAACGGCTGGCAGTCGGAGCGATGCCCCCAGCTCAACTCATGACGGTTGCCGGACGGGTCGACCAGCGTCGCCAGTGCCTGCACGCCGCGCTGCTCGACCTGCGCGGCACTGCCCAGCTCCCACTCAACGCCGGCCTGGGTCAGGTGCTGAAGTGCATCACTGAACGCCTGCTCGGAACCCAACTCCCAACCGGAGGCCAGATAACGCGCTTCGCTGCCTTCGACGATCAGCATGCGGAACGGCCGCTCGTCCATTTTCACGTACAGGCCGCCACCTGGCGCCGGATGGACCTGCATACCGAGGACGTCCTCGGCGTAACGCTGCCACTGGCTGAGGTTCTCGATCTGCGAGACGAAATAGCTCAAACCGCGAATGTCGATCATGCCTATGTTCCTCAATGGCTGAGTTCATTGCCTGATGAACATTGTGCAAACCCGCAGCGCTGCCTTCATCGTCCGTTGAGACTACGCAACTTGGCCATTCCCGGGCCCTTGGGTAGATGGCGGACTAGTCCGTTTCAATGATTCGGCAAAAAGCCGCGCAACCCTAGACTCGGGCATCCATCCGCCCAGCAGAGACAGCCCCATGGAGTTCGCCTTTACTCAAGAACACGAGATGATTCGGGACAGCGCGATACGCTTTCTGACACAAGTCAGCGACTCGCATGCGGTACGTGCCGCCATGAGCCGCCCTGACGGCTACGACCCTGCCGTCTGGCAACGCATCGGCCAGGAGCTGTACTGGCCCGCCCTGATGGTGCCCGAGGCCTTGGGCGGCATGGGCCTGGGCTTTGTCGAGCTGGCGATCCTGCTCGAACAAAGCGGCCGTTACCTGCTCTGCTCACCGCTTTTTGCCACCACCTGCCTGGCGACTCCAGCCCTGCTGCTGGCCGACAACGCCGCATTGCAGGCCACCTGGCTCAACGCCATTGCGGCCGGCACGACCACTGCCAGCCTGGCCTTCGCCAGTGGCCCGGGCCTGGACGCCAACAGCGTGCAGACCGAGGCCCGCCCCTGCACCGGCGGTTTTCGCCTCACAGGTACCTATACCCAAGTGATCGATGGGGCCCAGGCCGACCTGCTGATCGTCGCGGCGCGTACCCCTGGCAGTCAGGGCGAACACGGCATCAGCCTGTTCGCCCTGCCTGCGGATACCGCGGGCGTCGTGCGCCAGGCACTGCCGACGCTGGATCAAACCCGGCGCCTGGCCCGGATCGAACTGCACGCGGTAGACGTGAGCGACGCCCAGTTGCTGAGCGCAACCGGCCAAGGCTGGCCGTTGCTGCGCGACACCTTGCAGATCGCCGCCATCGGCCTGGCTGCCGAACAGACCGGCGGCGCGCAACAGGCCCTCGACCTGACCTTGGCCTACACCGCCGAACGCCGGCAGTTCGGCCGCAGCATCGCCAGCTTCCAGGCCATCAAGCACCGCTGCGCCGACATGATGCTGCAGGTCGAATGCGCCCGCTCGGCAGCCTACTACGCCGCTTGCGTAGCCCAGGAGCGCCTTGATCCAGCGGGCGATGCCGCCGTCTCGAGCGAGCTCGATGCAGCCGCCGCAACGGCCAAGATCCACGCCAGCGAAGCGTTCTTCCACTGCGCCGCCGAGTCCATTCAACTGCACGGCGGCGTTGGCTTCACCTGGGAATATGACCCGCACCTGTACTTCAAGCGGGCCCGTGCCAGCGAGCAGTTGCTGGGCACACCCGCATTCCACCGCGAGCGCCTGGCCGCGCATCTATTTGGAGAGCAACCATGAAAATCGGTTTCAACAACGAAGATGAAGCGTTCCGTCGACAGGTTGCCCAGTGGATGACCGAACACCTGACAGGCGACTTCGCACCCCTGCGTTTTCGCGGCGGCCCTGGCGACGAGCACAGCTTTCCTGCTGAACGCAAAGCTTGGGAGCGAACACTGGCCGCTGGTGGCTGGATCGGTGTGGGCTGGGCCAAGGAGCACGGTGGGCGCGGCCTGAGCATCAGCCAGCAGGTCATTTTCCATGAAGAATACGCACGCGCCGGCGGGCCTGGACGCATGGGCCACATCGGCGAAGGCCTGGTCGGGCCGACACTCGCCGCGTTCGGCACCCCAGCCCAGCAGCGGCGGTTGCTGCCGGGCATCCTCAACGGTACTGAATTCTGGTGCCAGGGCTATTCCGAGCCCGGAGCCGGCTCTGACCTGGCGAACGTGCAAACCCGCGCCCGGCTTGATGCCACCGGCGAGCACTGGCTGATCAGTGGCCAGAAAGTCTGGACCTCACTGGCCCACGAGGCCGATTGGTGTTTCGTCCTGGCCCGAACCGAGCCGGGCAGCAGCGGGCATCATGGGCTGTCGTTCCTGCTGGTGCCGATGGCCCAGGAACAGATCCGTGTGCAGCCTATCCAGCAACTGACCGGTACCAGTGAATTCAATGAAGTGTTCTTCGACCAGGCCAGCACCTCGGCTGACAACCTGATCGGACAACCCGGTGATGGCTGGAAAATCGCCATGGCCCTGCTGGGTTTCGAACGCGGGGTATCGACGCTGGGTCAGCAGATGCAGTTCCAGAACGAACTTGACGAGATCATCCGCATTGCCCGTGACAACGGCGCCTCCCGCGACCCGTTGCTGCGACAACGCATTGCCCAGGCCTGGGCCGGGCTCAAGGTGCTGCGCTACAACTCGCTACGGATGCTGTCCGGGCCGCAGGACGGCAGCCTGAGCCGCGAGGCCATGATCTATAAACTGGCCTGGTCGACCTGGCATGCCGACCTTGGCAAGCTGGCCATGGACGTGCTGGGCAGCGAGGGGGAGATTCTCGAAGGTGCGCCTTACCAATTGAGCCGGTTGCAGTCGCTGTTTCTGTTCACCCGTTCCGACACGATCTATGGTGGCAGCAACGAGATCCAGCGCAATGTCATCGCTGAACGGGCCCTGGGGATGCCGCGCGAAGCGCGTGTGCGTGGTTGATACACAGGTTCTGGGGCAGTGCATACGTGGCGCCTGCATCGCGGGCAAGCCTGAACTGGTCAAGTAAAAGTGGACACCGCTTTAGGTTTCACGCCGCCAGTTTCTCCATGGCTACAGGCGACCGATA
>NZ_MBPN01000122.1 GCF_001695625.1 Pseudomonas defluvii
CACGGCCTCGGGTGACTGGACGCTCTCTTGCGTGCGCGGCCAGGTGCGCAGCATCACCTTTGTGTTCCATGACGGGACCATTCGGACGATTCCCGAAGACCGCGAGGGCAACCAGCAGAACAACCAGCAGCGCGACGGCCTGGGCTGGATCAGCGACCCCTATGGCATTCCCTGCGTCAGCGGAGAGCGGCGCAGCAACGCCCAGCAGTACCTCGGCTCACAGGCGCTGATCACCGCGGCGGGTGCCGGCGTCGCCTCGCTCATCGACAGCGACAGCGGTCAGATGTCCTACGTGGGCGCCGATGGCTCCATCGGAAGCGTCGGCATCTCGGGCAACGAAGCCGTGGGCCGCATCCTGGCCGGCGGCGTTCGGGACATGGCCGATTGGGTGAACAAGTTGTACGGCCAGGCCTTCGCCGCCGTCTATGTCCAACCCGGCGCAAAGGTCGCCGTCCACCTCGAAAAGCCGCTCGCCATCGATTTCGATCCCGAAGGTCGCAAGGTCGATCACCGTGCAGGAGAAAGCCATGCTCTCGAACTTGAATAAGGGCCTGGCGCTGGCCCTTGCCGTCGCGGTGCTCGGCGGCTGCGCCACCAGCAAGGAAAAGCTGCTGCCCCACGGCGACAGCACGATGATGGACATCTGGCAGCAGAACGCCGGTGACGGCGGCGGTGGCGCCGGCCAGGTGGCACGCAGGCAATTGCTCGACGCGCGCCAGAGCCTGCGCCGGCCGCTGACCGAGATGGATGTACAGGCCGCGCCCGCCGAGCAGATGCGCTACACGCGCACAGCGCGCAACGAGGTCTATCGCCAGTTCCAGCGCCTGCCGAATCCCGACCTGGTGATGTACGTGTACCCGCACCTGGCAGGCACGGACCCGGTGCCCGTGCCGGGCTATACGACGGTTTTTCCCTTGTACCAGCGCGTGCAGTACGCCATGCCCGGCGAGCGCGTGGAGGACTACTGATGCGCTGGAAACTCCCCTGGCCGAAGCTGACTGCATCCGACGCAGACGATGACGAGCAGCCGGACGGCTGGCAGCGCCACGTCGAGGCCCTGCGTCAGGCCGGCATCCCCGAACCCGGCACGGCGGTCCATGGCCACAGGCCGGCGACCGTGGCCGACGAGCAGGCGCTGTACGACGTTGCGCCGTCGTTCGCGGAATTCCTGCCCTGGGTGGAGTTCCTGCCCCAGTCGAAGTCGATGCTGCTGGAAGACGGGCAATCGGTCGCGGCGTTCTACGAGCTGGTGCCGCTGGGCACCGAGGGCCGGGAACCCGGCTGGCTCGCGCATGCCCGCGACGCCTTGGAGAACGCGCTCCAGGACTCGTTCGATGAACTGGACGAGAACCCCTGGGTACTCCAGCTCTACGCCCAGGACGAACCCAGCTTCGACCAGTACATGCAGACCCTGCGCGACTACGTGCAGCCGCGCGCCCGCAATACGGCTTTCACCGAGTTCTACCTTCGCTTCTTCGGACACCACCTGCGCGCGGTAGCGAAGCCCGGCGGGCTGTTCGAGGACACGGTGGTCACACGGCTGCGCTGGCGCGGCCAGACGCGGCGCGTGCGCATGGTCGTCTATCGCCGGGCCACCGGGCAGGCGAACCGCCGCGGCCAGACGCCCGAGCAGATGCTGAACATCGTCTGCGATCGCTTGTGTGGCGGGCTGGCGAACGCCGGCATCCAGGCCCGGCGCATGGCCGCGGCCGACGTCCATGACTGGCTGCTGCGGTGGTTCAACCCGCGTCCCACGCTGCTCGGCCCTGGGATCGAGGACCGCGAACGCTTCTATGCGCTGGCACGCTACCCCGACGAGACAGAAGACGGCGAGATCGAGCTGGCGAGCGGGCGGGATTTCAGCCAGCGGCTTTTCTTCAGCCAGCCACGCTCGGACGCGGATCACGGCACCTGGCACTTCGACGGCATGCCGCATCGTGTGCTGGTCACTGACCGGCTGCGCATGCCGCCCGGCACGGGGCATTTGACTGGCGAAACCCGCAAAGGCGATGCGATCAATACGCTGTTCGATCAGATGCCCGAGGACACGACGATGTGTCTGACCATGGTGGCGACACCCCAGGACATCCTCGAATCGCACCTGAACCACCTGGCGAAGAAGGCAGTCGGCGAAACACTGGCATCGGAGCAGACGCTCAAGGATGTGCAGGAGGCCCGCTCGCTGATCGGCAGCGCGCACAAGCTGTACCGGGGAACACTGGCGTTCTATTTGCGCGGCCGGGATGAAGCCGAACTGGACCGGCGCGGCCTTGATCTGGCGAACGTGATGCTTAACGCCGGTTTGCAGCCCGTGCGCGAGGACGATGAAGTCGCGCCTTTGAACAGTTATCTGCGCTGGCTGCCGTGCTGCTACAACCCGAGCCAGGATCGACGGAACTGGTTCACCCAACTGATGTTCGCCCAGCACGTGGCGAACCTCTCACCGGCCTGGGGCCGCAGCCAGGGCACGGGCCATCCGGGCAATACGTTCTTCAATCGAGGCGGCGGGCCGATCACCTTTGACCCGCTCAACCGCCTGGATCGGCAGATGAACGCGCACCTGTTCCTGTTCGGCCCCACCGGCTCCGGCAAAAGCGCAACGCTCAACAACCTCTTGAACCAGGTCACGGCCATCTACCGGCCGCGCCTCTTCATCGTGGAAGCCGGCAACAGCTTCGGCTTGTTCAGCGATTTCGCCAAGCGCCTGGGCCTGACTGTGAACCGGGTCAAGCTGGCCCCCGGCTCGGGCATCAGCCTGGCGCCGTTCGCCGACGCGCGTCGGCTGATCGAAACGCCGAGCGACGTGCAGACGCTGGATGCCGATGTGCTGGACGAGGACATGCCACCCGATGCATCGGCCATGGAAGCGGACGAGCAGCGCGACGTACTCGGCGAGTTGGAAATCACCGCACGGCTGATGATCACCGGCGGCGAGGATAAAGAAGAGGCCCGGATGACGCGGGCCGATCGCTCGCTCATCCGCCAGTGCATCCTCGACGCCGCCGAGCATTGCGTGGCCGAGAAGCGCACGGTGCTCACGCGCGACGTGCGCAACGCGCTGCGCGAGCGCGGCCAGGACCCAACGCTGCCAGAGATGCGGCGCGTGCGGCTGCTGGAGATGGCAGATGCCATGGACATGTTCTGTCAAGGCACGGACGGCGAAATGTTCGACCGCGACGGTTCGCCGTGGCCCGAAGCCGACATCACCCTGGTCGATCTGGCGACCTATGCCCGCGAGGGCTACAACGCGCAGCTCTCCATTGCCTACATCAGCCTGATCAGCACGGTGAACAACATTGCCGAGCGCGATCAGTACCTGGGCCGCCCGATCATCAACGTCACCGACGAAGGACACATCATCACCAAGAACCCGCTGCTCGCCCCCTACGTGGTGAAGATCACCAAGATGTGGCGCAAGCTGGGGGCCTGGTTCTGGCTCGCCACACAAAACATCGACGACTTGCCGCGCGCTGCAGAGCCCATGCTCAACATGATCGAGTGGTGGATCTGCCTGTCGATGCCGCCCGATGAGGTGGAGAAGATCGCGCGGTTCCGCGAACTCTCGCCTGCGCAGAAGGCGCTGATGCTTTCCGCGCGCAAGGAAGCAGGGAAGTTCACCGAGGGCGTCATCCTCTCCAAGAGCCTTGAAGTGCTGTTTCGGGCCGTGCCACCGAGCCTCTATCTCGCGCTCGCGCAGACCGAACCCGAGGAAAAAGCCGAGCGTTACCAGCTCATGCAGCAACACGGCATCAGTGAACTCGACGCGGCCTTCAAGGTGGCCGAGAAGATCGACCAGGCGCGTGGCATCGAGTCGCCAGCCTTGGGCCTGCCGCAATAGCAGCCGGAGAATGCCGTGAAACCGAAACGTCCTTCCATTCCTATGCCGGTACAGGCGCTCCGCCATCGGCGCTGGCCCTGGTTCGTGGCGATTGGACTGATCACACTGCTGTTGATCTGGCTCGTGTCCCGCGCACCCAGTGAACCCGCGTTGCAGGCTCCCGCGCAGGTCAGCACCGCGCAGGTGGCCGGGCCTCCCTGGCAGATGGGCAACGCGCAGGGCCGTTTCACGCTGACGCTCTATGCCGACCTCGAATGTCCGTTCTGCCGAGCGTACTTCCCGCAGCTCAAGCGCTGGGTGGGTGCCAACGCGGACGTAGCTCTGCAATGGCACCACCAGCCGCTGGCCGCGCACGAACCGGCCGCCTCCGCCGAGGCACGCCTGGCCGAGTGCGCCGCCGAAAGTGGCGGGCATGCTGCGTTCTGGCAGGCCATTGAATGGATCTATGCGCACACACGTAGCGACGGCTTGGGCTTGCCCGAGGGTCTGCGCTATCCCGGCCTCAACCCAGCCGTCGAGCAGTGTTTGGCCAGCGAGCGACCGGATAGGGTGATTCGCGCTCAGGCCGAGGAAGCCACCAAGGGCGGCGTGACCGCGACGCCTTCGATTCGTCTGCAGGATCGCCAAACCGATCAGGCAGTCGTGTTGCAGGGGCCGATCGAAGGCGATGCACTGCTGTCGGCCATGGACATGCTGGTGGCTGAGGATGCCGCCGCTCCACCGACCACCGAAATGCCTGCCGACGTTGTCGGCGACATGCCCAGGTAGCCTGCGGTCTTTGAGGCTACGGCGCAGCACGCTGCGCTGACCGTCACCCGTTCGCCTCGCATCCTGGGCGCGAACGATCACCGCAGCAGCGGTGATGGATGCACCTTGTTCCGTTGTTCCATTCCCTGGAGGGCCTGCCCTCCAGGGGCATGTGCGCTCTCCGATTTCCCTGCCTGGAGGTTCGCCATGTCTGTCGTCATCAATGACTCCTGCCTGGAGTCGCTTTCCGATATTTCTATTCAGAACGAGGACTGGATCGTTCAGCAAGCCATCGTGTTGCTGGAGCGGCGGGTTTTCAAAGCAGGGCCACGTCTTGAGCGGCCCGCAGCGGTCAGGGACTACCTTCGTTTGAAGCTGGTCGCCGAGCCCAACGAAATATTCGTCGTCGTGTTCATGAACAGCATGCACGCCGTGCTGGCCGTGGAGCCGATGTTCCATGGAACGATCAATGCGACCTCGGTTTATCCACGTGTCGTGCTGCAGCGAGCGTTGCAACTGAACGCCGCTGCGGTCATCTTCGCGCATCAGCACCCCTCGGGCACCACCGAGCCATCCAATGCGGATCGGTTGCTGACCGAGCAGTTGAAGACGGCCTTGGCGCTTATCGACGTGCGGGTACTCGACCATTTCGTGATTGGTCAAGGCGCACCGTACTCGTTCGCCGAGTCTGGTCTTTTGTAATCACAGCGGAGGCTTCGGCCTCCGCTTTTTCCATGCGACAGCACCGAAAAGGTATGCGGGGTGCCCGCGATGCGCATTGTTTGTTGGGGCGACAGCGGGTTCGCGTTCGACTATGGCTCTGATCAACTTCCAGGGCACGCGACATGCCAGCATCTTTATTCCGCTTCGCATCCGGCTGGCGAACCCTTGGCCTGGCCGTTGCACTGCCGGCATCCTTGGCCGTTTTCAGCCCAGCCACCTTCGCCGCCGATGTGGTGGTCGTCACCGACAGCCGCCACCCGGTCAAGACTATGGGTGGAGAGCGGCTGATCGAGCTGGATGAAGGCCAGCGCATCGAAGCCGAGCTTTCCGCACAGCTGCCCGCCGATCCCGAGCAGGCCACGGCCATCGTCAAGCGCCGCCTGAACAACGGCGGTGCCGGCCTCCAGCGCCGCATCGCTTCCGCATACCAGGGCGTCGCCGACGCCTGGAGCCTGGGCGTCACCAGCATTCCGGCAGTCGTGGTGGATCAGCGTTACGTGGTCTATGGCGAGCCGGACGTGGCCCGTGCCGTCGCGCGCGTTGCGCAACACCGGAGGCCGCAGCCATGACCCGCCCCTTCGAGCGGATGCGCCTCCTGCGTGCTGGCGTGGCCTCAGTGCTGCTGCTCAGCGCCACGGGCAGCTACGCCCTCAACACCGCAACCATCGTTGGCTCAGTGGCATCGCCAGACTGCCTCGAATACCGCGTCGTCGGCATCTGCTACTGGCTCTACTGCACCTGGACGGGCTGCACGGTGCGCACGTCCATCAAAGTTCGCCACTACATCCCGGATGCGGTCGTCTCCAGCTACAGCAACACCGGCGAGAACCCCTGGGTCGAAGTTCGTCCGATGAGCACGCCCAACCCTTCGGCCCAGGCCGGCGGAGACGGCACCACCAACGAAGACCACGAAAACAATCTTGCGAAATTCAAGAACGCCGACGTGATCGGCCATCCCGGCGTCGAGGTGTTCAACCAGTTTGTTTCGTCCTCGGGCTACTTCTGCGAGGGCGCAGGAACGGCATTCATGCCGTATCTGCTCAGCACCTTGGACACGCTTGCCTGGCGCTACAACGTGCCCGAGATGGCCTACCCGGAGGCGCTGATTCCGGGCAGGCGCGAGGTCGGCGCGCGCACCACGCTGAACCTGTGGGGCAACGTGTATCCGCGCGGCGGCTTCCTGCACCAGGCCGACGACCACAAGGCTGGCGCCGTGGTGGCCCAGCGCGCCGGCGATGTCGTCACGCGCCGCGGGCAGATCCACGTCTACCAGCCGCTGCTCGCGAACGCCCGCGATGGCTACTGGCCTGCCGGCGCGCTGATGGAAGGCGATGCCTCGACCGGCAAGTGGCAGGAACTCACGCCCGTCCTGTCCTCGTCCTGCACGGTCTTCCCGCGCAGCGGCTTCCTGACCCAGGCCCAGCAAGGCGACTACGCCTGGGCGCTGTGGCGGCCTTATGCCTGCTGCGAACGCCGTGGACAGGTGTTCCTTGGAAGCGTTGATTTCCTTTGAGGTGCCGCGATGAAGCGTTTCGACTCTATGCAGTTCTCCCCTCCGGCTCGTGGCAAGAGGATCTGTTTGGCGCTCACCGGCGCGTTGGTTCTGGCAAGCGGCGTGGCCTGGGGCCAACTGGGCTACCAGACCAGCGGCAACGTCATCGGCGATGACGTCATGTACTCCATCGGCGGCGGCAGCGCCGTTTCGATGGGTCGCGCAGCCGGCATGCGCTCGCTCGGCGTGGGTGTCGGCTGGAACAGCAATCTGATCTGCGGTGACATGAGCATCCAGACCACGTTGAAAAATCAGCTCAACGGCGTGACCAATGGCTTTCAGCAGATCATGTCCTCGGTGATCCAGAGTGCTACGAGTGCTGTGGCCTCCCTGCCGGCGTTGATCATCCAACGGGCTGATCCGGGCCTCTACAACCTGCTCACCAACGGCGTTCTGCAAGCGCGGCTGGATTTCGACCGCTCGAAGCTGACGTGCCGCGCCATGGCCGAAAAGATGGCCGAAACGGCCGGCGGCCAGCTCGGCTGGAGCCAGATGGCAGAGGGGTTGGCACTGCGCGATGCTGTTTCGAGCACGGATGCCGTCTCGGCCGTCGAGCAAGCCGAGACGCGCCGTGGCAACGACGGCGTGCCTTGGGTCGGGGGAAGCAATGCCGGCGGCTCCGGTCAGCCCGCGATCAAGGTGGTCGGCGACGTCACCCGCGCGGGCTACAACCTGGTCAATGGCCGCGGTGTGACCGACACATCGGCAATCGCACCGGCAAGTTGCGCGAGCCTGTCGTGCCAGACCTGGACCACGCCGCAAGCGGCCGTCGAGTGGGCGACGCGGGTGCTCGGCGAGAAGGAGCAGCGCACCTGCGACGCCTGCACCAAGACGGAGACGGTGCCCGGCGTCGGGCTGACGCCGCTGATCCAGGATGAGTACGATGCCAAGCTGCAGGCGCTCCAGGACCTGGTCTCCAAGGCGAAGAACACGACGCCCGAAAACCTGCGCGAGGCCGGCAGCGCGTCGCTGCCCATCACACGCGGAGTGATCGAGGCACTGCGCGACGAGCCGGACCAGCACCTGCTGTCGCAGCGCCTGGCGTCCGAGGTTGCGCTGGCGTCGGTGCTGGAGAAAGCGCTACTGCTGCAACGCACGCTGCTGACCGGCAAGAAAGAGCCCAACGTGGCGGCCAACCAGCTCGCCGTGGAAGCTGTGAACCACGAGAGCGACACGCTCGATCGCGAGATCCGCAACCTCAAGACCGAGCTGGAGCTGCGCCGGGAGCTGGCAAACAATTCGCCCATGGCGATCATCCAGCGCCACGGCACGCGCGCGGCGGGCTCGCGTGGGATCTACGAAGGCGATCCGGTGCCTGACCGCCTCGATCAGTTGCAGAAGGGCAATCCGGGAGGCCGGCCATGAGCCCGATGCGTGCGGCCTGGCTGCGCCCGCGCTGGCTGTTCAGCCGGCGCGCAGCAAAGGCGCTGCTGTGGACGGTGGTACTCGCGGCCGTCGCCGTGTGCGCCAACATCGTTGGCATCTACCTCGTCGGAAGCGTCGCAGGCTGGGAGCGTTGGCTGGCGGCAGCAGCGGGCTACTTCCTGGTCTGGCGGCTGTGCCTGTACGGCGCGACGGCCTACGGCTGGGTCTGGATGCGTCGCCGACTGCTGGCGCGCGAGGACGACGCGCAAGCGCGGCGCCGCCTGGTGCGCAGCGAGATCGCCGGCGTCGTTGCCATCGTGGCGCTTGAAGCCAGCCTGTTGATGCAGGGCTGAGGGGAGATCCGAGCCATGACGCTTTTCGCGACCGACTACCTGGAGTACTACCTGACCCTGGTTTCCTGGATCGTCAACAACGGCATCTGGGCGGTACTGGTATCCAGCGGGGTATTCGCACTGCCCTTCGTGGCGATCATCGTGCAGGAATGGCTCAAGGCCCGTGGGGAGGGTGCAGACGAAGGCAATAAGGGCGTGCTCTCGGCCGCACGCATTGAGAACCGGGTGTTCGTCGCCATCGTGGTCGTGATGTTCGCCGGCATCCCCTTCATCGACGTGGACCTCAACACCATTCAGTACGACAGCTCGCGCTCGGCTCAATGCCAGGTCAGCGTGCCGCAGCCCACGGATACCGGCTGGTCCCAGTCCTTCAGCACCATCAACAACCAGAGTGCCAAGGTGCCGGTCTGGTGGGCATTCATGCACGCGCTCTCGCGCGCCGTCACCAGTGCCTCGGTGGCAGCGATCCCGTGCGGAACAGACCTGCGACAGATGCGCATGGAGATCGACGCTACCCGCATCAACGACCCGGTGCTGGCTCAGGAAGTGGCCGATTTCACACACGACTGCTACGGGCCAGCACGCGCTAAATTGTTCATGGCGCGACCGGAGCTGGACGAAGCTCAAATGAACGACGTGACATGGATCGGTTCGAGGTTTTTCACGGACACCGGCGGCTACTACGACAGCTACCGCTCCAGCACGGCGCGCGAGTCATGGCCCTATGACGACACTCGCGACGCAGGGCTTGCGCAGGTGGCCAGTGGCGGCGGCTACCCGACTTGCAGGCAGTGGTGGGCCGATGGCAGCAACGGCCTGCGAGCACGGCTGCTGAGCCAGGTGGACCCCAGCCTGTTGAATCGCTTGGCGGGCTGGGCCGGGTTCCTCAGCCGTACCGAGGTGGACGATTCGGTGGTCCGTACCATCGCGTCACCGCGACAGCAGAAGCTCAACCAGGGTTCGGTCTATACCGACTACGGCGGCCAGATCGACAAGACCCTGCCGAACATCGTGACGCGGGCCACGGGGGACGTAGGAATGGCGGTCGGGGCACTTGCCGCATTCCCTGCCATGGACGTGGTGCGCCAGGCGCTGCCCATGGTGCTTGCCTTGCTCAAGATGGCGCTGGTCATCTGCATCCCGCTCGTGCTGGTCGTCGGCACCTATGACCTGAAGACGGTCGTCACCGTCAGCGTCGTGCAGTTCGCGCTGTTCTTCACCGATTTCTGGTTCCAACTCGCTCGCTGGATCGACAGCACCATCCTCGATGCGCTCTATGGGTGGGGCTTCGGCTGGAACCGGCCGCACACTAACTTCGATCCGCTGGTGGGGTTGAACAATGCCTTTGGCGACCTGCTCCTGATGTTCGTCATGGGCACGATGTTCCTGGTCTTGCCGGGTTTTTGGCTTGCGAGCCTTACTTGGGTTGGGATTCGGGCTGGACACGTCATCCAAGGGCTTTCGGATGGCAGCAAGAGTGCCGGCCAAGCAGGCGGTAAGGGCGCTGGGGCCCTTACCGGAGGTAAGCTGAAGTAGCGCGGCGCCGGTCAGTCGTCGGTGTACAACTCGTGCGACGTATCGTTGTACAGGTTGGGATCGTAGCCCGGCGTCTTGCGCAGTTCGGTGAGGTCGGTGAAAGGCCACTCGTCTTCATCCGAGGTATTGGCAGCAGCAGCCCATCCCGCCACCACGACTCCCAACAACACGAGTGCGAACCAGAAGGCGACGTAGAGCAGCGCGCCCAGCACAGCCAGCTTGACCGCCCACAGCAGCACTGTGGCACCAACCGAAGGCACCCCTTTGACCATCAACCAATTCGATACCCGCCGTTCGCCACGCGCATAGGCACGCCATACACGGCCAAATGCGCGGCCGATACGTTCTGCGGTGCTGGTACGAGTTGTGGTGTTCATGGTCGTCTCCTGCTACTGAGGGATGTCTATTCCAGGGTGCTCCACTTCATTCCGTTTCAGGCTTCAATGTGTTTTCTCGCTGCTTCAGGACGCTTCGTCATCCGGTTCCACCGGGCCCGGGTCGGGTTCCACGCCGATGCGGTAGGTGGCAACGAAACGCGGCCAATCCACATGGTCAACCAGATCGATGTCCTCGATGACGCTGACCTTCGCTCCCGCACGCTCGAACAGGGCGATGCTCTTGGCGGGATAGTTGTTGCGCGACGGATAGAGCACTCCGTCGAACAGAGGTTGGCCGTCGTCGCCGACCATCGCATGCACCTGAGCGGACACCTGCTGCGTGTGCGTGTAGTCGCGGCTGGCCAACTGCTCCAGGTTCAGGCCAAAGTAGCCCGCCATGACGCTCGGTGCCGTGAGATCGGCCAGAAGCACGTCGGCCACCACCCCTACAGCGCGCACCATCCTGCCCTGGACTTCTTTCAATGCGATCGAGCGCTTCGCGTCATCAAGCCACTGATGCTTGTGAAACACCGACTCCATCAACGCCGTGGGCAGGTCGCGCCCCAGGTAGAGCACGCCGTAGGCTCGGGCCGGGTCGTCGTAGCGATTGGTGCTGCTGCGACCATAGTACAGCGGGCTGCCCCGATAGACGACGCGGCTCACATGCTGGAGCAGTTCACCGGCATCGATCAGAAAAGAAGGCAGCTCGTGGTTCATGGCAGTCTCGCTTCAATGCACCTGAACGCCCAGCACGTTAAACACGGCCTCGGCCACGGCGTCGATCGTGCCATGCGTCACCGCATCCACCGGCGAGCGACCGCCCAAGCCTTCGAGCGGTTCGGACAGTGCGCGGTAGATCGTCCAGTGATCGATACCCTCGACCTCCTGAAGCACGGTTTGGGTCAACTGCTGCTTTACCGGGTCGAGCTGCCAGTCGGGCAGCTTCTGACCGCGCGGCCCCACGTTCAGCGCCAGCAGCCGACGCGCGAGGATGTCCTTGTAGATCTGCTGGCGCGACTTGTCCGCCAGCTTGGCGAACTCCGCGGGCGGCAGGTTGTGCGGCTGGTTGAAGGTTTCCAGTAGCACCGCACGGCCTCGCTGGACGTCGGTTTCATTCGGTGCCCAGCGCGTGTCGGCGCGCAGCGCGGCCGCCTTGCGTGCAAGGGCCTGCCCAACGGTCTCCCCCTGCAAGTTGGCGGGCAGTGTTACCGCTTCCACGCGCTCGTGGACGAACGCCTGCAACTCGGCCGCGAAAGCCGTGGCATCCCGGATTTCGACGGTATCCGCGAAGCGGCGTACATCTTCCACCGTGACGCGCGGCAGACGGTCGGCAATGAATTCAATGGCAGTGGGCATGGTCATCTCCCAAGTAGGTTTGAGACAGGTTTCACTCTAGTCGCCTTTGTCGCGTTTGTCAACTTTGACGCCTAGAAAGCAACCTACCCGGCGGAAGCAGCGCCTTCGCAGCATAGACCGAGGCCAGCGCCTGGTCGCCGTCCAATGCATTCGAGCGGGTTCCACATTGACGGTGGAGCCGCGATCCAGGCCCCGCTATACCGAAACGGTTAAAGGCCAAAGGGTCGAAATGGCAAGGGAATGGGGTGCAAGGGGAAAGGCCCTACCTCGAAAAGGCCAAAAGGCCCCCCGCTCGGCCCACCACCAGGACACCCGCATGCTCTTTCTGTTCCAGCGGAAACGACCTCCGGTCGCTGCCGCTCCGTCGCCAGCGCCCGCCCTCGATCTCCCGAAAGGGCTGCTGCGGCCCGAGTCGGCCGCATCGCTGCTGGCCACGCCGCGCCGGCAGAAGCTGCTGGAACACATCTGGCAGCGCACATCGCTGTCGCGCAAGCAGTTCGCCATCCTCTATCGCGCTCCGCTGGAGTGCTACGCCGAGTTGGTCCAGCAGTTCCCTGCATCGGAGGCCCATCACCATGCGTACCCCGGCGGCATGCTCGACCATGGCCTGGAGATCGTCGCCTACAGCCTGAAGCTACGGCAGTCCCATCTGCTACCTATCGGCGCCAACCCCGAAGACCAAGCGGAG
>NZ_MBPN01000123.1 GCF_001695625.1 Pseudomonas defluvii
ACGTGCTGTGTGGCCTGCAGCGATCTGTATATTTTTTGATCAGCTATTTTTGCGCAGGCGTAGCCAGCTGTCGACGCTGTACAGCGCCAGGCCGGCCCAAATGAAGATGAACGCTACTAGCGTGCTGCTCGACAGGTGTTCGCCAAACAGCCATACCGCCTGCAGCAGGACCAGCGTCGGCGCCAGGTACTGCAGGAAGCCCAGGGTGGTGTAGGGCAGGTGGCGCGCGGCGGCGTTGAAGCACACCAGCGGCACCAGCGTGACCGGCCCGGCCGCAATCAGCCAGAGGGCTTCGCTGCTGCCGTAGAAGCTGGCCTGTGCGCTGTTGGCGTGCGGGTTGAGCAGCAGCCAGCCGAGTGCCAGCGGTACTAGCATCCAGGTCTCCACCACCAGCCCGGGCAGTGCCGCAACGGGCGCCCTTTTGCGGATCAGGCCGTAGAAACCGAAGCTCAGTGCCAGTACCAGTGAAATCCACGGCAGGCTGCCGACTTGCCATACCTGTTGCGCCACCCCGAATGCTGCCAGGCCTACGGCGAGCCATTGCAGGCGGCGCAGGCGCTCGCCCAGTAGAAGCATACCCAGCAGAACGTTGACCAGCGGATTGATGTAGTAGCCCAGGCTAGCCTCAAGCATGCGGTCGTTGTTCACGGCCCAGACATAGGTCAGCCAGTTGCCGGCGATCAGCGCGCCGCTCAGGGCCAGGGTCGCCAGCCGGCCAGGGTTTTCGCGTAGCTCGCGCCACCAGCCGGGGTGTTTCCAGACCAGCAGCAACAGTGAGCCGAACAAGGCCGACCAGAGCACCCGGTGAACAATGATTTCGACGGCCGGAACGGCTTGCAGGGCTTTGAAATAGAGGGGGAACAGGCCCCAGATGATGTAGGCGGTCAGGCCCAGGATGTACCCGCGGCGCGGGTTGACGGCGTGCATGCAGATTCCTTGCTTAGGCAGCTAACTAAAAGCAGTCGCCATTGTAGACAGACTGCTTCAGGTTTCAGAACAATTTCAGCGGTTCTTCATCCAGTGCGGCCCGTTGTTCACGTAGTGCAAGGATCTGGTCGCCCCAGTAACGCTCCTGACCGAACCAGGGGAAACTACGCGGGAAGGCCGGGTCGTCCCAGCGCCGGGCCAGCCAAGCGCTGTAGTGCAGCTGGCGCAAGGCGCGCAGCGGTTCGATCAGGGCCAGTTCCCTCGGGTCGAAGTCGTGGAACTCGTTGTAGCCGTCCATCAGTTCAGCCAGTTGCCCCAGGCGCTCCTGCCGACTGCCGGCAAGCATCATCCACAGGTCTTGAACCGCCGGGCCCATGCGGCAGTCATCCAGATCGACGATATGGAACACCTCATCCCGGCACATCATGTTGCCGGGGTGGCAGTCGCCATGCAGGCGGATGAGCGTGTGCGGCGTTTGCGCGTAGATGGCCTCGACGCGCATGAGCAGGTCACGTGCGACCGACTCATAGGCGGGCAGCAGGCTTTTGGGGACGAAGTTGCCTTCCAGCAGGGTGGCGAGCGAAGCATGGCCGAAGTTATCCACCGCCAGGGTTTCACGGTGCAGAAACGGACGGGTAGCGCCTACGGCGTGCAAGCGCCCCAGCAGTTGGCCGAGGCGATAGAGTTGGTCCAGATTGCCTGGTTCGGGCGCCCGCCCGCCACGCCGTGGGAACAGGGTGAAGCGAAAACCGGCGTGTTCGAACAGGGTGGCGCCGTTGTGAACCAGTGGCGCGACCACCGGCACGTCGCAATCGGCCAGTTCGGCGGTGAAGGCGTGCTCTTCGAGAATGGCCTCGTTGCTCCAGCGTCCGGGCCGGTAGAACTTGGCGATCAACGGTTCGGCGTCTTCGATGCCGACTTGATAGACGCGGTTCTCGTAACTGTTGAGGGCCAATACCCGGGCATCGCTGAGAAAACCGATGCTTTCCACAGCGTCCAGCACCAGGTCGGGGGTGAGGGTATCGAAGGGGTGTGACATACGCGCTCCTGCCGTGCGGCAGGCAGCCGCATCATGCCTGGCATGGTAGCGCAATCCGCCGGATGCGATGCATCTCGTTGGGGTGCGCTACATGCCCCTGCGCGCGCCGAGTTGCAGGGGCTGTGTTGCGGTTCGCCTCAGGCGCCGATGATGCCGCCGTCGTCCCGGCGGATCGCCATGACGGATGAACGCGGCTTGCCGTTGGGCAGGTGCTCGGGGAAGGTCGAGCCGCCACTTTCGCCTGGGTGCTGGATACCTACGAACAGCGTGCGCTGGTCTGGCGCGAAGGCAATACCGGTGACTTCACAGCCCACCGGGCCGACCATGAAGCGCCGGATCTCGCCGGTCGTCGGGTTGGCGCAGAGCATCTGGTTGTTGCCCATGCCGGTAAAATCACCGCTATTGCTGTAGTCGCCATCGGTGAGAATCCACAGCCGTCCGTCGGCATCGAAACCCAGCCCGTCCGGGCTGTTGAACATGTTCTGCGGGGTGATGTTGGCGGAGCCGGCTTTCGCGTCGCCGGGATGAACGCCAGGGTTGCCGGCAATCAGGAACAGGTCCCAGTCGAAGGTCATCGCACCCTGGTCGTCAGCGCTTTCGCGCCAGCGCAGTATCTGCCCGTAGATGTTTTTCTCACGGGGGTTCGGTCCGTTTACGGGTTGGCCTTCTTCGCCGCGTTTGACGTTGTTGGTCAAGGTGCAATAGACCTGACCATCCTTGGGGCTGACCACAATCCATTCCGGGCGGTCCATGCGTGTGGCGCCAAGCAGGCTGGCCGCCAGGCGCGCATGGATCAGCACCTGAGCCTGATTGGCGAAGCCATTGGCGGCGTTCAGGCCGTTCTTGCCGTGGGTCAGCTCCAGCCACTGGCCCTTGCCTTTCGGCTGGTCGGGGTTGCCGTCGCCGTTGTCGAAGCGGGCGACATACAGGGTGCCGTGGTCGAGCAGGTTACGGTTGGCAGTGGGGTTCTTGTGGTCGATGGGGTCGCGACTGATGAATTTGTAGATGAACTCTCCACGTTCATCGTCGCCCATGTAGACCACTGCCCGGCCGTCGCGGGTTTCGCCTAGTGCCGCATTTTCATGTTTGAAGCGGCCCAGGGCTGTGCGCTTGACCGGCGTTGAATGTGGGTCGAAGGGGTCAATTTCGACGACCCAGCCATGCCGGTTGAGTTCATTGGGGTTTTTCGCCAGGTCGAAGCGCGGATCGTGCAGGTGCCAGCCGATGTCCTTGCTGGCGACCGAAGCACCGTAGCGTTTCTGGCCCGGATCGAATGCCTGTTGCGGGTTGCTGCTGCCGAAGCAGTCGGTGAAGTTTTCTTCGCAGGTCAGGTAGGTGCCCCATGGCGTCTTGCCGTTGGCGCAGTTCTGGAAGGTGCCCAGTACCTTGCCGCCACTGTTGTCGGCAGCGGTCTTGAGCCAGGCATCGCCGCTGGCCGGGCCGCTCATGCGGATTGGCGTATTGCCGTGAATCCTGCGGTTGTAGGGCGAGCCCTGGACGAACTGCCACTGGCCATTGCTGCGTTGCACCTCAATCACCGACACGCCTTCGGCAGCCTGGGCCTTATGCACATCTTCGGCGGAGGTTGGCTGGCCACCGTGAGGGAACAGGTAGCGGTAGTTGGTGTACTCGTTGTTGATGGCCATCAACGCCCGGTTTTCATCGCCAGGAAAGGGGAACAGGCTCATGCCATCGTTATTGTCGCCAAACTGCAGTTCCTGCGCTT
Source organism: Pseudomonas defluvii (assembly GCF_001695625.1). GTDB lineage: Bacteria > Pseudomonadota > Gammaproteobacteria > Pseudomonadales > Pseudomonadaceae > Aquipseudomonas > Aquipseudomonas defluvii. Next base: position 3,693 of record NZ_MBPN01000123.1, read on the forward strand.
TGGCGCTGCCATTGCCCGAGGCGTCGAACGCCGGGCTGTCGGTGTGCAGCGGCTGGCCCCAACTGATCAGTACCGAGGCGTTGTAGCCGGGCGGCAGGCTGATGCTGTCGGTGGTTGCGGCAGGGATCGTCGGAAAACCCAGCAGGCTGTCGTTGGCGGCCTTGACGCTCTGCGCCAGTGTGCTGCGGCTCAGCAGGCCGCCGCCAAGGAACAATGCGGCGCCACACAGGGCGCCGGCACCGATGAAGCGGCGTCGGCTGAGGCCGACCATCTGTTCGAGATCGGTAGGCTGGTTTTCGTCTAAAAGGGTCATGATCGGCTTCCTGCTGTTTTGGCAGTCACCTTAGTCAGCCTGTATGACGGTAATGTGTCGAATTTTAGACTGGGGTTCCCAGCAGTACACAGGCCGGCGGGAACTGAACCTGTAACAGGCTTCCAGGCGTTGCGTGCAACTCATTCAGCCACTCGGCTTCTGCGAGGGCGCAGAGGGTCTGGCCGTTGCTCAGCACCAGGCGCACTTCGCTGGGCCCTCCGGCATCGTCGAGGCGCTCCTCGACGGTCGCCAGCAGGCAGTTGTAGCCAGCTTCAGGCTGGGCATTGGCCGCCAACAACTCCAGCCAGCCAGCCTTGATCAGCGCAACGACAGTGGCCCCAGGGGCCAGCTCCAGGCGCAGCGTGCTGTCATGGGTGATCTGTGCGCTGAGGCTCAGGTTGTCGGCCAGTGCCAGCTCGATCAGGTCATTGCGACCTTGAGCCTCTATTGTGCGTACCTTGCCGTACAGTTGGTTGCGTGCGCTGGTGCGCAGCATCAGCCGACCGAGCAGGTCGAGATCAGCAGCGTCTTCGGTGGCTTCGAGAATTTGCGCCTGCAAGGCTTGCAAGCGTTGATACAGGCGCAGCACCCGAGCGCCTTCCTCGGTGAGTTTCGCGCCGCCACCTCCCCGGCCGCCGACGCTGCGTTCGACCAGTGGCGTGCCAGCCAGATTGTTCAGCTCGTCGATGGCATCCCAGGCGGCCTTGTAGCTGATGCCGGCGCTTTTTGCCGCCCGCGTGATCGAGCCTTGCTCGGCGATGTGCTGCAGCAGGGCGATACGTTGCGGGCGTTTGACGAGGTGCTGGTTGAGCAGGGCGGGCAGGGACATGAATGGCTACGCAGGGTGGCGGTGATCGCTGCGAAAGTGCCCGCCCGCTTGTGCCAAGTCAAGCGCTGCCCGGTTTTGGCGTGCGCGCCAGGCAGTACACATCAACCCGTCGAGCCCCCGCCTTGAGCAGCTGGCTCGCCAAGGCCTGGGCGGTGGCACCGGTGGTCAGTACATCATCGACCAAGGCCAGGTGACGGCCGGCCACGGCCTTCACATCGGTCACTGCGAACGCCTGGCGCAGGTTGCGTTTGCGGGTCCGGGCGTTCAGGCCCTGTTGCGCAGGGGTATCGAGCGTGCGCACCAGCAGGTGTTCATCGCAGGTAATGTCCAGTTGTGTGCCGAGCCACTTGGCCAGCATTCCCGCTTGGTTGTAGCCGCGCTGACGCAACCGGCGTGTGGCCATCGGTACAGGTAACAGAAGCGTTGGCTGCGCCAGGCCTTCGGCGAAACGGTAGGCCAGCCAGTTGCCGAGCAGTTCGGCGAGCAGTCGCCCCAGCGGCCATTGCCGATGGTATTTGAAGCGGGTGATCAGTGCATCCACTGGAAATCCATAGTGCCAGGGGGCTTCAACCTGCTGAAAAGCCGGGCGGCGGCGATTGCATTGCCCGCAGACCAGTCCTGTCATCGGCAAGGGCAGGGCGCATACCCGGCATCGTTCATCAAGCCATGGCAGCTCGGCCTCGCAGGCGACGCAGATGGGGATGGGGGCGTGGGCAGGTTCATCGCATAACAAACAGTTGTGGTTATTATTTAACCACTTGTAAACCAGCTGTTTAAGCTTCGGTTGACAGTGCATGGGGCTTCCTTAATCATGCAAACACTCCGTGATGCGCTGGCGGGCTTTCCTGTCCCGGCGCCAGTCAAGCCTAAACAAGGAATCGCCCATGAGCGCCAGCACAACTGCAACTCTTCGTCACGACTGGACCCTGGCTGAGGTTAAAGCCCTGTTCCAACAGCCGTTCAATGACTTGCTGTTCCAGGCGCAGACCGTGCACCGCGCGCACTTCAACGCTAACCGTGTTCAGGTCTCGACCCTGCTGTCGATCAAGACCGGTGCCTGCCCGGAAGATTGCAAATATTGTCCACAGTCCGGTCACTACAACACCGGCCTGGACAAGCAGAAGCTGATGGAAGTGCAGAAGGTGCTGGAGGAAGCCGCGCGGGCCAAGGCTATCGGTTCTACCCGGTTCTGCATGGGCGCCGCCTGGAAACACCCGTCGGCCAAGGACATGCCGTATGTGCTGGAGATGGTCAAAGGGGTCAAGGCCATGGGCCTGGAAACCTGCATGACCCTGGGCAAGCTCGACCGTGAGCAGACCCAGGCCCTGGCCGAAGCCGGGCTGGACTACTACAACCACAACCTCGATACCTCGCCGGAGTTCTACGGCAACATCATCACCACCCGTACCTATGGCGAGCGCCTGGAAACCCTGGCGTATGTGCGCGATGCGGGGATGAAGATCTGTTCGGGCGGCATCCTCGGCATGGGCGAGTCGCTGGACGACCGCGCCGGCCTGCTGATTCAACTGGCCAACCTGCCAGAGCACCCGGAGTCGGTACCGATCAACATGCTGGTGAAGGTCGCCGGTACGCCGCTGGAGAATGCCGAGGCTGTCGATCCGTTCGACTTTATCCGCATGCTCGCCGTTGCCCGTATCCTGATGCCCAAGTCCCATGTTCGTCTGTCGGCTGGCCGTGAGGCCATGAACGAAGAAATGCAGGCACTGGCCTTCTTCGCGGGCGCCAACTCGATTTTCTACGGCGAGAAGCTGCTGACCACTGCCAACCCGCAGGCCGACAAGGACATGCAACTGTTTGCACGCCTTGGTATCCAGCCCGAGGCCCGCGAGGAGCATGCCGATGAAGTTCATCAGGCGGCTATCGAGCAGGCCCTGATCGAGCAGAAGAGCAGCGAGTTGTTCTACAACGCCGCCTCGGTCTGAGGTGCGGATGAGCTTCGATCTTCGTGCGCGCCTGGAAGAACGGCGCGCCGCGTCCCTGTACCGGCAGCGACCGTTGCTGGAGAGCCCGCAAGGCCCCTGCGTGGTGGTCGACGGTCAACCACTGTTGGCCTTTTGCAGCAACGACTATCTGGGCCTGGCCAATCACCCGGATGTGATTGCTGCCTGGCGTGACGGTGCCGAGCGCTGGGGTGTCGGTGGCGGTGCTTCGCACCTGGTGATCGGTCATAGCGGCCCGCATCACGCGCTGGAAGAGGCCTTGGCCGAGTTCACCGGGCGCCCGAGGGCGTTGCTCTTCACCACCGGCTACATGGCCAATCTGGGCGCTGTGACGGCATTGGTCGGGCAGGGTGATACGGTGCTGCAGGACCGCCTCAACCACGCATCGTTGCTTGATGCCGGGCTGCTCAGTGGTGCGCGTTTCAATCGCTACCTGCATAACGACCCCCTGAGCCTGACCAGCCGTCTGGAGAAAGCCCAGGGCGACACCCTGGTGGTCACTGACGGGGTGTTCAGCATGGACGGCGATGTGGCTGACCTGCCCGCGCTGGCCAAGGCGGCGAAAGCGCGCGGTGCCTGGTTGATGGTCGACGATGCACATGGTTTCGGTACCCTGGGGCGTCAGGGTGGTGGCGTTGTCGAGCATTTTGACCTGGGCCTGGATGACGTCCCGGTGCTGGTCGGTACCCTCGGAAAGGCCTTCGGCACCGGGGGAGCATTTGTTGCAGGCAGTGAAGAGCTGATCGAGTGCCTGATCCAGTTCGCCCGCCCTTATATCTACACCACCAGCCAGCCTCCGGCGCTGGCCTGCGCCACCTTGAAAAGCCTGGAGCTGCTGCGTACTGAAACGTGGCGTCGAGAGCACCTGGCGGCATTGATCCAACAATTCCGCAGTGGTGCCGAGCAGATCGGCTTGACGCTGATGGACAGCTTTACCCCGATCCAGCCGATCGTGATAGGCGACAGTGCTCGGGCGGTTCGGTTGTCGCAGTTGTTGCGTGAGCGCGGCCTGCTGGTCACTGCCATTCGACCACCGACGGTCCCTGCAGGTGGTGCGCGGTTGCGCGTTACCCTGACAGCGGCCCACAGTCAGGCACAGGTGCAGCTATTGTTGAATGCATTGGCCGAGTGTTATCCGTTGTTGGAGCCTGTCGATGCGTGACCGTCTGATACTGCTACCAGGCTGGGGCCTGGGGATCGCGGCGCTGGAGCCGTTGGCTGCGGCTCTACGCGCGTTGGACCCGGCGCTCAAGGTTGAGGTGCATGCGTTACCGCAACTCGACACCAGTGATCCGCACGCCTGGCTTTCGGCCCTGGACCGTAGCCTGCCACATAACACCTGGCTGGGTGGTTGGTCGCTGGGTGGAATGCTGGCGGCTGAACTGGCCGCTCGTCGTGGTGATGAGTGCTGCGGCGTACTGACCCTGGCCAGCAACCTCAGTTTTGTCGCTCGCCCGGATTGGCCGCACGGGATGGCGCCCGCCACCTTTGAGACGTTTCTCGACGGCTGCCGCCATCACCCTCAGGTGACCCTTAAACGCTTTGTCTCGCTGTGCAGCCAGGGTGCAGAGGAACCACGCACGCTGGCGCGGCTGTTGACGGCCGGTATGCCGCAGACGCGTGAGGAGTTTCTGGTGACTGGCCTGGAGCTGCTGGCGCAGTTGGACACCCGTACAGCGCTGCAGTCGTTTGGTGGGCCGCAGTTGCACCTGTTTGCCGGGAGCGATGCATTGGTGCCTGCTGAAGCTGCGCGCGAGCTGCTGAATGTGTTACCCGACGTTGAAGTCGGTTTGATCGAAGACAGCGCGCACGGCTTCCTGGTGGAGACACCCCACGAGTTGGCCTGTGCGATAAAGGCTTTTCTGCACGAGAGCGGCGATGACTGATCTATCCCGGCCGGCCTTGCCCGGTGCCTTGCCTGACAAACGCCAGGTAGCCGCGTCGTTTTCCCGCGCCGCAGTCAGTTATGACAGCGTTGCGCAGTTGCAGCGCGATGTGGGGAGCGCCTTGCTGGAACAGTTGCCTGCGTCGTTACAGCCTTCGAACTGGCTCGACCTGGGCAGTGGCACGGGTTACTTCAGCCGGATGTTGGAACAGCGTTATCCGCAACGTGTCGGCCTGGCGGTAGACATTGCCGAAGGCATGCTTCGTCATGCCCGCGAACAGGGCGGTGCGCACTACCATGTTGCTGGCGATGCCGAGCGTTTGCCGCTGCGCGAGGCCAGCGTCGGGCTGATCTTCTCCAGCCTGGCGGTGCAGTGGTGTGGTGACTTTGCAGGCGTGCTCAGTGAGGCCCGACGGGTGTTGCAGCCGGGCGGTGTGCTGGCGTTTGCCAGCCTGTGTGTCGGTACGCTCCAGGAGCTGCGCGACAGTTGGCAGGCGGTGGACGGGCTGGTTCACGTCAACCGCTTTCGGCCATTTGAGGACTATCAGCGCCTGTGCCTGGCCAGTGGCATGCCGGTGCTGGCGTTGGAGCGCCGTCCGCATGTTCTGCACTACCCGGATGTGCGCAGCCTGACCCATGAGCTCAAGGCCTTGGGCGCACACAATCTCAACCCGGGCCGGCCCACCGGCTTGACAGGGCGCGCGCGCATGCAGGGCTTGCTGCAGGCATACGAGCGGTTCCGTCAGCCCCAAGGCCTGCCGGCGACCTATCAGGTGGTCTACGGGGTGCTGCAAAAGCCTCTGGAAAGTGGAGTGTGAAATGAACGCAGCCTATTTCATCGCGGGTACCGATACCGACGTCGGCAAGACTACGATCGCCGCTGGCTTGCTTCAGGCTGCCCGCCAGGCGGGGCTCAGCACGCTGGGTGCCAAGCCGGTCGCTTCGGGCTGTGAGGTCAGCGCCAAGGGTTTGCGCAATGCCGACGCCCTGGCGCTGATGGCGCAAAGTTCGATTGTATTGCCCTACGAGCAGGTCAACCCTTTCGCCTTTGAGCCGGCCATCGCACCGCATCTGGCGGCGCGTGAGGCGGGCGTGGCATTGACGGTTCAGGGGTTGCTCGCGCCGATGCGTCACGTGTTGGCGCAACGGGCAGACTTCACCCTGATTGAAGGGGCTGGCGGTTGGCGGGTGCCGCTGTCTGATCAGGCCAACCTTTCTGATCTGGCCATTGCCCTGCAACTGCCGGTGATTCTGGTGGTTGGCGTGCGCCTGGGGTGCATCAATCACGCCCTGCTCAGTGCTGAAGCCATCGCGCGCGATGGCCTGCAGTTGGCCGGCTGGGTGGCCAACGTTGTCGACCCGCGCACATCGCGACTGGAAGAGAACCTTGCAACCCTGGCGGAGCGGTTGCCGGCACCCTGCCTGGGGCGCGTCTCTAAACTCAAGAGCGTCACGGCTGACGCCGTGGCTGAATTCCTGCAACTGGATCTGCTGGACTGACTACAGGCTATTGAAGGGCAATGTGCTATTAGTGTTTTTGACGGGCCTTTTTCCTTGAGGTCTGCTTCAATAGGCGGTATCTGCAGTTAGCGTCATGGAGTGTCGAAATGGAAATCTCAGGCAACTCAGCGTTCTATGCCGGTCTGGGGGCTATTCAGACGGGGCAGAACCGTGTCGATCAGGCAGCCAGCCAGATCGCCAATACCACCGTCGAGCGTGCCGCCACCAGCCAGTCCAGCGACTATCAGGCTGAGCGTCTGCGTTCGGTTGATCGCAGCCAGCAACAAGACCTCGCCACCAGCACCGTCGAATTGGCCCTGGGCAAGTTCCAGGTTGAACTCGGTGTCAAAGTGGCCAAAGCTTCCGACGAAATGCTCGGCACCCTGATCGATACCTACGCCTGACCGCCCCCCGGTCTATCTGCGTTCGCCCCCTCTACTACGCTTTATGTATCAGCGCCTTGGCCTTGTCGCCAGGCGCTCGTTCGTGCGCGTGTAGCGGGTGTAACGAGGGCCATGCAGCGGTTTGAGATGGCGCAATTGCCCTCTGGACGATGCTTGACAACCCATTGGCGTAAACGTATGTTTCAAACAACTGTTTGACCGAAAGTCGCCAAGAGCTGGTCGGTGTGTCACGGTCTCCCTATCCAGGATCCATCAGCAGAGGTTTATCGCTATGCCTGATTACAAAGCCCCCTTGCGTGATATTCGCTTTGTTCGTGACGAGTTGCTCGGCTACGAAGCGCACTATCAGAGCCTGCCGGCTTGCCAGGACGCCACTCCAGACATGGTGAATGCCATCCTTGAGGAAGGCGCCAAGTTTTGTGAACAGGTACTGGCCCCACTGAACCGTGTGGGTGATCTGGAAGGCTGTACCTGGAGTGAGTCGGGCGTGAAAACCCCGACCGGCTTCAAAGAGGCCTACCAGCAGTTTGTCGAAGGTGGCTGGCCGAGCCTGGCCCATGACGTCGAGCATGGTGGTCAGGGCTTGCCTGAGTCGCTGGGCCTGGCGATCAGCGAAATGGTCGGTGAGTCCAACTGGTCCTGGGGCATGTACCCTGGCTTGTCTCATGGCGCGATGAACACGATCTCCGAGCACGGCACGCCCGAGCAGCAACACACCTACCTGACCAAGCTGGTTTCCGGTGAGTGGACCGGCACCATGTGCCTGACCGAGCCGCACTGCGGCACCGATCTGGGCATGCTGCGCACCAAGGCCGAGCCTCAGGCTGATGGCTCCTACAAAGTCACCGGCACCAAGATCTTCATCTCCGCCGGTGAGCACGACATGGCCGATAACATCGTCCATATCGTTCTGGCACGCTTGCCCGACGCCCCTGCTGGCACCAAAGGCATCTCGCTGTTCATCGTGCCTAAGTTCCTGCCTACCGCTGATGGCGGTGTGGGCGAACGCAATGCCGTGGCCTGTGGTTCCATCGAACACAAGATGGGTATCCACGGCAACGCCACCTGCGTGATGAACTTCGACGCCGCGACCGGCTACCTGATCGGCCCGGCCAACAAGGGCCTGAACTGCATGTTCACCTTCATGAACACCGCACGTCTGGGGACTGCGCTGCAAGGCCTGGCTCACGCTGAAGTGGCCTTCCAGGGTGGCCTGAAGTACGCACGCGACCGCCTGCAGATGCGTTCGCTGACCGGGCCGAAAGCACCGGATAAAGCCGCTGACCCGATCATCGTTCACCCGGACGTGCGGCGCATGCTGCTGACCATGAAGGCTTTCGCCGAAGGTAACCGGGCGATGGTCTACTTCACCGCCAAACAGGTCGATATCGTCAAGTACAGCCAGGACGAGGAAGAAAGGAAGAAAGCCGACGCGCTGCTGGCTTTCATGACCCCGATCGCCAAGGCTTTCATGACCGAAGTCGGTTTTGAAGCCGCCAACCATGGCGTGCAGATCTACGGCGGTCACGGTTTCATCGCCGAGTGGGGCATGGAGCAGAACGTGCGCGACAGCCGTATCTCCATGCTGTACGAGGGCACCACGGGTATCCAGGCGTTGGACCTGCTGGGCCGTAAAGTGCTGATGACTCAAGGCGAGGCCCTGAAGGGCTTCACCAAGATCGTCCACAAGTTCTGCCAGGGCCAGGAGGGCAACGATGCGGTCAAGGAGTTCGTTGAACCGCTGGCCAAGCTGAACAAGGAGTGGGGTGAGCTGACCATGAAAGTCGGGATGGCCGCCATGAAAGACCGTGAAGAAGTTGGTGCCGCTTCGGTGGACTACGTCATGTACTCCGGTTATGCCTGCCTGGCTTACTTCTGGGCTGACATGGCGCGCCTGGCTGCTGAGAAACTGGCCGCTGGTACCA
>NZ_MBPN01000124.1 GCF_001695625.1 Pseudomonas defluvii
GGACCAGCCATGCAACACGAAAAGAACCCGTTCATTCTCAAGATCAGCTGCCCGGCGACGTCAGGCATCGTCGCCGCCGTTACCTCCTACCTCGCGGAAAACGGCTGCTACATCGGAGAAATGGCACAGTTTGACGATGAGTTCAGCGGCAAATTCTTCATGCGGGCGGTGTTTCGCTTCAACGACGGCCACGACGGCGACATTGACCAGCTCAAGCACGCGTTCCAGGCCGTCGCCGACGGCTTCGACATGCATTGGGAGCTCTTCGATACCCGTGAACCGATGCGCGTGCTGCTGATGGTCAGCAAGTTCGACCATTGCCTGACCGACCTGCTCTACCGCTACCACAAGGGCGAGATGGACATGACCATCACGGCCATCGTCTCGAACCATCTGGACCTGCGGCCGATGGCCGAACGAGAAGGCATTCGCTTCATCTACCTGCCAGTGACCAAGGACACCAAGGCGCAGCAGGAAGCCGAGCTGATGAGGGTCATTGATGAAACCCGTACCGACCTGGTGGTACTCGCCCGCTACATGCAGGTCCTCTCTGACGACCTGTGCCGGCAACTGTCGGGCCGGGCAATCAATATCCACCACTCGTTCCTGCCCGGCTTCAAAGGCGCCAAGCCTTACCACCAGGCCTACCAACGCGGGGTAAAGCTGATCGGTGCAACCGCCCACTACGTCACCAGCGATCTGGATGAAGGCCCGATCATCGAGCAGGAGGTCCAGCGGGTCGACCATGTCTACCAGCCGGACGATCTGGTAGCCACCGGACGGGACACCGAAACCGTCGCCCTCTCCAAGGCGGTGAAATACCACCTGGAACACCGGGTTTTCCTTAACAACGACAGAACGGTGATCTTCCGATGAGCCCGCTGAAACTGATTGATGGCAAGGCCGCTGCCGCACAGGTGCTGCAACAGGTGCGCGAAGACGTCCGAACGCTGAAAGCCGACGGTATTGAACCGGCACTGGCGGTGATCCTGGTAGGCGAGGATCCGGCCAGCCAGGTCTATGTACGCAACAAAATCCTGCGGGCAGAGGAAGCCGGTATCCGCTCGCTGGAGTACCGACTACCCGCCACCACCGGCGAAACCGAGCTGTTGGCATTGATCGGCAAGCTCAACAACGACCCGCACGTACATGGTTTGCTCCTGCAACTGCCATTGCCGCCACACATCGAGGAAACCCGGGCCCTGCAGGCCATTGCGCCGAGCAAGGACGTCGACGGCTTTCACAGCGAGAACGTCGGTGGCCTGAGCCAGGGCCGCGACGTGCTGACACCTTGCACGCCCAGCGGCTGCCTGTACCTGCTTGAGCAAGTCCTTGGCGACCTGAGTGGCAAACACGCCGTGGTAATCGGTCGCTCGAACATCGTCGGCAAGCCCATGGCCGCCCTGCTGCTCAAGGCCCATTGCTCGGTGACCGTGGTTCACTCGCGCAGTGCCGACGCCAAAGCCTTGTGCCAGCTCGCCGACATTGTCATCGCCGCCGTCGGGCGACCACGGCTCATCGATGGTTCGTGGCTCAAGGAGGGCGCCGTGGTCATCGATGTCGGCATCAACCGCATTGATGACAACGGTCGCAGCCGACTGGTCGGCGATGTCGATTTTGACAGTGCCCTGCCCAAGGTTGCAGCGATTACGCCAGTACCTGGCGGTGTGGGGCCAATGACCATCGCCTTCCTGATGAAAAACACGGTGGCCGCTGCCCGGCAGCAAGCCCTGAGCAGTCAATCGGAGGCCGTATGCCTTTCAACCTACTGAAATACGGGCTGAGTTCGGAATACCCGGTGGACGTGGACTTGCCCGCGCCAAAAGATCTCAAGCCCGCCTACGACGTGGTCATCATCGGCGGCGGTGGTCATGGACTGGCAACGGCGTATTACCTTTCCCGCTACCACGGCATCAACAACATTGCCGTACTGGAAAAGTCGTACCTGGGCGGTGGCAACACCGCTCGCAACACCGCCGTGATTCGCTCCAACTACCTGACCAGCGAGGGCGTCAAGTTCTACGCCGAGTCGGTCAAGATGTTCCAGGGCCTGTCCAACGAATTTGACTTCAACATCATGTATTCGGAACGCGGCCAACTGACCCTGGCCCACACCGACGCCACCGTGCGTGCATTCCGCCAGCGTGCCGAGGTGAACAAGCACTTCGGCGGGCGAACCGAAATGATTGATCGCCAGCAGATCCGCGAACTGGTGCCTACCTTGAACCTGGACCCAGGGCACCTGCCGGTACTGGCCGGCCTCTGGCACATCGACGGTGCGACAGCGCGTCACGATGCGGTGGCCTGGGGCTACGCCAAGCAGGCAGCCAAACGGGGAGTGGAAATCCATCAGTTGACCGAAGTCCAGGAACTGGTCATCGAAAACGGCACGATCAGCGCGGTGAAAACCAACCGCGGCACGGTACGCTGTGGCTGCGTCGTGCAAGCCGTGGCAGGCATGAGCTCGCAGATGATGAAAAAGGCCGGTATTCGCTCGCCTATCCAGACCTTTCCCCTGCAAGCGATGGTCACTCAGCCGTTCAAGCCCTTCCTTGATCCGTTGGTGAGCTCTTCGGCCCTGCACTGCTACGTCCAGCAGACCGGTCGTGGCGAAGTGGTGTTTGGGGGGGGCTCGGACCCTTATCCCCTGTTCAACACCCGCTCGACGCTCGACCTCAAGGAAAGCCTGCTGGCCCACGCCATCGAAATGTTCCCGTTCCTGGCCAACGCCAAACTGATGCGCCAATGGGCCGGAATCACCGACATGACCCCGGACTACAGCCCGATCATGGGGTTGTCCCCGGTGAAGAACTATTACCTGGACGCCGGCTGGGGCACCTGGGGTTTCAAGTCCACGCCCATCTGCGGCAAGACCATGGCCGAGCTGGTCGCCAGTGGCGGCAAGGTACCGGACCTGATCAAACCGTTCAGCCTGGAGCGTTTCTCGACCTTTGCCCAAGTCAACGAAATGGGCGCCACGGCAGCCAGTCACTAACAGGAGAGCGTGAGATGAAAGTCATGATTTGCCCGCTCAATGGGCCTCGCAACATCAGCGAGTTCACCTACGGTGGCGAGTTCAAGCCAATGCCGAACCCAAACACCTGCAGCGACAGTGAATGGGCGGCCTATGTCTTCAACAGCGAAGACACCCTCGGCGTGGTTCGTGAATGGTGGATGCACAGTCCCTCCAGCTACTGGTTCCTGGCTGAACGCCACACCGTCACTGACGAAATCATCCGGACCTTCGACCCACGGGAACTGTTCAGCACGCGGGTTGAGTTCACTGCCGCGCAACCGCAGGAGATCGCAGGATGAGCCTCCCCAATCGCCTTCCAGCCCCCATGGGCCTGCTGATCGATCGCAATCGGCCGCTGACCTTCAGCTTTGATGGCACCGCCTATCAGGGCCTGCAGGGTGACAGCATCGCCAGCGCCCTGCTCGCCAACGGCCGTTTTCTGCTGTCACGCTCGTTCAAGTACCACCGCCCACGCGGCCCACTGAGCATGGCCGGGCAAGATGCCAACAGCCTGATCCAGTTGCCCCACGAACCCAATGTCCTGGCCGACTGCCAGCCGTTGACGCAAGGCCTTGAAGCCAGCGGGCAAAACTTCAACGGCTCGCTGGAGCACGACAAGGACGCCTACCTGAGCAAGTTCTCCAAGTTCATGCCGGTGGGGTTCTACTACCGTTCGTTCTACAAGCCCAAGGGCATGTGGAAAATCTGGGAGCCGATCATCCGCAAAAAGGCCGGCCTTGGCGTACTCGACCTCGACTTCAAGCCCGAGTACTACGACAAGGCCTACCTGTTCGCCGACCTTGCGGTGATCGGTGCAGGCCCGGCCGGTCTGCAAGCCGCCCTGACCGCCGCCAATGCCGGTGCCAAGGTGTTGCTGGTTGAACAGCAATCGATTCTCGGCGGCTCGCTGAACTATGCCCGTTTCGACATCGACAACCAACGCGCCAACACCCTGCGCAACCAGTTGATCGAGGCGGTCCAACAGCATGCCAACATCCGCATCCTTACCCAGGCCACCTGCAACGGCTGGTTTGCCGACAACTATCTGCCCGTGATTCAAGGCAAGCGCCTGTACAAGGTTCGCGCCAGCCAGTGCCTGATCTGCAGCGGCTCATTCGACCAGCCCGTCATCTTCCGCAACAACGACCTGCCGGGTGTAATGCTGACCAGTGCAGCCCAGCGCCTGATGAAACTGTATGCCGTGAAACCCGGCAAACGCGCCGTGGTGCTCACCGGCAACGACGACGGCTACCTGGCCGCCCTCGACCTGTATGAGCAAGGCGTTGAAGTTGCCGCACTGGTGGACCTGCGAAGTGGTCCGGGCAATCGCGATCTGCTGGTCGCGCTGGAGCAACGCAGTATCCGCTGCCACCTTGCCACGACCGTCTACGAAGCCCTGCACAGCAAAGGCATGCGCCACATTACTGGCGTCGAACTGCGCAGTATCACCGGCCAGGGCCAGGTGGCCAGCCAGGCCTTGACCCTGGACTGCGACCTGCTGTGCATGTCCGGCGGCTACATGCCGGTTTATCAGTTGCTTTGTCAGGCTGGCGGCAAACTGGCCTACAACGACGCATCGGCAGAGTTCACCTTGAGCGGCCTGCCGAACAACCTCGGCGTAGCCGGCTCCGCCAATGGCCGGCATACCCTGGACAACGTCCTGGCCGATGCCACCAATGCCACCGCCACGGCCCTGGCTGCGTTGGCATTACCCTACCCGGCGCAGCAATCGTTCAAGGCCGAAGCGCGGGTCAACTTCCCTTGGCCGATCTTCCCTCATCCCAAGGGCAAGGACTTTGTCGATTTCGACGAAGACCTGCAGGTCAATGACATCATCAACGCAACCCGGATCGGCTACCGCGATATCCAGCTGGTCAAACGTTACTCCACCGTCGGCATGGGCCCGTCCCAGGGCCGTCACTCGGCGTTGCCCACGGCTCGCCTGGTCGCGGCTTCGACACAGCGCAGCATCAGTGAAACCGGAATAACCACTGCCCGCCCACCCTTCGAGGCAGAAAAACTGGCCCACGTCGCCGGGCGGGCCTTCGACCCCTTCAGGCAAACGCCCATGCACGCACAGCATCTGGCTGCCGGCGCGAAGATGATGCCTGCCGGCATCTGGCAACGCCCTGCCTACTACGGCAAGACCAGCGAACGCGAGCGGTGCATGCAGGAAGAGGCACTGCACGTACGCACCAAAGTCGGCCTGATCGATGTGTCCACGCTCGGTGGCCTGGATGTGCGCGGGCCGGACGCCGGCGAATTGCTCAACCGCCTCTACACCTTTGCCTTCCTCAAGCAACCGGTGGGCCGCTCACGCTATGCGCTGATGACCAACGAGCAAGGGGTGGTGATTGACGATGGTGTCTGCGCACGCTTTGCCGAGCAGCACTTCTACGTCACCGCCACCACCAGCGGCGTCGATCGCATCTACCAGCAGATGCTCAAGTGGAACGCCCAATGGCGCCTGAACGTCGATATTGCCAACGTCACTGCGGCCCTGTCGGCCGTGAACCTGGCCGGGCCGGATGCGCGCAAGGTATTGCAAACGCTCTGCACCGACATTGACCTGTCCAGCGCGGGCTTCCCTTACCTGGGGGTGCGCCAGGGCACGGTCGCCGGCATCAAGGCCCGCGTGCTGCGGGTCGGCTTCGTCGGTGAACTGGGCTACGAGATTCACGTGCCGTCACGCCATGGCGCGGCCCTCTGGCAGGCCTTGATGAACGCCGGCAAGGACTACGACATCCGTCCCTTCGGTGTCGAGGCACAGCGCCTGCTGCGCCTGGAAAAAGGCCATGTGATCATCAGCCAGGACACCGACGGCATGACCCATCCCGACGAAATCGACATGGGTTGGGCGATCAACCGGAGCAAGCCATTCTTCGTGGGCCGCCGTTCACTGGACATCCTTCAAGCACAACCGGCAAAACGCAAACTGGTCGGTTTCACTCTACCCAAGGACAGCCCTAAACCACTGGAGGGCCACTTGGTACTGAACGGCCCCGACATCAGCGGCAACGTCACCTCGTGCGAACACTCGCAGACCCTGGGGCAGATCATCGGCCTGGCCTATGCCGCACCCGAGCAAAGCACACCAGGGCAACAGATTCCCATCCGCGTCGACGGCGGCCTGGTGGTTCAAGCCACAGTGGTGCAGTTGCCGTTCTTCGACCCCGCCAACCAGCGCCAGGAGCTCTGAGCCATGTCTAACCTGCACGCACAGCCCTTACTCGATGTTGGCGCCCTGCAGCAGTGCGCCTTGATTGACCTGACCGCACTGCCCCGCATCGGCTTTCGTGGCACGCACAGCGCCGACTACTTGCGTGTACGCGGTTTCGAGCTGCCCGAAGCGCCCAACCGCGCCGTCCTCCAGGCCGACGGCAGCCAGGTCGCGCGCCTGTCCCAGACCGAGTACCTGCTGCTCGGTGGCCTGGCCGACCAGGGTCAACGCATTGCCGATGAGGAAGTCAGTTGGGAGCTGGACCACAACGCCAACTACCTGCTGCCACGCCAGGACAGCCATGCCTGGCTGCAACTGAGCGGCGCCTGCGTCAGCGAGGTCATGGCCAAGCTCTGCGGGGTCGACCTGCGGCCCGAGGTGTTTCCCGTCGGTGCAGTGGCGCAGACCTCGGCGGCGCGGATCAACGTCATCGTGATCAACCTGGGCCCCGTCGGCCTGCCCTGTTTCCAACTGCTGTGCGATCGCGCCTCGCTGGCCTACTTCAAAGATGCCGTGCTGGACGCCATGAGTGAGTTCAACGGTGCCTTGCTGGCGCCTGAAGTGTTGATGGATTAAGCCGCACACGGGCTTGAACGAGGTACAACGCCCGGGTCGCCACCGCTAGCCGACCCGGCTACCCGACGCGCAACACCACTGGAGCTGATGATGCCAAGCCTTGAAAAGGAAACCGACTACAGCGTACCAGCGCTGCAACGTGGGCTCAGTGTGCTGGGGTTGTTCGACGCTCACACCCGCTCGCTGGGTATCAACGACATTGCCGAACAGCTTGGCGTAAGCAATTCGGCGATCTACCGCATCCTCTACACCCTGACCGACATGGGCTACCTGAAAAAGCACAACAATCACTATGAACTGGGCGCCCAGGTCATCTCCACGGGTTTCAGCTACCTGGCCAGCCGCGACATTGTCGAAATCGCCATGCCGCACCTCAATGCACTGCGTGACAGCACGTCCCTTTCATGCCACTTGAGCACCCGGGAAGGCACCGACAGCCTGTACCTCTACCGAGCCTTTGCCGCCCAACGCTTATCAGTGAACATCCCGATTGGCACACGTATCGCCTGCCATTGCACCGCGATGGGTCGCGTGCTGCTAAGCGACCTGAGCACCGCGCAACTGCGCCTGCTGTACCAGCATGTGCGCCTTGATGACTACCCGGCACCAGCGCCGCGCACCCTGCCGGAACTGGAACAGCTCACAGCCGTGGACCGCGAGCGGCAATGGGTCGTGCATCGCTCGGACTATTCGACGGCTATCGCCACCGGCGTACGCGATCACACCGGGCGTATCAGCGCAGCAATCAACCTGTCCGGCCCCGATGCGATCATGGACCCGGACGGCACGCAGGCACGCTTCACCGAGTTGCTGATGCACTGCGCACTGAAGATCAGCGAAGAGCTCGGCTATCGCAAGGCAAACACCCCGCAAGGTATCGGCACAACGGGCACGCGCTAGGCCGCATCCCGTTGCCGGGCATTGCTACTCACCTCAAACAGCCCTACCAGCTTCTGCAGCTTGTTGGCATCGAGCCTGACGGTTTCCGCGCTGGTCTGCAGCACGGTGACGGTCTGGCGCATTTGCGCAGACGACTGATCGACCTGCTTGATGGTCTTGCCGTAGTCCAGGCTGCGCTGATTCAGTTGCTGAATGATCGCGAACATGTTTTCCACGGCCTGGTGCAGTTGCACGTTCTCCGAAGACGCCTCTTCAGCCAGGCGCAGGCTGTTGTCGACATCCTTGACCCCGTCCTCCATGAAACCAACCGCCTGCTGCGTTTCGCGTTGCAGCCCTTCGACCATCTGCCGGATATCGTCGGCTGCCTTCGAAGTACGTGACGCCAAGGTGCGAACTTCATCGGCGACCACGGCAAATCCGCGGCCATGCTCACCGGCGCGCGCCGCCTCGATCGCCGCGTTCAGCGCCAATAGGTTGGTCTGGTTGGTGATATCGCTGATCAGTCCGGTGATGGTGCCAATCTCACCCATGCGGCTGTCGAGCAACTGGACGCTGGAGGACGAGCGCTCGACGACATTGCGAATCGACTGAGTGCCCTTCTGAACCTCCAGAAACTGCTCTCGGGCGCGGGTGACCACTTCATCCATGGCCTGTTTCATCTGCTCGGCACTGGCCGAAGCCTGCTGGATCTCACCCAACTGGTCTTCGACGATGATCATCATGCTGTGCACCGCCTGGGCAACTTCTTCAGAGGTGAGACTGGCCGCCTGGCTACGCCCCAGCATCATCTGATTGGTCTTGCCGACACTGTGGCTGGCCTTGATCACCTGCCCGACGACGGCGTCCAGATGGTCGATGAAACTGTTGATCCAGCGCCCCATGTCACCGGTCTCATCGTTGGCCATGCGCGACGTGTCGAGACGCTGGCGCAGGTTGCCCTCGCCTTCGGCGATGGTTCTGATGACGCCGGTCATTTCATTCAAACGTGCCGCCAGGCGCCTGGGGCCCAACGAACGGAACAACAACGCCGCAGCCAACATGCTCGACATCTCGCAGAGGTCAATCAGGCCCTGGGAAAGACCGCTGTAATGCTGGATCAGGTAGTTGCAGCCAAACAGGCCTGCCATGGTTGCCAGGTAAGGCTTCATCAGCCCGTAACTCAGCGAGCGGCGGCGGTAGACTTCTTCCAGGTCAGCCTCGCACATCATCCCCCAACGGTCCGGTGAACCGGGCAACTGGAAGGTAACGCCCTTGCCGACCACCGGAATGTGCCGGTAGTCGGAGTAGCCGGGATAGGCGACAAACAGATTGGCGCCGGTGCGGATGGTTTCGCGCACACCAGGGTGCAGCTCCTGGGTCGACGGATCGGTGAAGCGCAGCTCCAGTTCAGTGTGACGCTGCACCTGAACAGTCTTCCAGGGCGTATGCACGCCGCTCTTGAGGTTTTCACCGTGGGTAAAGGTACCGTCTTCGAAGCGCGAGCGTGACAAGGCGACCCCCGGCTGGATTGCCGGATCGAAGCGCGACTGCACCATGAACAGGTAGTTGTCCCCTGACTCGGCAAAAATGTGCCCGGCCTCACGCTGGATCAAATCACCCAATACATCGTTCGGAACCCGTCCACAGAGGCAGCCGAGTACTTTGCCGTCGGCCTTCAGGGGTTGGTAGAACATCAGCGTGACTTCGTCATGAAAACGCGACGATGAAGGGCCAATCTGCAACGTCAGTGGGTCGCTGTAGGGGCCGTGCAGGAACGCTGCCTGCAACCCGGCAGCAAGGGCCTTGGCATTGCACGGCGACTTCCCGGCATGGCCATTCCAGGTTGAGGCAATCACCGCACCACTGGGGTCGACGACAAACAGTTCGGAAAAGTCTTCAGCCTGGGCCAGCTTTTCCCGCAACAGGCCCGGGCCAGGTTGGCCACCGTCGCGGCTCAAGGTAGCCGCCAGTTCAGCCAAATGGTCCCACTGCTCCCGCGCCCAGTGCTGCAGCAGCTTCACCCGGGTTTCGGCGATGGCTTCGAATGTCTGTTCAATGACCGGGTAAGCCGATCGATTGAGACGGCAAGACCACTTCATGGCCAGTTTTCCGGTCTTGCCAAACCAGGGCAACCAGCGTTTTTCGGCGGAGGATAACTGCATGGAATTGCTTGATAGCGACATTCACTTCTCCAGCTGCGACATTGGGCATCGAACCTGGAAGCAATTACCACGCCATGTTGAAAGCATGCTAACGATCCAACCTAAAGGAAACTGTCGATTTATGACATCTATCCGTGCATATCCTCCAAAAAACATAGAATTTACAGCGTAATTTTCCGAGAAAAATAATAGCCAATAGCCTTCACCCGGCATTCGACCCACAGCGCCAAGGGAGGCCCTTCGCGCATCAAAACGGTGCGTAAAGCACTCCGCGCTCACTGACGGGGCATATGAAATCCTGAGAGAGGTGAGTCGACGCCATCAGCGTTCGATAATCGCGTAAATCCCGTTTTACACGCTCAGGATCAACAGCCTGCCCAGAGATACAGAAGCAGCGGATCACGCTGATAACAACCGGGGTTTGCAGCAGGACCACGAACTGGAGCTAGCCGCTACCGCCGTGATCGAAATGAAGACCGCGGTTGACAGGGCCCGGTCGCCCACCCTGTGTGCAGTCAAGGTCAGCCTGGCCACCTCAATCTTCTGTCAGGTCGCAGACCCCTTTCGCCCCGTCCTTGCTGCTGTACGAGACTGAAGGTGTGCCATCACGGTCGATGCTCAACGAGATGGTGATACCTTGGCCAGTGGCTTCATAGCTATTTTCATTCAACGTCCTCAGTCTGCCCTCTTCGCCATTGATGTAGATCGGCCCGCCTTCATCAGCGTGAACATCAATACCCCCTGGGCAGGTGGCATCCACCAATGGAATTTCGGCTTTCACGAACCCGACCATCGCGAACAGGGCAAGGCTCAACAGTACTCGCTTCATGGTTGCCTCCTCGGACCGGCGCTATGCCGTGACGTCTAGAAACAGACTAGCTCACTGCATCCGCATGACGGCAAGGTCGGCTTACTCGATCAAACTCTGGGCTGCCCCGGACAGTTGCCGCTGCCCACTCAAGCCCACCATGACCCGTTCGACGATCTGCATGCGTTGCTCTGCGGCGCCACGGATCTCGTCCATGGCGCGCAATGCGACGCTGGCTTGCTCCATGCCTGAACGTGTTGAAGCACCAAGCCCCTCAATTCCGGCTCGGGCGTCACCCGCCGATTGTTGCAGTTCGCCTGCAATGGTTTGAATCTGGGCGCTGGAGTCCGCGACACGACGAGACAGGTTCCGAACCTCATCGGCTACCACCGCAAAACCGCGTCCATGGTCACCCGCACGTGCGGCCTCGATCGCCGCGTTCAGGGCCAGCAGGTTGGTTTGCCGAGCGATATCCTGAATGCTGCCGACCAACGCACCAATGCGTACAGACTGCGCACCCAGTTCATTGAAGGTATGGGCGATCGTGCTCATCGACGTGTCGAGCTCACAGAGAATGTGCGAGGACGCCTGAATACTCTCGGCACTTGAACGCACATGCGCACCAGCAGCACGCGCCAACTGGTCGGCGAACTGCATGTCGGCCTCGGTCTGGATGATGGCGTCATCAAGCTTTTTCAGCGTCTTCTGCAGCCTGCCGTCGCTCCACAAGGGGGCAATTACTTCGGTTGTCGAAGCCACGGGCGCAGGCGCAGGCTCAGGCACAACCGCTGCCACACCGCTCGACATGCATTCAACCGGCACCTCAATCACCGTCGCCGGGCGAAAGTGATACAGCAGCCCTGCACACACAAAGCACAGTAACGCCACGCTGCCAAGGGCAGCCTGCTGCACCTCTGACACCAGTAACGCTGTTGCGATCAACACACCTGTCAGTTGCAGGATACCGGCCAGAAATCCACGACTCATCGTGACCGACTCCATGACCAGCGGTTTGAGTGGGCACTGCAGGGCGTGAAACAGGCAGATGGCGTTACCGATAGCGCAGGTGGAACCCCGTCAAGCGTCCATCGGGAAGAAGGTATCGAAATCATAGGGCGCTCTTATTGTTCTTTATCCCACGATAGAGGCTGTAAGTAGTGGCAGTCCAATATTAGGTGGGTCTGGCGCCATACCTGAAAAGTATCATCGTCATGACGGACTGTTACTCAACAGGGAATAGTCTTTTACAAAACCTCGGTATTCAGAAAACGTTCATTTTCGGCAAGATGCTGGAAGATCCGTGCACACGGACGAAAAGAAGAACAATGTTTCAACGCCAACGCGCCTTCCAGGGCCAAACGCGGCGTACTTGTCTGCCATTTCCACAAGACCATTCATAACAATCTCAAACCGAGTGTCTGTCAGACATTTTGTGCAGAGGGGCGACCGAAAGATGAATCACCTGAAAAATGGCGTACTGCTATTGGCCGTGTCCGGTGGGCTGGTACCACTGGCCAACGCAGCACCCTTCGTTAGCGACCAGGCCGAAGCCAAAGGCATTGTCGAAGACAGCAGCCTCAAGGTGCTGCTACGCAACATGTACTTCGATCGCGATGGCAAGAACGGCAGTGACACACGCCGCGACTGGACCCAGGGGTTCATGGCCAACTTCAGCTCCGGCTACACCCAGGGCACCGTCGGTTTTGGTGTCGATGCCTTTGGCTACTGGGGGATCAAACTTGACGGCAGCTCAGGTCAGACCGGAACCG
>NZ_MBPN01000125.1 GCF_001695625.1 Pseudomonas defluvii
CTTGAGGCGTTTGTCCGGAAAACCGACCGTTATGGCGGGTTTACGCAGGTCAGGCGTCGATCAGGATCGAGGTCCCGGTCATTTCCCGGGGTTGTTCCAGGCCCATCAGTTTCAGCATGGTGGGGGCGACATCTGCCAGTACGCCGCCGTCACGAACGGTGAACGGGCGTTTACCGACGTAGATGAATGGGACCGGTTCGGTGGTGTGCGCGGTGTGCGCCTGCCCCGTGCATTCGTCTTCCATCTGCTCGACGTTGCCATGGTCGGCAGTGATCAGCGCTTCGCCGCCGACCTTCTCCAGTGCTTCGACCAGCCGGCCGACGCAGGTATCCAGGCACTCCACGGCCTTGACCGCAGCCTCGAACACACCGCTATGGCCAACCATGTCGCCATTGGCGTAATTGACCACGATCACGTCATAACGCTGTTGCTCGATGGCTTCGACGATTTTGTCGGTCACCTCGGGGGCGCTCATTTCCGGTTGCAGGTCGTAGGTGGCGACCTTGGGTGATGGGATCAGGATGCGCTCTTCACCGGGGAACGGCTCTTCACGGCCACCGGAGAAGAAGAAGGTGACGTGGGCATATTTCTCGGTTTCGGCGATACGCAGTTGGGTCTTGCCCTGCTTGGCCAGGTATTCCCCGAGCACATTGTCCAGGCTTCCTGGGGCGAAGGCGGCCGGAGCCGGGATCTTTGCCGAGTACTGGGTCAGGCCGATGTAGGCCGCCAGCTTCGGCAGGCGTGCGCGAGGGAATTCATTGAACTCGGTCTCGACGAAGACCCGCGACAGCTCGCGGGCACGGTCGGCGCGGAAGTTCATGAAGATCACGGCATCGCCGTCTTCAACCTTGACGGCATCACCAATGCGTGTGGCTTTGACGAATTCATCGCTCTCGTCGCGGGCATAGGCTGCTTCCAGGCCGGCCTGGGCGCTGTCGGCACTGAACTCGGCGACACTGTCGACGATCAGGTTGTAGGCCGCAGCGACGCGGTCCCAGCGGTTGTCACGGTCCATCGCGTAGTAGCGACCGATCAGGCTGGCAATACGGCCCTTGCCCAGGCGGGCGAAGGTGGCGTCGAGCAGTTCGATGGACGATTGCGCACTCTTTGGTGGCGTGTCGCGGCCATCGAGGAAGGCGTGCAGGTAGATGTTCTCTGCGCCGCGCTGAACGGCCAGTTCTGCCATGGCGATCAGGTGGTCCTGGTGGCTATGTACGCCACCATCGGAGAGCAGGCCAAGGATATGTACGGCCTTGCCAGCACCGACCGCCTTGTCCACGGCGCCACACAGCACGGGGTTCTGGAAGAACTCGCCGTCCTTGATCGCCTTGGTGACACGGGTGAAGTCCTGGTACACCACACGCCCGGCACCCAGGTTCATGTGGCCAACCTCGGAGTTGCCCATCTGGCCGTCCGGCAGGCCCACGTCCATGCCGGAGCCGGAGATCAGGCCATGCGGCTGGGTAGCACGCAGGCGATCATAAACCGGGGTGTTGGCCGAGTAGATGGCGTTGTACTCGTGGCTTTCGCTGTGACCGAAACCATCCAGGATGATCAGGACCAGGGGTTTTGGCGTGCTCGTCATGAATCCCACTCGCGCTTGTTCAGATGAAAAAGAAACGCATTTTAGGGCATCTTGGTCCCGGATGACGAATTCCCTTTGTGTGGTTAACGGAATAAGCCGACAAGCTGCAACACATTAAGCGGAATTACTGCAGGCGGGGTCGTCGGGCGGGCTTTGGCCGACCTTGGCGGCTGTGTATACTGGCCAACATTTTTAATGGCCCGGAACCCTCTGATGGTTGCTCACCTGATTGAATTCGCCACTAACCACTATTTGCTCGTCGCACTGTTCGCGGTGCTGCTGGTACTGCTGATTCTCACCGAGGCCCGTCGCGGTGGTCGCAGCCTCAGCAGCGGCGAACTGACCGCTCTGGTCAACAGCGAAAAGGGCCTGGTCATCGACATTCGCACCAGCAAGGACTTCGCTGCCGGCCATATCGTCGGCGCCCTGAACATTCCTCAGGACAAGCTGGCTGCACGCATTGGCGAGCTGGAAAAACACAAGGCCAAGACCTTGATCGTGGTCGACAACATGGGCCAGCATTCCGGTACTACCTGCCGTGAGCTGCTCAAGGCCGGCTTTACCGCTGCCAAGCTGTCTGGCGGTGTGTCCAGCTGGCGCGCCGATAACCTGCCATTGGTGAAGTGATCCATGCCTGATGTCATCGTCTACTCCAGCGATTACTGCCCTTACTGCTCGCGCGCCAAGCACCTGCTCCAGAGCAAAGGTGTAGCCTTCGATGAGATCAAGGTCGATGGCAAGCCGCAGCTGCGCGCTGAAATGAGCCAGAAGGCCGGGCGTACATCGGTGCCGCAAATCTGGATCGGCGCTACCCATGTGGGCGGCTGCGACGACCTGTATGCCCTTGAGCGAGCGGGCAAGCTGGACGCTTTGCTCAAGGCTTGATTCAGAACCCCTACAAGACCCTGGAAAGAAGGATCTGTCATGACTGATCAACAGAACAACGGCGCAGAAGCGCTGGATGAGAACGCACCGCAGTTTTCCATGCAGCGCATCTATGTGCGCGACCTGTCGTTCGAAGCGCCGAAAAGCCCGGCGATCTTCCGTCAGCAGTGGGAGCCGAGCGTCGCACTGGACCTGAACACCAAGCAAAAAGGTCTGGAAGGCGATTTCCACGAGGTCGTGCTGACCCTGTCTGTCACGGTCAAGAACGGTGAAGAAGTAGCCTTCATCGCTGAAGTGCAGCAGGCCGGCATCTTCCTGATCAAGAACCTCGATGCCGCTTCGATGAGCCACACCTTGGGCGCATTCTGCCCGAACATCCTGTTCCCTTATGCGCGTGAAGCGCTGGACAGCCTGGTGACCCGTGGCTCGTTCCCGGCACTGATGCTGTCGCCAGTGAACTTCGATGCCCTGTACGCCCAGGAAATGGCGCGTATGCAGGAAGCCGGTGAGGCGCCGTCGCTGCAATAAGCGACTGCTGTCACCTGAAAGCGCCCCACGGGGCGCTTTTTTCTTGGCTCAGGCAAAGCCTTGCTGGCGCCAGGCCTCGTAGACGGCCACCGCGACGGTGTTGGACAGGTTCAGGCTGCGGCAGCCTTCGCGCATGGGCAGGCGCAGGCGTTGCTCACTGCTCAGCGCGTCGAGCACTTCGGCGGGCAGGCCACGGCTTTCCGGACCGAACAAAAATGCATCGCCGGGCTGGAAGCTGGCATCATGGAAGGGCCGCGAGGCCTTGGTGGTGAACGCGAACAGACGCGGCTGCCCCAGGCTTTCCAGGCAGCTTGGCAGGTCGGCATGACGCTTGAGTGTGGCGTACTCGTGATAGTCGAGGCCCGCTCGGCGCAAGCGCTTGTCGTCCAACTCAAAGCCGATAGGCTCGATCAGGTGCAGGTGGCAGCCGCTGTTGGCGCACAGCCTGATAATGTTGCCGGTATTCGGCGGAATCTCTGGTTGAAAGAGGATGACGTGAAACATGCACGGCTCCGGGCAAAAAGACGAAGGGCATTCTACTCCTGAACCGGACCCACGTTCGCAACTCTGGCCGCGAGTGATGTTCTCGCTGGCAATCTTCGGCATGTTGGTCGGGCTGATGATCGGTCGCTTGACGGCGCCCGAGCCTCGGGAGTTGGAGCAGGTCGAGGTCATCGAAGGAGGGCTGAACCTGTGGTTCAACGAAGAACCCAAGCTGCATGGCGAAGAAGTCGAGGGTGCTGTTGCGCTGCTGTTCGAGGCTGATGGGCGGCCTCAGCACGGTCAGTTGCAACTTGAGGGCAAGCCCGTGAGCTGGCGGGTACAGAAGACCGATAAGGGCTTGCTGGTGAACCTGGTAGCGGCCCGTCCTCTGCACGGCGATTGGGCCGGTGCAGAGCAGGACGGGCGTTGGCGCTTGCAGGTATTGTTGCGCGAATAAAAGAGGGGATTCCCCGGCCTGCCTGTACCAAGGTCCCCAAAACGGGTGATACCTATGTTATGCACTGTGTGTGCCAGTTTTGTTGCAGGGCTGAAAATGGCTGATTACAGCCGTTTTGCGGGAAGAAGAAGGCTCTAGGACGGGGATTTTTGCCTTGTCGCGGTGCATCGCGAGCGGGTTTGGTGCAGGGTGGCGCGTTCAGCAGGAGAGGGCAGCTTCTACATCGGGGGCTACAGGAGCCGGCGCCGCGTCAGGTGAAACGGGCGCCTCGATCGCCAGCACGGCGTGCTCCTGCAGTAATGGGGCGTCAGGCGTCGTCAACCTCGTCCTCTTCGCCGCCCGCTACGTTCATTCCCAGCTCCTTGATCTTCCGGGTCAGGGTGTTGCGCCCCCAGCCCAGCAGCACGGCAGCATCTCGGCGGCGCCCTGCGGTGTGTTTGAGGGCGGTTTCGATCATGATCCGCTCAAAACTAGGCACGGCACTGTCGAGCAGGTTCGACTGCCCACGCGCCAGGGCCAGGTCTGCCCACTGCCGCAAGGCCTGCTCCCAGTTGGTGACGGGCGCGGCGTCCTGCGGCAGGTTCAGCAGTTCGGGCGGCAGGTCGCCAATGTGCACTTCCCGGCCTGAAGCCATGACGGTGATCCAGCGGCAGGTGTTCTCCAGTTGGCGAACATTGCCCGGCCATGGCAGGTTGCGAATGAATTCTTCGGTTTCAGGCTTGAGCAGCTTGGGCTCGACGGCCAGCTCCTGCGCGGCACGGCTGAGGAAGTGCCGGGCCAGGGTCGGGATGTCTTCGCGACGATCCGACAAGCGCGGGATGTGAATGCGGATCACGTTCAGGCGGTGGAACAGGTCTTCCCTGAACTTGCCTGCCTGAACCAGCGTTTCCAGGTTCTGATGGGTCGCAGCAATGATTCGTACATCGACTTTGACCGGCACGTGGCCGCCAACCCGATAAAACTCGCCATCGGCCAGCACGCGCAGCAGGCGCGTCTGGGTGTCGGCTGGCATGTCGCCAATTTCATCGAGGAACAGGGTGCCGCCGTCCGCCTGCTCAAAGCGCCCGCGCCGCAGGTTGGCCGCGCCGGTAAAGGCGCCTTTTTCGTGGCCGAACAGCTCTGACTCCATCAGGTCCTTGGGGATTGCCGCCATGTTCAATGCAATAAACGGCGATGCTGCCCTTGGGCTGTGGCGGTGAAGGGCGTGGGCGACCAGCTCTTTGCCGGTACCCGACTCGCCGTTGATCAGCACGGTAATGTTGGAGTGGCTCAGGCGACCAATGGCACGGAACACCTCCTGCATCGCCGGTGCTTCGCCGATGATTTCCGGGGTGCGGGTCAGGCTGGGTGCCACATCCATGCCCTGTTGCTCCTGGGCATGCTGGTTGGCACGTTTGACCAGTGAGACGGCTTCGTCAACGTCGAAAGGCTTAGGCAAGTACTCGAAGGCCCCGCCCTGATAAGACGCAACGGCGCTGTCGAGGTCCGAGTGGGCGGTCATGATGATGACCGGCAGGCGAGGGTACTGCTCGCGAATCTGCGCGAGCAGGTCCAGGCCGCTGGCCCCAGGCATGCGGATATCAGAGATGATCACATCCGGCTGCTGCCGGGACAAACGACCCATGACGCCATCAGCGCTGTCGAAGCTCTGGGTGGTCATGCCTTCCTGCTGCAAGGCTTTTTCCAGAACCCAGCGGATGGAGCGATCGTCATCGACGATCCAGACAGTTTCACTACGGCTCATGAGGACATGGCTCCTTGTTCCAGCGGCAGGAAGATCGAAAAGTTGGTGTGACCAGGGTGGCTGTCACACTCGATCAGCCCTTGGTGCTGGCTGATGATGTTCTGGGTAATGGCCAGGCCCAGCCCGGTTCCGTCTGGACGGCCGCTGACCATTGGATAAAAGATGGTTTCCTGCAGTTCGGCGGGAATGCCTGGGCCGTTGTCGATGATTTCGACCTTGGCCACCAGGCGATGGCGTGTATGGCCAATGGTGAACTGGCGCATGGCTCGGGTACGCAGGCTGATACGGCCCAGGCGCAGTTCGTTCTGGGCGCTTATGGCCTGCATGGCGTTGCGAACGATGTTGAGCACGGCCTGGATCATCTGCTCGCGATCGATCAGGACGTCCGGCAGGCTAGGGTCATAGTCCCGCACCAAGGTGATGCAGCCTTGGCTTTCTGCTTCGACCAGGCTACAGACCCGCTCCAGTACTTCATGGATGTTGGTCATGGCCAGTGACGGCAGTTTGTTCGAGCCCAGCATGCGATCAACCAGGTTGCGCAGGCGATCTGCCTCTTCAATGATGACGTTGGTGTAGTCCTTCAGGCTTTCTTCAGGTAACTCGCGAGCCAACAACTGTGCCGCGCCGCGAATACCGCCAAGCGGGTTCTTGATCTCGTGGGCCAGGCCACGGACCAGCATCTTGGTGGTCTCTTGTTTGGACAGCTGAGCCTCTTCCTTGGTGATCCGCAGCAAGCGGTCCCGCGGATGGACTTCAAGCAACAGCAGGGTCTTTCCGTTGCTCAGGATGGGCGTTACCGCGTAGTCGACGGTCAGGGTCTGGCCGGCCAAGGAGGTGAGCAGGGCTTCGCGTTTAGTGAACGGGTGAGCGTGTTCCACGGCCTGGCGCAAGGAGTTCAGCGCTTCGGTCGATTCCGTGAACAGCTCGCTGATGAACTGGCCATGGCTGCGCTGACCACTGATGGCGAGCAGCATCTCCGCCGCCGGATTCATGTACTCAAGACGCAGTTCGGCATTGAGCAGAATGGTGGCAGTGGTCAGGTTGTCCAGTAGCAGTCGGTGCAGAGCATCGCTGATGGTCATGGGGCGTCGTTGACCTCTTTTGGTACATGACAACCGTGGCTGAAGCCAGGGTCGCGCGCACTGGTAATCCGCTGATACGAAGAAAATGCAAAAAACAAACCAAGGCTCCGAAAAGAAGCGGATTCGCCTGAAAAAGACCTGTATATGCCCAAAAAAGGACTACAAAGCCCTAGGCTTGCGATTTTCTTGAACCAAAATGGGCTGTTAACAGCGGATGCAGGCGGCTCATTGCACCAATATAGAGCATTGAGCCGGGATCGGTTCTGCATTAAAGGCGTTGCCCGGAAAGAGGCTTCCGAGGGCGCTTCAAACCGCGTTTTCTGTGGGATGCAGGCTTGCCTGCGCTGGCGTCGACGGGTGTGTCGGCGAGTACGTGGTGCCTGCATCGTTGGCAAGCCAACTTCCCGCAGGGCTCAGTGCCAGGCGTCTGGGCTTTGCGTAGGTGACACGTCAGAAACAAGAAAGGCCTCCCGAGGGAGGCCTTTCTTACGCCGCTTGCGCGAGCGTCACGGGATTAGCAGCTGTAGTACAGCTCGTATTCCAGTGGGTGTACGAAGGTGCGAACCTTGATTTCTTCTTCGCTTTTCAGGGCGATGTAGGCGTCGATGAAGTCGTCGCTGAAAACGCCGCCTTTGGTCAGGAACGCACGGCCCTTGTCCAGCTCTTCCAGGGCTTCTTTCAGGCTGCCACAAACCTGTGGGATTTCCTTGGCCTCTTCAGGCGGCAGGTCGTACAGGTTCTTGTCGGCGGCATCGCCTGGGTGGATCTTGTTCTGGATACCGTCCAGACCTGCCATCAGCAGCGCTGCGAAGCACAGGTATGGGTTGGCAGCCGGGTCCGGGAAGCGCGCTTCGATACGACGAGCTTTCGGGCTGGAAACGTATGGAATACGGATCGAGGCGGAGCGGTTGCGCGCCGAGTAGGCCAGCATTACAGGGGCTTCGAAGCCTGGGACCAGACGCTTGTAGGAGTTGGTCGAAGGGTTGGTGAAGCCGTTCAGTGCCTTACCGTGCTTGATGATACCGCCGATGAAGTACAGGGCGGTGTCGGACAGGCCGGCATAGCCTTCGCCGGAGAAGGTGTTCTTGCCTTCTTTGGAGATGGACATGTGAACGTGCATGCCCGAACCGTTGTCACCGTACAGTGGCTTCGGCATGAAGGTAGCGGTACGGCCGTAAGCGTCGGCAACGTTGTGTACGCAGTACTTCAGGGTCTGAACTTCGTCGGCTTTCTTCACCAGGGTGTTGAAACGCACACCGATTTCGTTCTGGCCGGCAGTTGCCACTTCGTGGTGGTGAACTTCGATGACCAGGCCCATTTCTTCCATGGCATTACACATGGCAGTACGGATTTCGTGGTCATGGTCGAACGGAGGAACTGGGAAGTAACCGCCTTTGACGCCTGGGCGGTGACCTTTGTTGCCGCCTTCGACGTCCTGGTCGGACATCCACGAACCTTGTTCGGAGAAGATCTTGAACATCGAGCCCGAGATGTCGGACTTGAATTTCACTTCGTCGAAGATGAAGAACTCTGGCTCCGGGCCGACCAGTACGGTGTCGCCGATAGCGGTGGACTTCAGGTACTCCTCGGCACGCTTGGCGATGGCGCGTGGGTCGCGGTCGTAGCCTTGCATGGTCGAAGGTTCGATGATGTCGCAAACGATGATCAGCGTTGGCTCTTCGGTGAACGGATCGAGCACGGCAGTATCGTCGACCGGCATCAGGATCATGTCGGACGCTTCGATGCCTTTCCATCCAGCGATGGAGGAGCCGTCGAACATCTTGCCGGCTTCAAAGAAGTCTTCATCCAGCGCATCACGGGCTGGCATGGTCACGTGGTGCTGAGTGCCTTTGGTGTCAGTGAAGCGCAGATCAATCCATTTAACGTCATGATCTTTGATGAGTTGAACCGACTTCGACATAGTGTCCTCCGGGTGGGGTAGAGCTTGCCTGTGCAGCCCTTGAATTTGGGTGATGCCGGGCGCGAATAGTCCGCCAAGGCAACCTGCCTCACAAGGGAGCAAATTGCATGCCAGTGCCCCGACTTGGGTTTTTTGCCCCAAACATAGGCGTTTGCGCCGTAAATACTGAAAAAGCGGATTTTTTTCGCACTCTTATGATGCGATTTTTAATCAAGATGACCTGTTTTGGTGCGTTAGATGCCGTCCGTACAATAGTTGGTCAAACCTTGAGCAATTTCCGCTATAATCCGCGCCCCCCTTTTTCGCTTGGCACATTGCGCGCAGTTTTTCATGAAACTAATCGTCAAGATTTTCCCAGAGATCACCATCAAGAGCGGCCCGGTGCGCAAGCGCTTCATTCGCCAGCTCTGCCGCAACATTCGTGTCGTGCTCAAGGATCTCGATCCAGAGCTCGTGGTCAAGGGTGTCTGGGATAATCTCGAGATCATCACGCGCCTGGACGATGAAAAAGTGCAGCGCGAGATGATCGAGCGCCTGTCCTGCACGCCGGGCATTGCGCATTTCCTGCAGGTCGACGAATACCCGCTGGTCGATTTCGACGATATCGTCGCCAAGTGCAAGCTTCATTATGGTGCGCAGCTGGCCGGCAAGCATTTTTCGGTTCGCTGCAAGCGTGCCGGCAAGCACAGCTTCACTTCCATGGATGTCGATCGTTATGTTGGCAGCCAACTGCGCCAGCAGTGCGGCGCCGCCGGGATCGATCTGCGCAACCCTGAAGTGGTCGTGCGTCTTGAGCTGCGTGATGAGCGCCTGTTCGTGGTGCACAGCCAGCACCCGGGCATCGGCGGCTACCCGCTGGGCGCGCTGGAACAGACCCTGGTGCTGATGTCGGGTGGTTTCGACTCTACCGTGGCGGCCTACCAGATGATGCGTCGCGGCCTGATGACCCATTTCTGTTTCTTCAACCTCGGTGGCCGTGCCCACGAGCTTGGCGTAATGGAAGTCGCACACTTTCTCTGGAAAAAGTACGGCAGCAGCCAGCGTGTGCTGTTTGTCAGCGTGCCGTTCGAAGAAGTGGTCGGCGAAATTCTCGGCAAGGTCGGTAACAGCTATATGGGCGTTACCCTCAAGCGTATGATGTTGCGTGCTGCAACCCGCATTGCCGATCGCCTGGAAATCGACGCACTGGTGACCGGTGAGGCGATTTCCCAGGTCTCCAGCCAGACCCTGCCGAACCTGGCAGTGATCGATTCGGCGACCGAGAAACTGGTGTTGCGCCCGCTGTTGGCCAGCCACAAGCAGGACATCATCGATCAGGCCTACCAGATCGGGACCGCCGAGTTCGCCAAGCACATGCCAGAATACTGCGGCGTGATTTCGGTGAACCCGACTACCTGTGCCAAGCGTCACCGCGTCGAAAGCGAAGAACGCAGTTTCGACATGGCGGTGCTGGAGCGTGCGCTGGAGCGTGCCCGCCTGATCTCGATCGACAATGTCATCGATGAGCTGGGCCAGGATATTCAGATTGAAGAAGTCAGCCAGGCGTTGGCCGGGCAGGTGGTGATCGACATCCGTCACCCCGACGCCCAGGAAGACCAGCCACTGGTACTCGAAGGTATCGAAGTTCAGGTGCTGCCGTTCTATGCCCTGAACAGCCGTTTCAAGGAACTGGATGCTACCCGCCAGTACCTGCTGTATTGCGACAAGGGCGTAATGAGCCGCCTGCATGCCCACCACTTATTGAGCGAGGGACATGCCAATGTGCGTGTTTATCGCCCGGCATAAGACGCCAGGGCTGTATGGCGGCAGCATCCGCCACCGCCCTCCCGACCGGCGGGCCCGTTGAGCGTTTTTCATTCATATTCGCCGCCTAAACTGGCGGCAACCCGAATCCTCTGCTCGAGATACACAAGTGATCGAAAATCTCCGTAACATCGCCATCATCGCCCACGTTGACCATGGTAAAACCACCCTGGTAGACAAACTCCTGCGTCAGTCCGGCACTCTGGAGCGCAACGAGCTCAACGACGAGCGCGTGATGGACTCCAACGACCAGGAAAAAGAGCGCGGCATTACCATTCTGGCGAAGAACACCGCCATCAACTGGAACGGCTACCACATCAACATCGTGGATACCCCCGGCCACGCCGACTTCGGTGGCGAGGTTGAGCGCGTAATGTCGATGGTCGACTCCGTGCTGCTGCTGGTTGACGCTCAAGACGGCCCTATGCCGCAAACCCGTTTCGTGACCAAGAAGGCCTTCGAAGCCGGCCTGCGTCCAATCGTGGTAATCAACAAGGTTGACCGTCCAGGCGCGCGTCCTGATTGGGTTCTGGACCAGATCTTCGACCTGTTCGACAACCTCGGTGCTACCGATGAACAGCTGGACTTCAAAGTCGTCTACGCCTCGGCCCTGAACGGCATTGCCGGTCTGGACCACACCGACATGGCGGAAGACATGACCCCGCTGTACCAGTCGATCGTCGACAACGTACCAGCGCCTTCCGTTGACCGTGACGGCCCGTTCCAGATGCAGATCTCTGCCCTGGACTACAACAGCTTCCTCGGTGTTATCGGCGTTGGCCGTATCGCCCGTGGTCGCGTCAAGCCGAACACCCCGGTTGTGGCCATCGACGTTGACGGCAAGAAGCGCAACGGCCGTATCCTGAAGCTGATGGGTCACCACGGTCTGCACCGCGTTGACGTTGAAGAAGCACTGGCGGGCGACATCGTTTGCGTCAGCGGTTTCGACGAGCTGTTCATCTCCGACACCCTGTGCGACCCACTGAACGTCGAAGCGATGAAGCCACTGACCGTTGACGAGCCAACCGTTTCGATGACCTTCCAGGTCAACGACTCGCCGTTCTGCGGTAAGGAAGGCAAGTTCGTCACCAGCCGTAACATCAAGGAACGTCTGGACAAAGAGCTGCTGTACAACGTTGCACTGCGCGTTGAAGAAGGCGACTCGGCTGACAAGTTCAAGGTTTCCGGCCGTGGTGAGCTGCACCTGTCGGTTCTGATCGAAACCATGCGTCGTGAAGGCTTCGAGATGGCTGTAGGCCGTCCTGAAGTAATCATCCGTGAAGTCAACGGCGTCAAGCAGGAGCCGTTCGAGAACGTCACCATCGACATCCCTGAAGAAGCTCAGGGCAAGGTCATGGAAGAGATGGGTCTGCGTAAAGGCGACCTGACCAACATGTCGCCGGATGGTAAAGGTCGTGTGCGTCTGGAGTACAACATTCCAGCCCGTGGTCTGATTGGTTTCCGTAACCAGTTCCTGACCCTGACCAACGGTGCAGGCATCCTGACCTCGATCTTCGATCGCTACGACACCATGAAGTCCGGCCACATGTCCGGCCGTCAGAACGGTGTACTGGTATCGGTTGAGACCGGCAAGGCACTGACCTACTCCCTGGAAACCCTGCAGGCTCGTGGCAAGCTGTTCATCGAGCACGGTCAGGACATCTACAACGGTCAGATCGTTGGTCTGAACAGCCGTGACAACGACCTGGGCGTCAACCCTACCAAGGGCAAGAAGCTCGACAACATGCGTGCTTCGGGTAAAGACGAAACCATCGCTCTGGTTCCACCGGTTCGTTTCACCCTGGAACAGGCTCTGGAGTTCATCCAGGACGACGAGCTGTGTGAAGTTACGCCGAAGTCGATCCGTCTGCGCAAGAAGATCCTCGACGAAGGCGAGCGTACCCGCGCTGCCAAGAAAGC
>NZ_MBPN01000126.1 GCF_001695625.1 Pseudomonas defluvii
ATCAGGCCGTTGATTGCACCGCGTACTGCTGCCAACTGCTGCAGAACCGCGACACATGTCGGATCAGCCTCCAGGTCATGCTCTAGAGCCGTGACCTGCTCGCTAATACCTCTAGCGTGACCGAGAGCTTTCTCCTTCTCTTTGGGGCACTGGGGCATTGCCATCCTCCCTTGCCGTTGATGTGGTCATACTATACCCCCCCACAGTATAAAACAACAACCAAAATTTTTTTGCCCGGCGCTTTCCCCTCTCGCGGACCCGCTTGATCGATCGCCTGCGACGACGACATCCAGCTATCGGGCGACCTTTCACCTACCGTCTACTCTGAAATTCCGCGATCTGGGAGGGTCGTCCATTTCACTGAAATGACTGAGCAGAACGTCCCATAAGGTTTCGTAGCGAATGAGCCAGGCACGGGAGATGAGTGACGGATGGAGGGTGCCCAAAGCTCGGTTGAACGAGTCGCGGATTCGCCGAGCTGCGATCATCGAAAGGACAGATACCGAGTCAACGTTCCTTGGATCGCCTCAAAATTGACCCAATAGGTCTTTTGGCCCATTGGCCTCTGCCAACGCACTACTGTCCTTGCAGTCTGGATGAGATGTTCGGCACTGGATTACACAATCCTCTTCACAATTGACTAAATGCACGAACGTAATTGCATGAGGCTTGATGCCCATCCCTTCAAATCTCATTTCAGAGGGATGGGCATCTTTCTAATCGAATCAACCTAACTCTGAACGCATCACCCTAACCGGCACCGACTTGTACGACGGCGTTCCGCTGTCCACGTCAATGTAGTCCAGCGGCACCAGCTGGTTGGCCTCGGGATAATAGGCCCCCACCGACCCAGGCGAGATCTTGTACTCGATGGCAGTTATGCGTTCATAGCGCATCTTGCGACCATGGGTGACCGTCTCGATGTCCACCAAGTCGCCGTGGGCTAAGCCGCGCGCCTGCAGGTCGGCAGGGTTCATGAACAGCACGTCGCGGCGGCCGAACACGCCGCGGTAGCGATCGTCCATCGCATAGATGGTGGTGTTGTACTGGTCGTGGCTACGCAGGGTGATCAGGCGCAGTACATCGTCACCCTCGACTTCCTTGTCCTCGTGTAGGCCCGGGAAGACGAAGAACTCGGCCTTGCCCGAGGGGGTCATCCAGATGCGTTCGGTGGCCGGTAGCGGCATGCGAAAACCGCCCGGCACGCGAATGCGCGCATTGAAGTTCTCGAAGCCCGGAAGAGTCTTCTCGATCAGGTCGCGGATTTTGTCGTAGTCGGCCCCCAGTTCCAGCCAAGGCACGGGGCTGTCCGGCATCGTCGCGTTGGCCATGCCTGCAATGATCGCCGGTTCAGAGCGCAAGAACTCCGATGCGGGCAGCAGTTTTCCAGCCGAAGCATGCACCATCGACATCGAGTCCTCGACGGTAATCGACTGCCGCTCTCCGTTCTGCACGTCCAACTCGGTGCGCCCCAGGCAGGGGAACAGGTAGGTTTCCTTGCCCACCAGCAGATGCGTGCGGTTGAGCTTGGTGCCGATGTGCACGCTCAGATCCAGCTTGCCCATGGCCGGGAAGCACTGGGCCGGATCGGGCAACGCCACGGCGAAGTTGCCGCCCAGGCAGATGAGCGCCTTCGACGTACCAGCGATCATTGCCTGCATGGCCTGCACCGAGTCATGCCCGTGTTCGGCCGGCGGCTTGAAGCCCAGTACTTGCTCGATCTTCTGCAGGAAATCGGCGGACGGTTTCTCGGTGATGCCCACGGTGCGGTTGCCCTGCACATTGGAGTGGCCGCGCAGCGGACAGATACCGGCGCCGGGTTTTCCGAGGTTGCCACGCAGCATCAGCAGGTCGCAGATCAGCCGCACGTTCGCGGTGCCCTCGTTGTGCTGGGTGATGCCCATGCCATAGGTGACGATAGTGGCGTTGGACTTAGCGTAGGCTGCAGCAACTTTTTCCATCTCGGCCTTGGTCAGACCACTAGCGTGCTCGATATCGGGCCATGCAGTGGCCAGCAGATCGGCCTTGAGCGCCTCGAAGCCATTGGTGTGCTGGGCGATGAATTCGAAGTCGAGCACCTGGCCGAGCGAGTCCTCCATCTCCAGCAGCGACTTCATCACCCCCTTAATTGCCGCCGCGTCGCCACCGGCCTTGACCTGCAGGTAGGTCGAGGCGATCCGGGTCGAGCCGTAGGTGGCCATCTCGATCATGTCCTGCGGGTCAGCGAATCGTTCCAGCGCCCGCTCGCGCAGTGGGTTCATGACCATGATCGGCACCTTGCGCCGGGATACCTCATGCAGTGTGCCCATCATCCGCGGGTGGTTGGTACCGGGGTTATGGCCGATCGAAATCACCAACTCGCACGATTCGAAATCGTCCAGCGACACCGAGCCCTTGCCCATGCCAATGGAGCGAGGCAGTCCCACGCTGGTGGGTTCATGGCACATGTTCGAGCAGTCGGGGAAATTGTTGGTACCCAATGCCCGCGCGAACAACTGGTACAGGTAGGCTGCCTCATTGGAGGCGCGGCCGGAGGTGTAGAACTCGACCTGGTTGGGTTCCAGTCCACGAAGGATTTCACCGATCCGGGCGAAGGCGTGCTCCCACTCGACCGGTTTGTATGTGTCGCTGCCGTGGTCGTAGACCAGCGGATGGGTCAGCCGCCCGAGGTCTTCCAGCTCGTAATCGCTGCGGTGCAGCAGCGTGGCCACCGGGTGGTTGGCGAAAAACTCAGGTGTGACGCGCTTGTTGGTCGCTTCCCAGGTCACCGCCTTAGCGCCGTTCTCGCAGAACTGAAAGGTCGACTTATGTTCCTTATCGGGCCAGGCGCACCCGGGACAATCGAAACCATCCGGCTGGTTGGTGCGCATCAGCGTAATGGGCGCTTTGAGCGTATCCATCTGCTCTCGCACCGCTGTCGCAGTCGCCTTCAACGCCCCCCAGCCACCAGCTGGGCCATCGTAGTTACGTACACCGGGTACCTTGCGTCGAGTCGTCATGGTCGCTCCTTAAACGCTTTATATTTTTTCGATATAAACCGATAGTTGCGTAATAAACCGCTCTTCTAGCGGACTTGAGGAATTGGGTTTGGTTGTGACAGTTCAGGAGGAAAGCGTACAGCCTTGTCAAATAAAGACAACCAGCAAAGCTGGATCCAACCTACCGGTGATCTGGAATCAAAAGTTTGGTCGACAAGGGAAAATCGTGTTCTAGAATCAAGCCACACTCTTTCGACATGTCAAGGCAACGAATCGATGAGCTACTCATCTACTTGTTGCGTCTCATTCGCATTGCGGTACTGAAGCCGCGCCCTGTGAGGCCGAGAACCATGGAAACATTCAGCTCTACGGCGCTTGATTTGGCTCGTTTTCAGTTCGCGTTTACAGTGGCCATGCATATTCTTTTTCCGGCAATCACCATAGGCCTCGCGAGTTATCTCGCCGTGCTGGAAGGTCTGTATCTGAAGACCGGTAGGGAGGTGTATCGCGATCTTTACATGTTCTGGATAAAGATCTTCGCGCTTAACTTCGGCATGGGAGTGGTTTCTGGCCTGGTGATGGCATATCAGTTCGGCACTAACTGGTCGCAGTTCTCTTATTTTGCCGGCGGCATTACCGGGCCACTACTGACTTACGAAGTGCTCACGGCATTCTTTCTCGAAGCTGGTTTTCTAGGTGTGATGCTGTTCGGCTGGGATCGGGTAGGCCGAGGCCTGCACATGTTCGCCACCTGCATG
Organism: Pseudomonas defluvii; assembly: GCF_001695625.1. GTDB lineage: Bacteria > Pseudomonadota > Gammaproteobacteria > Pseudomonadales > Pseudomonadaceae > Aquipseudomonas > Aquipseudomonas defluvii. The sequence goes on from NZ_MBPN01000126.1 coordinate 3,737, forward strand.
GTGGCGTTGGGCACGCTGATCTCGACCTTCTGGATCCTCTCCTCCAACAGCTGGATGCACACGCCCCAGGGCCACGAAATCATCGACGGCCGCGCGGTGCCGGTGGACTGGCTGGCGGTGATCTTCAACCCGTCGTTCCCCTACCGCCTGGCGCACATGGCGATCGCCGCGTTCCTCAGCACCGCGTTCTTCGTTGGCGCCTCGGGGGCCTGGCATTTGTTGCGCCGCCAGCACATCGAGCCGGCCCGCACCATGCTGTCGATGGCCTGCTGGATGGCCCTGGTGGTGGCGCCGATCCAGGCGGTGGTCGGTGATGCCCACGGCCTGAACACCCTGGAGCACCAGCCGGCGAAGATCGCCGCCATCGAAGGGCATTGGGAGAACGTCCCGGGCGAGCCGTCGCCGCTAATCCTGGCCGGCTGGCCGGACATGAAGGCCGAGAAGACCCACTTCGCCATCGAGATTCCCTATCTGGGCAGCCTGATCCTGACTCACAGCCTCGACCGCCAGATTCCGGCGCTGAAGTCATTCCCCCCCGAGGACCGGCCCAACTCCACGGTGATCTTCTGGACCTTCCGGCTCATGGTGTGCATGGGCCTGCTGATGATCCTCGCCGGGGTGTGGAGCCTGTGGCTGCGCCGTGGCGACCGCCTGCACACCACGCCGTTGTTCCTCCGGTTCATGCTGTGCATGGGCCCGGCGGGGCTGATCGCCCTGTTGGCCGGCTGGGTGACCACAGAGATGGGCCGCCAGCCCTGGGTGGTCTACGGGCTGATGCGCACCGAGCATGCGGTATCACCGCTGAGCACCGCGCAGATGAGCGTCAGCCTCGCGGCATTCGTGGTGGTGTACTTCGTGCTGTTCGGCACCGGTATCGCCTACATGCTCAAGCTGGTGCACAAGGGGCCGCAGCGCCACGAAGGCGAGCACCCGATCGAAGGTGGCGCGGGCCAGTCCAAGACCCCCGCGCGCCCCCTGTCCGCAGCGGACGATCACTGACCCTGTCGAAGGCGACGGCAACCTGAGGAGCGATGGCCATGGGCGTGGATATCACTTTGATCTGGGCATTGATCATCATCTTTGGCGTGATGATGTACGTCATCATGGACGGCTTCGACTTGGGCATCGGTATCCTCTTCCTGGCGATCAAGGACAAGGAAGAGCGCGATGTGATGATGAACACCGTCGCCCCGGTGTGGGACGGCAACGAGACCTGGCTGGTGCTGGGCGGCGCCGGCCTGTTCGGCGCCTTCCCGTTGGCCTACTCGGTGATCCTCAGCGCCCTGTACCTGCCACTGGTGCTAATGCTGCTGGGCCTGATCTTCCGCGGCGTGGCCTTCGAGTTCCGCTTCAAGGCCAGCGAGCGCAACCGCCACTGGTGGGACAAGGCGTTCATCGGCGGCTCGATCATCGCCACCTTCACCCAGGGCGTCGCCCTGGGGGCGTTCCTCGATGGCATCCCGGTGGCAAACAACATGTACGCCGGCGGCGCCCTCGACTGGCTGCGTCCGTTCCCGCTGTTCTGTGGCTTCGCACTGCTGCTGGCCTACGCCCAGCTGGGCAGCACCTGGCTGATCATGAAGACCGAGGGGCGTCTGCAGGAAGAGATGTACCGCTACTCCTCGTACTTCATCTGGGGCCTGCTGATCGCCATCGCAGTGATCAGCGTGTGGACGCCGCTGGCCCACCCCGAGATTGCCCAGCGTTGGTTCAGCCTGCCCAACCTGTTCTATTTCCTGCCGGTGCCTCTGCTGCTGCTGTTCTGCTTCTTAGGCACCCTGACCACCCTGGCGCACCGGGCCACCGCCGCACCGTTCCTATTCACCCTGCTGGTAATCTTCCTCGGCTACAGCGGCCTGGGCATAAGCATCTGGCCGAACATCATCCCGCCGTCGGTTACGCTGTGGCAGGCGGCCTCGCCGGTGGCGAGCCAGCTGTTCGCGCTGATCGGCGCGCTGTTCATCCTGCCGTTCATCTTGGTGTACACGGCCTGGAGCTACTACGTGTTCCGCGGCAAAGTTAAGATTGGTGATGGTTATCATTAGCCAGACAATGCTGTTGATCGCCCCCCCAATTGGCAACGCTGACTGATGCATGTAACCGAGGTAGGTATCTACACTCCGGCCGCCGACGAAGTGCTGATCCGGGTCGCCTATACCGGTGTGAACCGCCCGGATGAATTGCAGCGCTCGGGTAGCTATCCGCCGCCAGCCGATGCTTCACTCTACCTCAGCCTCACCCTACCTCGGCCTGGAAGTCTCGGGCGAAGTGGTGGCCGTGGGTGCGGCCGTGCAGGGATTGCAGGTCGGTGCGTAGGTGTGCGCACTCACGCCAGGTGGCGACTACGCTGAATACTGCAGCCGGAAACTAATTCACCGTGTGGACCAATCTATTCGAGCACGACCGCCTGTTACCCGGCGAAACCGTGCTGGTGCATGGCGGGTCTAGCGGAATCGGATTGACCGCCATCCAGCTGGCCAATCAGTTCGGCGCGCGGGTGTTGGCAACGGCAGGCAGCGAGGCCAAGCTGGAGACATGTAGCAGCGCAGGTACCAGCCGGGCCATCAATTACCGAGAAGAAGATTTCGCCGAGGTGGTCTGGGCCGAGACCGAGGGCAAGGGTGTGAACCTGATCCTCAATCATGGTCGGGGGTAGCTACCTGCAGCGCAATATCGACACCCTGCCGGTGGAAGGTAAGTTGGTGCAGATCACCTTTCTCGAAGGCAGTACGGCCGAGTCGAACGTCATGCCGATCATACTCAAGCGCCTGGCCTTTATCAGCTCGACCCTCCGCGCCCGATCCAAAGCGGAAAAAGCCAACATCGCTGCAGCCCTGCAGGCCGATGTCTGGCCGTTGCTTGGCGCAGGTCAATGCCTTCCTGCACTTTCCCGCTGCATGAAGCCTCCCAGGCACATGCACTGATGGAAAGCAGTCGTCACATTGGCAAGATAATGCTGGAGATCAATCCATGATTGCAGGTCGTCACAGTGGTAGGAATGTGCTCGTTTCTGGTGCTGCGAGCGGCATCGGTCCGGCGGTTGCGCAGCGCTATTGCGAAGAAGGCGCTACCGTCGCACTGCTCGACCTCAACCCTCAACCCTCAACCCTCAACCCTCAAGCGCTACAAGCTCAGGGCGAGAGATTGCGCGCCCAAGGCTTCGTGGTTACATGGCACGCTGTGGCCTCCCACTACAGTGCCACCCAAGGCAGCCATCATCGGGTTCACTCGACACCTGCCAGGAAAACTTGGGGCCTATGGCATTACGGCCAATGCCCTGGCCCCTAGGCGCATCGAAACACCCCTGCTGAAACCGTCACGTCGGCGGCCGATGAGACGCTTATCGCCAACACCCCACTGCCCAGGCTAGGCCAGCCCTGGGAGATAGCCGATGCGCCCGCTACCTGCGTGCTCCAGACAGCGCCTCATCACAGGCCAGGTACTCGATGTAGCTTACGTCGTCGTCAGGACAACTTGCAGGCGATTTTGTTTACAGTCTCCTCGTTTATAGTGCGAGAAACCATCCTCGCCCTAGCCATGCCTCTATTCCTGTTCGCCTAGATCACCGATGTCGTCGATGGTTTGATGAGTCGGCATCTGCGCAAATTCGAGGCACGTTGCGAGAGCAGCTTTATATACTATCCCGCGAAACGGACATTGCTGCCATTACTCGAAAGCTCATAGGCAGCCTATCTTTTTCTGCCCAGGCCACTCAAGTCAAACTGGGTGCTGATACCCTGCGTCGTTCTACTTGTTCTCATGATCACTATCATCGCCGCGACTTTCAAGAACCACCTAAGACGTCAAAGAGCTCCTTTCTCTCAGATACTCCATAGAAGATGGACTTAGCCTGACCGACGAAGGCGAGCGCGATCTCGTAAGGGAGAGGTTCCAAAAAGCCGACTATACTCGCGACTGAATTGTGACTGACTCTCATAACCTACTTGAGAGGCTACTGTTGCAATATCGGTTGACTGACTGAGCACTAACCTTCGAGCCTCGTGCAATCGCAGTTGTTTCTGATACTGGAGCGGACTCATAGAAGTAACAGCTTTAAAACGATGATGGAGAGTCGAAACCCCGAGATTTACATATTTTGCTAATTCATCGATCCGCATAGGTTCAGCAAAATTATTATTTAGCCATTCGATTGCTCGCGTTACTCTATATGATTGACTGTCGACCACTGCAATTTCGTAGAGCCTCTGGCCTTGCTGACCTCGCAGCAATCGATAAAATATTTCTCGCAAGGCCATAGGTGCGAGCTGAGAGATATCTTCGGGGCTATCAAGCAAGCTCAGCAAGCGAAACAAAGCATCCAGCAACGGGCCATCAGTACTTCCAAGATACAGCCCTCTTACATCGCCATTACTAGGGACACCGACAGGACTACTATCAGCAATCAATTGACTAATCTGAGCAGGATCAATGTCTAAAAGCGCACCTAAATAGGGCACATCCGGGGATGCCTCAATAACTTTACCCGCGAGCGGAAGAGTAACAGAAATCACCAAATAGTTCAGAGGATCATATACATACCGCTCGCCAAATAGACGAACCTCCTTTCGACCTTGCACCACCAAGCACAGTGTAGGCTTATAAACACTATACAGCGTATCCGTAGGTGTATCGTTTCGAACTAAATTGAGACCCTCAATAGCGGTTTGGTATATTCCGGAACCTGTCGTAAAACGGCGAATAATCGACGAAATTACCGCCCGCTTAAATGAAAGCGGATCGTCAAAGGTTGGGAAGAGTTGCGGACTTGATTCTGACATGTCGAGGCCCCTGAACATCGTCTAATCCTGAGAATAGCGCAAACAGGGACGCGTAAGATACCCCACTAGCTCGGTATGACAAAAGGCCCGGCAAAGCCGGGCCGAGAATTAGTGAAACTATCTTACGACCGTTTAGCTCGTGCTTTCAGTTGATCGGAACCACCTTCAGCTACGCGCTGGAAGCCTGGGGTGCGATCGGAACCACCTTCAGCTACACGCTGGAAACCTAGAGTGCGATCGGAACCACCTTCAGCTACACGCTGGAAACCTGGGGTACGATCGGAACCACCTTCAGCTACACGCTGGGAACCTGGGGTGCGATCGGAACCACCTTCAGCTACACGCTGGGAACCTGGGGTGCGATCGGAACCACCTTCAGCTACACGCTGGGAACCTGGGGTGCGATCGGAACCACCTTCAGCTACACGCTGGAAACCTGGAGTGCGATCGGAACCACCTTCAGCTACTCGCTGGAAACCTGGAGTGCGATCGGAACCACCTTCAGCTACACGCTGGAAGCCTGGGGTACGATCGGAACCACCTTCAGCTACACGCTGGAAGCCTGGGGTACGATCGGAACCACCTTCAGCTACACGCTGGAAGCCTGGGGTACGATCGGAACCACCTTCAGCTACACGCTGGAAACCTGGAGTGCGATCAGAACCGTTTTTCGAGATGGGGGTGATCACAACGCCACTACCCGACTCGCTAATCAGAGTCTGTTCTTTTTGGCTGTAGGCCGCAAAGGTGTTCGCACTGAATGCAACGATAGCGACGCTGATAACTACTGATTTGATGGATTTCATGGCGGCAACTCCAGAGACTATGTGAGTTGTGGGTGCCGCAGCTACGATGTGCTGCCGACCCCGCAGAAGGACCTCCTTGCTGCATGGGGTTAGATTAATTTTTCGTATGAGAAAGCGTTACATGATACGTGCCGCCTTTTTGCCTATTCCTCTCGCAGTATCGAATCCCGCCCCTCACCGCTTACAAGCTGCCGGTCTTTCTCATGCTATCCAGGAGCAAAAGCTCGAATCTAGACGACCAGAACATGGACTCGTGGGAGTCGCCTCCAGTCCTATATCGACCAAACCGTCGTTTCACTATCGAGTTTCGCCCAGTGTGATTACTAACAAGTTGCGGGCGCAGTCGGTCGGCGGCACAGTGTGCCTACCGTGCATCGGAAGCTATTCCTACCCGACTGCAGCTGAAGTCGGTGAAGTCAGGGGACATTATCGTAGTCGACATCAAAGCTCTCGAAAGTAGCAAGTCGCTGGGCTAGTTAGGATTGTTGCCCAGGCGCCGGCATCGAACGTCGAAACAAAGCAGGGGTTAGCACCTGTCGCGTAACCGTACGGCGAGCTCACCGTCCGAACTCCATCATTAAGGGCGATGCTATTCGCGTATTTTTAGGCGAACGCGATCACCCCCGATCGTAAAGATTTCCGTACGCCAACGAAGCTCTTATCCGAAACTGTTCAAAGCCTAGGTCGCTCAGGAATGCCTGCAACCTGGGCAACAGAGTCCAGAGTCGCCATCAGCCACGGCATCGTCATCCGTAAATGGATGCCGCTCTATCGAGACCAGCCCGCACCGACCTCGCTGCCAGCATTTGTCCCGCTGAAGGCTGTACCTAAACGGCCAGCCGAAGCGTCAGTGAAAATCGAGTTGCCCGTGGCTGGGGTGCCGAACGGATCAGCGACGGCCAAAACCCTCGATTACAGCCTGAAATGCTGGGTAGCGCTGAAGCGCTATCTGGACGACGCAGCTGTGCCCATCGACAACAACCAAGTTGAAAACCAGATACGGCCATGGGCGCTCGGACGCTCGAACTTGTTATTTGCCGAGTCGCTGCGCAGCGGTAAACGGGCGGCTGTAATCATGAGCCTGATCCAATCGGCGCGCATGAATGGGCATGATCCGTATGCCTATCTCAGAGATGTGCTGACGCGGCTGCCCACACAGCGGACCAGTGATATCGAGCAATTGCTACCGCATCAGTGGGTGCCAGCCACTGCTTCATAGGCAAAGCTGTGCGACCACATCTTCTGATGACATGACTTGGGCATATTCGGTGCCCAGTATGGCCAAGGTCAGCTCATAAACGGTAGAGGCGTCCCAAAACGTTCCATTTGGCCTGATGACGGGTACAGCAGTAGTCGCATCCGCAGGAAGAATGATTTCGTATCCAAGTGCCTTCCCCGCTCGGATAGTGGCATCCATGCTGTTATGAATCACAACGCCGGTCAGAACAATACGTTTTACGTGCATGCTTTTAAGGATGGCATCCAATCGGGTTTCTATGAATGCGCAGTTCTCATGCTTGATGATGACAGCCTCGCCCTCTACCGGGGCCACTTCTTTTTTGATTCCATTCCAGGGGCCATGAACGTGATAGCTGGAGGTGGGATTCTTTTCATCATGCTTCACATGAAGGACAGGCCAGCCATTTGATCGCCAGTGCCGCAGAAGGCGTTGGATTGCGGACAAATAACCAGGGTGGCTTTTACCATCCCAAATAGGTTGATCAATCGCATCCTGAACATCAAGGATAATCAGGGGAATGCGAGGTGTATCCTTCATATGGGGCCGTCTCCTTACGATGGACGTTTAGTGTGCTGCAACGCTCCCCCATCAACAAGCAGTGCAGTCTCGCTAGGGTATCGTTGCCGACACAATATCAGTGAAGAGGGGCTGCTACCGCGGAAGTGGATTCCGGCCTTGCTCGAGCAAGGTGTGTTGGCCGGACGCTTAGAGCATCAGTTAAAGGTGGCAGAGGATAGTCGATTAAAGTTCGATACTGGTAAGAAATGGCGATTCAACCAGACCCCGATTCATGCATGTTGCACCGCGAGGTGCAGCGTGAAGCGTTGACAGGGGTAACCGATGGGCCAGCCATTGAGCCGCGTAATTAGGAATTCGGGATGCCGATGCTGTTAAGCGAAGCAAAAGGTAATACGGAGCATGGCGTTATACGCCAGTCATGCTCTGATCCGGCGCGGTCGGAGCCCCTGCGCACGTCGGGAAGTCCTTTGCACAGAATCTGGGAGATCTCAGCGGTGCCCGGTGCGCAAGCCTCGGGCGGAGCAGGAAAGGCCAATAGCCGTAACCCTACTGCCCACGCCGCTGAGAAGTCGGATACGTTCGCAGTACCTGAGAAAACTTTGAACAAAGGGCCTGGCCCCGTGGAGATAGTGGAGGAAAGGATCGTAGCCAAGGGAAACACCTACAGGCCTCCCGCGCCCCAAACACAGAGCTGGATCAGTTGCGAGTCGAAGTAGACTTTGAGTATTAAAACTGTCGCGGGAGCATCGCTGTTTTCGCGGACTGCAGCCTCGTTGAGAGGAATCGCAAAACTGCCGCGACCACTTAAAATTCCGATCCGGACGGATGCGTTAGAGAATTAAAACTGTCTCATCCAGAAACGACGCGGCTTTCAAGCACGCTCAAATGGACCGGCGGCTGGTCGGCCGCCGGTCTCAGAGTCATCGACGAGGGATGAAGTTGGCAACGTGACCGATGGGATTGAACTGTCGACCGGGGTGTCACTTGGGAACAACATGGTTAACATGGGCCGATTCTCCGGCCAGGGGTGAGGGTCATGCCGGGATTGACTTATGACTATCCTGACTACGTATTTACAGGTGTTGATTATAGTGGATCCACCTTTTGAGACAGTGACTACGGGGTAGTTTAAGCTGTCGTCCTCGAAAGGATGACAGCAAATGG
>NZ_MBPN01000127.1 GCF_001695625.1 Pseudomonas defluvii
GCCAGCTCCAACAGAAAGTGCAACCTGTAGGAGCCGGGCTTGCCCGCGATGCAGACGCCGCGCACTCGCGGACACCCACCGACGTCATCGCAGGCAAGCCAGCTCCAACAGGCCCCGCGCCAGCTGTAGGAGCGGGCCTTGCCCGCGATACAGGCGCCGCGCACTCACTGACACCCAACCGACGCCATCGCAGGCAAGCCAGCTTGTAGGAGCGGGTCTTGCCCGCGATGCAGATACCGCGCACTCACTGGCACCCCACCGACGCTATCGCAGGCAAGCGAGCTCCAACAGGCCTCGCGCCAGCTGTAGGAGCCGGGCTTGCCCGCGATACAGACGCCGCGCACTCACTGACACCGCGCCGAGGCCATCGCAGGCAAGCCAGCTCCAACAGATCCCACGCCAGCCTGTAGGAGCCGGGCTTGCCCGCGATACAGACACCGCGCACTCACTGGCACCGCGCCGAGGCCATCGCAGGCAACCCAGCTTGTAGGAGCGGGTCTTGCCCGCGATGCAGACGCCGCGAACTCACGGACACCCACCGACGCCATCGCAGGCAAGCCAGCTCCAACAGAAAGTGCAACCTGTAGGAGCCGGGCTTGCCCGCGATGCAAACGCCGCGAACTCACTGGCACCCCACCGAGGCCATCGCAGGCAACCCAGCTTGTAGGAGCGGGTCTTGCCCGCGATACAGACGCCGCGAACTCGCTGGCACCCCACCGAAGCCATGGCAGGCAAGCCAGCTCCAACAGGCCCCGCGCCAGCTGTAGGAGCGGGTCTTGCCCGCGATGCAGTCACTAGCCATCACAGGCACTCAGTGGTTCAGAGCCAGACGGCATCCCAGTGAGGGTAGTCGCCAATTTTTTGAACCAGCCCGGCGCGCAGTGGGTTGGCGATGATATAGCGGGCAATGGCCCGAACATCTTCTTCGTGGCGTAACGCGCGGTCGTGGAAGCCTGCTTGCCATAGCCGGCCCGAACGTAGGCAGGCCTTGTTTATTGCGCAGGTGCTTCGCGATTTGAGCTGCCGCATCACACTGCTCAAGGTTGTCTGTTGCAGTTCCATCAGCCAATGGAAGTGATCGGGCATTACCACCCAGGCGAGTGATCGCGCAGTGCTTGCCTGTTGTGCATGGCGGAACTCAGCGACCAACAGTCGTGCGAGCCTCAGGTCTGTGAAGATAGGTGTTCGATGCTCTGTGACGCTGGTCAACAGATACAGCCTGCCAGGTTCGGAAAACCTGCCCCGACGAAGGCGGTGGGAGTTTGGACGGTCCATGTCTATCTCCTTTTAAGTCCTACCATACAAGCAGGCTTGCCTGCGAGGGTGCCTGGGCTACTGTTCACTCAGGGAGAAGGTGGTCAGGCAGAACGTCGGAATGCCCGCCGCCTGCAGGCGCTGTGAGCCGCCCAGTTCGGGCAGGTCAATGATCGCTGCGGCTTCAAACACCTGGGCGCCGGTGCGGCGTATCAGGTTGGCCGCGGCCAGCAGCGTGCCACCCGTGGCGATCAGGTCGTCGAAGATCAGTACCGAGTCACCTTCGCACAGGCTGTCGGCATGCACTTCCAGAAAGGCTTCGCCGTATTCGGTCTGGTAGCCTTCGGTCAGCACGTCCGCAGGCAGTTTGCCTTGCTTGCGGAACAGGATCAGCGGTTTGTTCAACTGGTGGGCAATGATCGCGCCGATCAGAAAGCCACGCGCATCCATGGCGCCGATATGGCTGAACTCAGCTTCGACGTAGCGTTCGATAAAGGCGTCGGCGACATGGCGCAGGCCTCGGGGCGATTGAAACAGCGGGGTGATGTCGCGAAACACGACGCCGGGCTTGGGGAAGTCCATTACCGGGCGGATCAAGGCCTTGAGGTTGAAAGTGTCGCTGGGCATGGTGCGGGTATCCTGAGGAACAAATGCCCATCAGTATACCCGCTTATACGCGGTGTTCAGCCTTCCAGGGCGCCGCCCGCCAGGGCACACAGCTGGATTGGGTCCACGATGCGCACTTCCTTGCCTTCGGCTTCGATCAGGCCATTCTGCTGGAAGCGGGTAAACACCCGGGACACGGTTTCCACCGCCAGGCCCAGGTAGTTGCCGATTTCGTTGCGCGACATGCTCAGGCGGAACTGGTTGGCCGAGTAGCCGCGAGCACGGAAGCGCGCCGACAGGTTGACCAGGAAAGTGGCAATACGCTCGTCGGCGGTTTTCTTCGACAGCAGCAGCATCATTTGCTGGTCGTCACGGATTTCCCGGCTCATGACGCGCATCAACTGGCGACGCAATTGCGGCAGTTGTACCGAGAGTTCGTCCAGGCGCTCAAAGGGAATCTCACATACCGATGTGGTTTCCTGGGCCTGGGCCGATACCGGATAGGCCTCGGTGTCCATGCCGGAAAGCCCGACCAGCTCACTGGGGAGGTGGAAGCCGGTGATCTGTTCTTCGCCGCTGTCGCTCAGGCTGAAGGTCTTCAGTGCGCCTGAGCGTACGGCATAGACCGAGCCGAAGTTTTCGCCCTGTCGGAACAGGAACTCGCCTTTCTTCAACGGACGCCCGCGTTTGACGATGTCGTCCAGTGCGTCCATGTCTTCCAGGTTGAGTGACAGGGGGAGACACAGGGGCGCCAGGCTGCAATCCTTGCAATGGGCTTGGTTGTGAGCGCGTTGTTTAACTGGCTCAGACATTTCATCAGTCCTTGTGGTAAAGCACACATAAGCCATAAGGGTAACTCAGCAAATTCCCTGAAGCCAGTGCGCTATACAAGCTGTTGATCGGTGTCTGTGCCCCCTCATCGTCAAATGACCCGCGAGAAACGCTGGCGGTTGTGCAGGTCCAGGTAGGCGTCGAAGACCATGCACACCGAGCGCACCAGCAAGCGGCCCGCTGGCAGTACCGTGATGCCTTCGGCGTCGAGGCTGATCAGGCCGTCCTTGGCCATGCCTTCCAGTGCCGGCCATTGGTCCTTGAAGTAGCCGCGAAAGTCGAGGGTGAATGCTTGTTCGATGGTCTCGAACTTCAGCTCGAAATGGCAGATCAACTGCTGGATCACGGCGCGGCGCACGCGGTCATCCTGATTGCAGATCAGCCCGCGGCTGGTGGCCAGTTGTGACAGGGTCAGGCTGTTCTGGTATTCGTTCAGGTCGCTGCTGTTCTGGCAGTACAGGTCGCCGATCTGGCTGATCGCCGAAACACCCAGACCAATCAGGTCGCAGTGCCCGTGGGTGGTGTAACCCTGGAAATTGCGCTGCAAGGTCGACTCTTCCTGGGCGATGGCCAGTTCGTCGTCCGGCAGGGCGAAGTGGTCCATGCCAATGTAGCGGTAGCCCGCAGCGGTGAGCTGTTCGATGGTGTTGTGCAGCATCTCGAGTTTGGCCGCAGGGGCGGGGAGGTCGTTGGCGTCGATCCGCCGTTGCGGCATGAAACGCTCGGGCAGGTGCGCGTAGTTGAACACCGAGAGCCGGTCTGGTTGCAGTTTGATCACTTCCTCGACCGTGCGGGCAAAACCTTCCGGGGTCTGCTTGGGCAGGCCGTAGATCAGGTCGAGGTTGACTGAACGGAACTGCAGGGTGCGTGCTGCCTCCATGATCGCACGGGTTTGCTCCAGGCTTTGCAGGCGGTTGATGGCCCGCTGTACTTGCGGGTCGAGGTCTTGTACGCCAAGGCTGACGCGGTTGAAGCCCAGTTCGCGCAGCAGGCCCATGGTCGACCAGTCGGCTTCGCGCGGGTCGATTTCGATGCCGTAGTCGCCGGAGTCGTCGTCCAGCAAGTTGAAGTGCTTGCGCAGGTGAGCCATGAGCTGGCGCAGTTCTTCGTGGCTGAGGAAGGTGGGAGTACCGCCCCCCAGGTGCAACTGCTCGACCTGTTGGTTAGGGTCGAGGTGGCAGGCAATCAGCTGGATTTCCTGCTCCAGGCGCTGCAGGTAGGGCTGGGCGCGACCACGGTCTTTGGTGATGACTTTGTTGCAGGCGCAGTAGTAGCAAATATTGGCGCAGAAGGGCACATGCACATACAGCGACAGTGGGCGCACCGCTCGACGGCTGTCACGCAGGGCGTGCAGCAGGTCGAAGGCGCCCACCTGGCTGTGCAGTTGCACGGCGGTTGGGTAGGAGGTGTAGCGTGGGCCTGCCAGATCGTAACGGCGAATCAGGTCAGAGTCCCAACGAAGTACGTCGAGCATGGAGGCAGTCCCTAGAGATGCGGCAATGTTTGAAGTCTAGGGAGCGATTCGCAACGGGGTGTTGATTTGCATCAACGCCGCTTCAGTGGCCCATCAGCCAATGCTGGTGCGGGCCGGGCAGGGTCCAGAGGCCGAAGAGGATCACCAGCAGGCCGCCCGCGATGCGCACGCCCCGTTTACGCAGTACCGCGCGGGTGCGTTCGGCAGCAAGGCCGGTGGCAAGCAGGACCGGCCAGGTGCCGAGGCCGAAGGCGAGCATCAGCAGGGCGCTGTCGAGGGCATTGCCCTGGCTGGCGGCCCACAGCAGGGTGCTGTAGACCAGGCCGCACGGCAACCAGCCCCAAAGCGCGCCGAGCAGCAGGGCGCGTGGCGCGCTGGACACCGGCAGCAGGCGGTTGGCAATCGGCTGGATATGCCGCCACAGGCCTCGGCCAAGGCCTTCGATACGGGTGAGGCCGCTCCACCAGCCTGCCAGGTACAAGCCCATGGCAATCAGCAGCAGTGCCGCCACGACGCGCATGCCGGTGGCGAGCGGGCTATTGCCCAGTGCCCAGCCTGCCAGGCCGAGCAGCAGGCCGGCGGTGGCATAACTGAGGATGCGGCCCAGGTTGTAGGCCAGCAGCAGGCGCAGGCGGCGGCTGCGTTGCTCCTGCGGGATCGCCAGGGTCAGGGCGCCCATCAGGCCGCCGCACATGCCCAGGCAATGGCCGCCGCCGAGCAAACCCAGAATCAGCGCCGAACTCAGCAGGGGCAGCAGGTCAGCCACGGGGTGGGGCGCCTTCGTCGTCGGGGCTGGCGGTTTTTTGAGCCGCTTGCGTGGTGTCTACGGCCGCCTGGTGTTTTGGGTCCTGGTCGTCGAACAGGATGCTGTGGGCCGGGCCTTCGAGGTCGTCATACTGGCCGCTGTCGACCGCCCAGAAAAATATGTACACGGCGATGGCAACGATCAGCAGCGCAGCAGGAATCATGACATAGAGCGCGGGCATGGAAATCTCCTGGTCAGGCCGTCGCAGGGCGAGAGGTGGCAGGCGCGGCCTGGGCCGAATCACCGGCGACGCGGGTCAGGCGCAGTGCGTTGAGCACCACGATCAATGAGCTGACCGACATGCCGACCGCCGCCCAGACCGGTGTGATCCAGCCCAGTGCCGCGAACGGCAGCATCAGGCCATTGTACAGGCTTGCCCAGAGCAGGTTCTCGATAATAATGCGGCGGGTGCGCCGGGCCAGGGCGAAGGCATGCACCAGTGCGTCCAGCCGATTGGACAGCAACACGGCATCGGCGCTGGTCTTGGCCAGGTCGGTGGCGGAGCCCATGGCAATGCTGATGTCGGCGGCTGCCAGTACCGGCACGTCGTTGACGCCGTCGCCGAGCATCAGCACCTTGTGCCCTTCGTGTTGCAATGCCTTGAGCTTCTCCAGTTTGTCGTCCGGGCGCAGGCCGCCGATGGCCAGGTCGATGTTCAGTTCTGCCGCGACGCTGGCGACCATGGGGGAGCTGTCCCCGGAGAGCAGCAGGGTTTTCCAGCCGCGGGCCTTGCACGCCGCCACCAGGTCGCTGGCGTCATGGCGCAGGCGGTCGTCCAGGCCAAACCAGGCCAGCGGGCCTTCGGTGTCGCCGAGCAGTAGCCATTGCCCGGCCTCATTGGGCATCGGCGGCACGGTACTGCCGCTGAGGGCACAAACAAAGGCGGGCTGACCGATACGCAGCCGCTGCCCGTCAACCTGGCCCTCAAGGCCGAGGCCGGGTGAGGCCTGGACTTCGTCAGCGACGTGTTGGACGCGACCGAAGGCGCGGGCAATCGGGTGCTCGGAGCGGTTTTCGAGGGCAGCGGCCAGTTTCAGGCAGTGATCGGCGTCGGCGTTGCCGAGTGGGCGAATACTGCGCAGGGTCAGGCGGCCTTCGGTCAGGGTGCCGGTCTTGTCGAAGATCACCGTGTCGATCTGGTTCAGGCCTTCCAGCACATGGCCGCGGGTGAGCAGCAGGCCCAGCTTGTGCAGGGTGCCGGTGGCGGCGGTGAGTGCCGTGGGGGTGGCCAGCGACAGGGCGCACGGGCAGGTGGCAACCAGCATGGCCAGCACGATCCAGAAGGCCCGGTCGGCATCCAGTTGCCACCAGAGCAGGCCGATTGCAACCGAAGCGATCAGGGTGAACAGCAGGAACCACTGTGAGGCGCGGTCGGCGATCACCGCCAGCCGGGGCTTTTCCGACTGCGCCCGCTCCAGCAGGCGGACAATGGCAGACAGCCGGGTGTCATGGCCCAGTGCCTGTACTTCGACGGTGAGCACGCTTTCCACGTTCAGGGTGCCGGCGGTCACGGCATCGCCGGGCTGGCGCGGTTGTGGCAGGTACTCGCCGGTGAGCAGCGATTCATCGACGCTGGACTGGCCGTCAAGGATGCGCCCATCGGCGGGCAGCACGGCGCCCGGGTGGACCAGCACGCGGTCACCCACGTGCAGTTCGCTGAGCAGGATGCGTTCGCTGTTGCCCTGTGTATCCAGGCGCAGGCAGGAAGCCGGGAGCAGGTTGACCAGTTGCGCGGTAGCCGCTGCGGTTCGTTCGCGGGCCCGTCGCTCCAGGTAGCGGCCGGCCAGCAGGAACAGGGCGAACATGCCGACCGCGTCGAAGTACAGCTCGCCACTGCCGGTGATGGCCGTCCAGATACCGGCACCGTAGGCCAGGCCAATGGCCAGTGACACCGAGACGTCCATGGTCAGGTGGCGGGTACGCAGGTCGCGGGCGGCGCCGCGGAAGAACGGCGCACAGCTGTAGAAGACAATCGGGGTGGTCAGGAACATCGCCACCCAACGCAGGATGGTGTGCAGTTCCGGGCTGAGGTCAATGTTGAATTCCGGCCAGGTGGCCATGGTTGCCATCATCGCCTGGAACCACAGCAGCCCGGCAACGCCCAGTTGGCGCAGGGCTGTACGGTTTTCGTTGGCCAGTTGCTCGGCGGCGCGGTCGGCCTGGTAGGGGTGCGCGGCGTAGCCGATCTGGCGCAGTTCGGCGAGCAGTTTTGACAGGGGGAGTTGGCTGTCGCTCCAGTGCACTTGCAGGCGGTGGTTCGACAGGTTCAGCCGGGCCTCGGCCACGCCGGGCAGGTTGCGCAGGTGCTTTTCGATCAGCCAGCCGCAGGCGGCGCAACTGATGCCCTCGATCAGCAGGGTGGTCTCGGCCTGTTCGCCGGTGTGGCGCACGAATGGTTTCTGGACGTCGGGACGGTCGTACAGGGCCAGTTCATCGACCAGTTGCAGGGGCAGTGCATCAGGGTTGGCGCTGGCTTCGCTGCGGTGCTGGTAGTAGCTTTCCAGGTTCCCGGCGACGATGGCTTCGGCGACTGCCTGGCAGCCCGGGCAGCAGAACTGGCGCGGTTCACCCAGTACCACAGCGGTGAAGTGGCTGCCGCCAGGGACGGGCAGGGCGCAGTGGTAGCAGGGGGTGGGGCTGGTCATGGTGTCTATCGCAGGCAGTTCAGGACGGGCACGGCCGGCCCCCGCAGGGGCCGAGCGTGCCAGCGATGATGGCGAAACTCATTGTTCCAGGTGTTCGGCGCCCTGAAGGGCTTCATCGCCCAATACCAGGGTTTTGTCGTGGCCGACCTGTTCTTCCTCGAACAGGCGCCAGACGTGCTCGTCCTGGCTGCCCAGCAACTCCACGAAACGCCGACCTTCTACCTTGTCATTGAGCTGGCCAAGGTAGCGGCCGGGTTCACTTTCACTGCGTACCAGTTCAATCTTGCGGTCTTTCTCGGGCTGCGTTGGCGAGATCAGGTTCAGCGTCAGGCGTTGCGGCTGGCTGTCGCCCTGCAGGCGCAGGTCGACTTCGCCGGTGAGCTCGTCCAGGTGCACGCTGGCCTTGAGCTTGAGCGTCTGCGCCAGCAACTCGCGGTCGAGTGAGCGGTTGATGCCTTTGCCGGCCTCGTAGTAGTTGTCGTTGACCAGGTTGTCCGGGTTGTTTACCGCGATGCCAACCATGGTCAGGCTGAGGGTCACCGATGTGGCCAGAATGCCAATGATGATCCAGGGCCAGAGGTGCTTGTACCAGGGGCTTGCGGCAGTTGCTGAACGCATTGGCAGACTCTCTTATCGAATTTGCGGGCCGATGAATCGGCTCTTGGCTTCAACCTGGACGTTGCTGTCATCGGCGTCGCGCAGGATGAAGGTGACTTCGTTGGTGGTCGAGGGCAGTTGTTCCGGTGCCATCGACAGTTGCACGGGCAGGCTGACGATATCGCCGGCAGCGACGCTGACTTCACGCACGGCTTCAAGCTTGAGGCCTGGCAGGCCGACGGCATCGAGCACGTACACGTGATCGCGCTGGTCCTTGTTCATGACTTTCAGGCTGTAGACGTTTTCGATCCGGCCCTGGGCGTTTTCACGGTACAGGACGCGGTCTTTGCTGACGTCGAAGCCAACCAGCGAACGCATGACGAAGGCGCTGGTCAGCAGGCCGATCATGGTCAACAGCACAATGGCGTAGCCGATCAGGCGTGGGCGCACCATGTGGGTTTTCTGCCCCGACAGGTTGTGCTCGGTGGTGTAGCTGATCAGCCCGCGTGGGTAGTTCATCTTGTCCATGATGGTGTCGCAGGCGTCGATACAGGCGGCGCAGCCGATGCACTCGATCTGCAGGCCGTCACGGATATCAATGCCGGTCGGGCACACCTGAACGCACATGGTGCAGTCGATGCAGTCCCCCAGGCCTTTGGCCTTGTAGTCGATATCCTTTTTGCGCGGGCCACGGGTTTCGCCCCGGCGCGGGTCGTAGGAGACGATCAGGGTGTCCTTGTCGAACATGACGCTCTGGAAGCGGGCGTATGGGCACATGTAGATGCACACCTGCTCGCGCAGCCAGCCGGCGTTGCCGTAGGTGGCCAGGGTGAAGAAACCCACCCAGAAGTAGGCCCAGCCATCGGCCTGGCCGGTGAAAAACTCTACCACCAGCTCGCGGATCGGCGAGAAGTAGCCGACGAAGGTCATCCCGGTGACAAAACCGATCAGCAGCCACAGGCTGTGTTTGGCCAGTTTGCGCAGGAATTTGTTGCCGCTCATCGGGGCCTTGTCGAGTTTCATGCGCTGGTTGCGGTCGCCTTCGGTGACCTTTTCGCACCACATGAAGACCCAGGTCCAGACGCTTTGCGGGCAGGTGTAGCCACACCACACCCGGCCGGCGAAGACGGTGATGAAGAACAGGCCGAAGGCCGCCACGATCAACAGGCCAGAAAGCAGGATGAAGTCCTGCGGCCAGATGGTCGCGCCAAAGATGTAGAACTTGCGCTCGGGCAGGTTCCACCAGACGGCCTGGTGGTTGCCCCAGTTCAGCCAGACGGTGCCGAAATAGAGCACGAACAGGACTGCGCCGCCAACCATCCGCAGGTTGCGGAACAGGCCGGTGAAAGCGCGGGTATAGATTTTGTCACGAGAGGCATAGAGGTCGACGCTGTTGTCGGCTTTCTTGGCAGGCGGTGTGACGTCGTGTACCGGAATCTGGTTGCTCATCATTGAGTCCCACGGCAGTGGAAAAGTGCCACGACCCGTACATGCAGGCCGCAGTCAAAAGCTTGATGCTCTAGGGCGCATGATACGCCTGTACTGGCATTACGGGGGAGGGGTGCGACTTTTGGCCGCGTTGGGTAAAGCTTTGCGATAGTGTAATGGCATGTGTCAATTGACGCAGGTCACGAAGCCGGTGATCGCCGAATCCGTCACGGCTTGATGGGTGTAAAAAAGCCCCGCCAGCGCAGGCTGGCGGGGCTTCTTTCAGCCGATCGAATTACTTCGCGTCGGTCGCCTTGTCGGCTTGGTGCGACAGGCTGTAGACGTAGGCTGCCAGCAGGTGAACCTTGTCGTTACCCTGCAGGTCCTGCTGGGCAGGCATCTGGCCCTGACGGCCATAACGGATGGTCTGCTGCAGTTGAGCAAAGCTCGAACCGTAGATGAACGCCTGTGGGTGAGTCAGGTTCGGTGCGCCCATGGCCGGGGTACCTTTACCTTCAGGCCCGTGGCACGCCACGCAGTTGGCAGCGAAGAGCTTCTGACCGTTGGCCGGATCGGCTTTCGCGCCTTCTGGCAGGGTGCGGCCATCGAGGTTGGTCAGGACAAAGGCCGCCACGTCGGCTACGCCTTGCTCGCCAATCACTTCAGCCCAGGCCGGCATCACACCATGACGACCGGCCATGATGGTGGTCTTGATGGTTTCCGGCTCGCCGCCCCAGCGCCAGTCGTTGTCGGTCAGGTTCGGGAAACCGTAGGAGCCCTTGGCGTCGGAACCGTGGCACACCGAGCAGTTGGAGGCGAACAGGCGGCCACCCATTTTCAGTGCTTGCGGATCCTTGGCGACTTCCTCAATCGGCATGGCAGCAAATTTGGCGAAGATCGGCCCAAACTTGGCATCCGAACGCGCCATTTCCTTTTCCCACTCGTGAACGCCGGTCCAGCCAGGCTGGCCGTTGGCGAACTCGGTTTTCTTGTCGTTATCCAGGTACTGATAACCTGGCAACATACCTTTCCAGTTGCCCAGGCCGGGGTACAGCACCAGGTAGCCCAGGGCAAAGATGATGGTGCCGACGAACAGCATGAACCACCATTTCGGCAGTGGGTTGTCGTACTCCTCGATACCATCGAAGGAGTGGCCCACGGTTTCATCGGTGGCTTCGCTGCGCTGGCCCTTGCGGGTGGACAGCAGCAGCCAGGTCAGGGCGAAGATGGTGCCCAGACTCAAAACGGTGACGTACAGACTCCAGAAGGTAGTCATTCGTTGTTACTCCTAGAAGCTCTCGCTTGCGCTTGCTCGACGTGCTTGATGGCCTCGGGATCATCCGCGAAAGGCAGCAAGGTCGCTTCGTCGAACTCAGACTTGCGTCGAGAACTGAATACCCACAACGCCAGGCCAATGAAGGCCACCATCACCACGACGGTGCCCAGGCCACGAATCATCCCGATATCCATCAAGGTCACCGTTTGCTTTTGATGATGGTGCCCAGCCCTTGCAGGTAGGCAACCAGGGCGTCCATTTCAGTCTTGCCCTTGACCGCGTCGCGGGCACCGGCGATGTCTTCGTCGGTGTACGGCACGCCCAGGGTGCGCAGGACTTCCATCTTCTTGGCGGTTTCCTTGCCGTCGAGCTTGTTCTCTACCAGCCATGGGTAGGAAGGCATCTTCGACTCAGGCACGACGTTGCGCGGGTTGTACAGGTGCGCACGGTGCCAGTCGTCGGAGTAGCGACCGCCAACACGGGCCAGGTCCGGGCCGGTACGCTTGGAACCCCACAGGAACGGGTGGTCCCAGACGCTTTCACCGGCAACCGAGTAGTGGCCGTAGCGCTCGGTTTCAGCACGGAACGGGCGGATCATCTGCGAGTGGCAGCCGACACAGCCGTTGGCGATGTATACATCACGGCCTTCCAGTTCCAGCGCGGTGCGCGGCTTCATGCCTTCGACCGGCTTGTTGGTGACGTCCTGGAAGAACAGCGGGACGATCTGGGTCAGGCCGCCGATACTGACGGCGATGACCATGAAGAAGGCCAGCAGGCCGATATTCTTCTCGACTACTTCGTGCTTCATCAGTGAGCTCCAACTACGATCTGAGCGGCGGCTTCAGCTTCTGCCGGCTTCGAGGCGCGTACGGTACGGTAGACGTTGTACGCCATCAGCAGCATGCCGGAGGCGAAGAACGCACCGCCCAGCGCACGGACGATGAAGCCCGGGTGGCTGGCTTGCAGCGCTTCGACGAAGGAGTAGGTGAGGGTGCCGTCATCGTTGATTGCACGCCACATCAGGCCCTGGGTGATACCGTTGACCCACATCGAGGCGATGTACAGCACGGTGCCGATAGTGGCCAGCCAGAAGTGGGCGTTGATCAGGCCGATGCTGTGCATCTGCTCGCGACCGTAGACCTTCGGAATCAGGTGGTACAGGGCGCCGATGGAGATCATCGCTACCCAGCCCAGAGCGCCGGCGTGTACGTGGCCGATGGTCCAGTCGGTGTAGTGCGA